>NZ_JBEXPR010000020.1:0-169906 GCF_040612135.1 Streptomyces sp. NPDC006458 | reverse complement strand
AATCCACCCCGAAGGGCTTCATCGTTCGACTTGCATGTGTTAAGCACGCCGCCAGCGTTCGTCCTGAGCCAGGATCAAACTCTCCGTGAATGTTTACCGGTAATCCGGTTGAACACCACGAGAGCGGTGCGAGAGGAGGAATAATCCTCTCGCACACAGCGTCCTCGCTGTGTTATTTCAAAGGAACCTCGTCCCAGCTGATGCTGGAGACGGGGTATCAACATATCTGGCGTTGACTTTTGGCACGCTGTTGAGTTCTCAAGGAACGGACGCTTCCTTTGTACTCACCCTCTCGGGCTTTCCTCCGGGCGCTTCCCTTCGGTCTTGCGTTTCCGACTCTATCAGATCTTTTTCCGATCCGATTTCCTCGGTGCTTTCCAGGGTTTCGCTTCCGCGTTTCCCTTTCCGGCGGCTCCGACTTTATCAGAGATTCTGAGTCGGAATTCCCACCCCCTCCGGGACACGATGTCGGGCGCACAAGGCGCTCGGGTTCCCTTCGCGGTGGAGCCGTAAACGTACTGGAGCGGGGCGCCCCGATGCAAATCGAGGCGCCCCGCTCCAACTTGGCGCTTTCGGTGGGCCGTCGGGGGTCAGACCTCGACGACGACCGGCAGGATCATCGGCCTGCGCCGATACGAGTCGGAGACCCACTTGCCGAGGGTGCGGCGGATCAGCTGCTGGAGCTGGTGGGGCTCCACCACGCCGTCCTGGGCCGAGCGCTCCAGAATCTCCGTGATCTTCGGGATGACGTCCCCGAAGGCGGAGTCCTCGATGCCGGAGCCACGGGCCTGGATGTGCGGGCCGCCGGTGATCTTCCCGGTGGAGGAGTCGATCACCACGAAGACCGAGATGATGCCCTCGTCGCCGAGGATCTTGCGGTCCTTGAGGGCCGGCTCGCCCACATCGCCGACGGAGAGGCCGTCGACGTAGACGTAACCCGCCTGGACTTTGCCCGAGATCTTGGCCTTGCCCTCGATGAGGTCGACGGCGATGCCGTCCTCGGCGATGACGATGCGGTCGTGCGGGACACCGGTCATGGCGCCCAGCTCGGCGTTCGCCCGGAGGTGGCGCCACTCGCCGTGAACCGGCATGAGGTTCCTCGGGCGGCAGATGTTGTAGAAGTACAGCAGCTCGCCGGCCGAGGCGTGACCCGAGACATGGACCTTGGCGTTGCCCTTGTGGACGACGTTGGCGCCCCAGCGGGTGAGGCCGTTGATCACGCGGTAGACCGCGTTCTCGTTGCCCGGGATGAGCGACGAGGCGAGGATGACCGTGTCGCCCTCGACGATGCGGATCTGGTGGTCGCGGTTGGCCATGCGGGACAGGGCGGCCATCGGTTCGCCCTGGGAGCCCGTGCACACCAGCACCACCTGGTGGTCCGGGAGGTCGTCGAGGGTCTTGACGTCCACGACCAGGCCCGGCGGGACCTTGAGGTAGCCCAGGTCACGGGCGATGCCCATGTTGCGGACCATCGAGCGGCCCACGAAGGCGACGCGGCGACCGTACTCGTGGGCGGCGTCCAGGATCTGCTGGATGCGGTGCACGTGACTGGCGAAGCTCGCCACGATGATGCGCTTGCGGGCGCCGCCGAAGACCTGGCGCAGCACGTTGGAGATGTCGCGCTCGTGCGCGGTGAAGCCCGGGACCTCGGCGTTGGTGGAGTCGCTGAGCAGGAGGTCGATGCCCTCCTCGCTCAGCCGGGCGAAGGCGTGCAGGTCCGTGAGGCGGTTGTCCAGCGGGAGCTGGTCCATCTTGAAGTCGCCCGTGTGGACCACCATGCCGGCCGGGGTGCGGATCGCGACGGCCAGGGCGTCCGGGATGGAGTGGTTGACCGCGATGAACTCGCAGTCGAAGGGGCCGACGCGCTCGCGCTGTCCCTCGGCCACTTCGAGGGTGTAGGGGCGGATGCGGTGCTCCTGGAGCTTGGCCTCGATCAGGGCGAGGGTCAGCTTGGAGCCGATCAGCGGGATGTCCGGCTTCTCGCGCAGCAGGAAGGGCACGCCGCCGATGTGGTCCTCGTGGCCATGGGTCAGGACGATGCCCTCGATGTCGTCGAGGCGGTCCCGGATGGACGAGAAGTCCGGCAGGATCAGGTCGATTCCGGGCTGCTCCTCCTCGGGGAAGAGCACTCCACAGTCGACGATCAGCAGGCGGCCGCCGTACTCGAAGACCGTCATGTTTCGGCCGATCTCGCCGAGGCCGCCGAGCGGGGTGACCCGTAGGCCGCCTTCGGGAAGCGGCGGGGGCGGGCTGAGTTCAGGGTGCGGATGACTCAAAAGACTCTCCTCACCACGCGCGCCACGTACCGGTGAGGCACGTGGCGCGCGTGACGTTCGTGCAGAAGCAGTTGTCGTTGCGATGTCGGGTGCGGGCACCGGTGGCCCGCTATTCAGTTGTGAAGTCTTTGCGCGCGGTGTGGTTCCGCGAAGTCCGTTGTCAGAGCTGTACCCCGCCGGCGGCAAGATCGATCTTGAGCTGGGCCACCTCTTCCGGCGAGCACTCGACCATGGGGGCGCGCAGCGGGCCGGCGGGCAGGCCCTGGAGGGCGAGCGCGGCCTTGGTGGTCATGACGCCCTGGGTGCGGAACATGCCGGTGTAGACGGGGAGCAGCTTCTGGTGGATCTCCGTGGCCTTCTGTACGTCGCCCGACGTGTAGGCCTCGACCAGGGTGCGCAGGTCGGGGGTGACGACATGGCCCACGACGGAGACGAAGCCGACCCCGCCCACGGAGAGCAGGGGCAGGTTGAGCATGTCGTCGCCGGAGTACCAGGCGAGGCCGGAGCGGGCGATGGCCCAGCTGGCGCGGCCGAGGTCGCCCTTGGCGTCCTTGTTCGCGACGATCCTCGGGTGCTGCGCGAGGCGGACGAGCGTCTCGGTGTCGATCGGGACGCCGCTGCGGCCGGGGATGTCGTAGAGCATGACCGGCAGCTCGGTGGCGTCGGCGAGGGTCGTGAAGTGCCGGTACAGGCCCTCCTGCGGGGGCTTGTTGTAGTACGGGGTGACGACCAGGAGGCCGTGGGCGCCCGTCTTCTCGGCGGCCTTGGCCAGCTCGACGCTGTGGTGGGTGTCGTTGGTGCCGACTCCGGCCACGATGTGGGCGCGGTCGCCGACCGCCTCCAGTACGGCTCGTACGAGGTCCGATTTCTCCGCGTCGCTGGTGGTCGGGGACTCACCGGTGGTGCCGTTGATGACCAGGCCGTCGTTGCCTGCGTCCACCAGGTGGGTAGCGAGCCGCTGTGCGCCGTCGAGGTCGAGTGCGCCGTCCGCCGTGAACGGCGTGACCATGGCGGTGAGGACCCGCCCGAAGGGGGTCTGCGGAGTGGAGGTCGGAGCCATGGGTTACACGCTACTCGTTGCTCAAGGCGCGGTCTGCCCTCGGGGGGAGCGAAAAGTCATGACAAAGGCGGAGCCCGGCACTGCCTGCTCGGGGGTTCAAGCAGTGCCGGGTCCGTTTGATCAGGCTAGATGAACTTCTCCAAATGCCGCAATACGGACACTTCGTGCGGCTGATCCGTACATCTGTGCCGGACGGGGAAACCGTGTGCGTTACGGGGCCACGCGGCCGTTGGCGTTGAAGGCCGCGTGGGTGAGCGGCATCAGCCTCTCCCACTCGGCTTCCATCTTCTCGCCCACCATCTCGATCTCGCGCTGCGGGAAGGACGGCACCCTGGCCAGCTCGTGCTGCGTGCGCAGGCCGAGGAAGTGCATCAGCGACCGGGCGTTGCAGGTGGCGTACATCGAGGAGAACAGGCCGACGGGGAGCACGGCTCGGGCGACCTCACGGGCGACGCCCGCGGCGAGCATCTCCTGGTAGGCCTCGTAGGCCTGGCGGTACGAGTCCTCCATGACGCGGCCGGTGAGCTCCTGCTGCGCCTGGGTGCCCTCGACGAACTGGTACTTGCCCGGGCGGCCCTCCTGGACCAGCTTGCGGGAGTCGTCGGGGACGTAGAACACGGGCTGGAGCTCCCGGTAGCGCCCGCTCTCCTCGTTGTAGGACCAGCCCACGCGGTGCCGCATGAACTCGCGGAACACGAAGATCGGGGCGCTGATGAAGAAGGTCATCGAGTTGTGCTCGAAGGGGCTGCCGTGCCGGTCCCGCATCAGGTAGTTGATCAGGCCCTTGGAACGCGCGGGGTCCTGCTGCAGCTCCTCCAGGGACTGCTCGCCGGTGGTGGAGACACGGGCGGCCCACAGCACGTCGGAGTCGGCCACGCTGTGCTTGACCAGCTCGACGGTGACGTCACTGCGGAAACTGGGCTTGAGATCGTCGACGGGGGTGTCGGTCACGGCTCGGGGGGTCCTTCCATCACTTCTCTGGGCGGCGCCCACTCTACGGCTCCGCACTGACAGCCGGGTGTTCGGTCCGGGTCCGGGCGGAGTTCTGCGAATTGCGGAGAAGCGGGCACCTTCCGCGACTCTCGCTCGTCTGTACCGGTGAGCGTGATTCGTTCGAACTGTCCCGAAAGGAACCGCACCCCGATGTTCCACAGCAATGTCGCTACCCCGGCCCGGCAGCGGGCCTCGGCCAGGGAGATAGCCGGGCGCTGGCTGCTGGGGGCCACGATCGTCGGCGCGCTGGTGGGTGCCGTGGTCCTCGGTATGCCGGCGCTGTCGATCGAGCACGCCGACGGGACGCGGCAGTCCCAGGCCGCACAGGCCCGCTGACCCCATCCGGCCCCCCGAGGGTGGTGAGGGTGGACCGGGGTCGATAGCCTCACCGGGCACTGCCCCTGCGTGGATCGAGTGAGGACCAGCCGTGCCCCTGCCCTTCCTGACGGCCGACCGTGCCTTCGAGGCGGCTGACGATGTCGCGCTGCCCTTCGACGACCGCGACCGTTGGCGGCGCCCCTACCGGCCCGGTCCCTGGCGGGTGGGCGCGGCTGCGGTCTGCCTGATGCTCGCCTCGTTCGTGCTGTTCGCGGCGGTCATCATCGCGCTGACCGGAACGTTCGGCGGCGCGGGCGTCGTCTTCGGCATCGCCCTGGCGATCATCGTCGGGGCCCTGCGGCTGCTGCGGATGGGCGTCTGGGTGAGCGCCCGCGGGCTACGCCTGGTGAGTTTCTTCGCCACGCGCACGATCGGCTGGAACCGGGTCGACTCGGTTCGCACGGTGCAGCAGCCGGTGCGCTGGCTCGGTCTGCCCCGCACCGTGCAGGGCCAGGCGCTCGTGCCGGCCCTGCGGGAGCGGGCCGCCTCCGATCTGCCGCCGTTGATGACCACGCACAACGCCGACTTCCTCGGCCGCTTCGCGGCCTTCGACCGCGCGGCCGACACGATCGAGGCGTGGGCCGCGGAGTACCGGCGGGGCTGAGCCCGGCGGCCGTCACCGGCCGACACGCGTGAAGGGGCCGGCCCGCGGTGGACGCGGGCCGGCCCCTTCGGCGTACGGCGTTCAGGCCGCCTGGACGGCGCGGCCGTCGTGCAGGGCGATGGCGCGCTGCATCGCCCTGCGGGCGCGCGGGGTGTCGCGGGCGTCGTGGTAGGCGACGGCCAGCCGGAACCAGGTCCGCCAGTCCTCCGGGGCGGCCTCCGTCTCGGCCTTGCGGCGGGCGAACACCTCGTCGGCGGAGTCCCGGTCGACACGACCGCTGGGCGTGCGCCGGAGCTCGTCCACGGGCAGGCCGCCCTCGGCGTCGAGTTCGGCGGCGAGGGCGTTGGCCCTGCGGACGAACTGGGTGTTCTTCCACAGGAACCACACGCCGATGACCGGCAGGATCAGCACCGCCACGCCGAAGGTGACGGTGAGGAGCGTGCCGGACCGGATGAGCATCACGCCACGGCTGCCGGCCAGGACGAAGTAGACGACCAGGACGGCTGCCGTGACGGCGTAGGAGAGCTTCGCGCGCATCGGTGATTCCTCAGCCCAGGTCCAGGAAGTGCTCCAGGCCGAAGGTCAGACCCGGAGTCGTCACCACCCGGCGGGCGCCCAGCAGGATGCCCGGCATGAAGCTGCTGTGGTGCAGGGAGTCGTGGCGGACGGTCAGGGTCTCGCCCTCGCCGCCCAGCAGGACCTCCTGGTGGGCCAGCAGGCCGCGCAGGCGGACGGAGTGGACGGGGATGCCGTCGACGTCCGCGCCCCGCGCGCCGTCCAGGGCCGTCTCCGTGGCGTCCGGCGCCGGGGCCGTGCCCGCCTTGGCGCGGGCCTCGGCGATGAGCTGTGCGGTGCGGGTGGCGGTGCCGGAGGGGGCGTCGACCTTCTTCGGGTGGTGCAGCTCGACGACCTCGACCGACTCGAAGTACGGCGCGGCGATCTGCGCGAACTTCATGGTCAGGACGGCCCCGATGGAGAAGTTCGGGGCGATCAGCACACCCGTCGCCGGGGAGTCGGCGAGCCAGCCGTTCAGCTGTGCGAGACGGTCCTCGGTCCAGCCCGTCGTACCGACGACGGCGTGGATGCCGTGCCCGACGCAGTACTCCAGGTTGGCCATCACCGAGTCCGGCGTGGTCAGCTCGACGGCCACCTGGGCGCCGGTCTCCGCGAGCGTCTCCAGCTGGTCGCCGCGGCCGAGGGCGGCGACCAGCTCCATGTCCTCGGCGGCCTCGACCGCCCGTACCGCCTCGGAGCCGATCCGGCCCTTGGCGCCGAGGACCGCCACGCGCAGCTTGCTCATCTCAGTTGCTTCCTAACGTCGGATGTTCCGGAGGCGGACAGGGTCAGGCCACGGCGTCGTGCAGTCGGGCCGCCTGTTTGTCCTTGAGCGGGCCGATGACCGACAGCGAGGGCCGCTGTCCCAGGATGGCGCCGGCGATGTCGCGGACGTCGTCCGGGGTCACCGCGCCGATCCGGGCGAGCATGTCGTCGACCGACATCTGCTCGCCCCAGCACAGCTCGCTCTTGCCGATGCGGTTCATCAGCGCGCCGGTGTCCTCCAGGCCGAGGACGGTGGAGCCGCGCAGCTGACCGATGGCACGCCCGATCTCCTCGTCGGTCAGACCGTGCCGGGCGACGTGGTCGAGTTCGTCGCGGCAGATCTTCAGCACGTCGTGCACCTGCGAGGGGCGGCAGCCGGCGTACACGCCGAACAGGCCGCAGTCGGCGAAGCCGGACGTGTAGGAGTACACGCTGTAGGCCAGGCCGCGCTTCTCGCGGACCTCCTGGAACAGGCGGGAGGACATACCGCCGCCGAGGGCGGTGTTGAGCACGCCGAGGGCCCAGCGGCGGTCGTCGGTGCGGGCCAGGCCCGGCATGCCGAGGACGACGTGCGCCTGCTCGGTCTTGCGGCCGAGGAGGTCGACGCGGCCCGCGGTGCGGATGGCGCGCCGGCCGTCGCGCGGGGCGATGGGCTGGGCGTCGAAGTCCTTGAAGGCGCCCGCCTTGTCGAAGGCCGCGCGGACCTGTCGTACGACCTTGTTGTGGTCGATGTTGCCCGCGCAGGCCACGACCAGGTGCGTGGGGTCGTAGTGCTTCTTGTAGAAGCGGCGGATGCGGTCGGCGCTGAGGGCGTTGACCGTGTCGACCGTGCCGAGGACCGGGCGGCCGAGGGGGTTGTCGCCGAACATGGTGTGCGCGAACAGGTCGTGCACACAGTCGCCCGGGTCGTCCTCGGTCATGGCGATCTCTTCGAGGATCGCGCCCCGCTCGACGTTGACGTCCTCCTCCAGGATGAGGGAGCCGGTCAGCATGTCGCAGACCACGTCTATGGCGAGCGGCAGGTCCGTGTCGAGCACACGCGCGTAGTAACACGTGTACTCCTTGGCCGTGAAGGCGTTCATCTCGCCGCCGACGGCGTCGAGCGCGGAGGAGATGTCCAGTGCGCTGCGCCGGGTGGTGCCCTTGAAGAGCAGGTGCTCCAGGTAGTGCGTGGCGCCGTTCAGGGCCGGGGTCTCGTCGCGGGAGCCGACGTGGGCCCAGATGCCGAAGGTGGCGGAACGGACCGAAGGCAGGGTCTCGGTGACGATGCGCAGGCCGCCGGGCAGGGTCGTCTTGCGCACCGTGCCGATGCCGTTGACGCCCTTGATCAGGGTTTGGGTACGGGCGACGGCCCGCGCCTCCGAGGAGGTGCGGGCCGTCGCCGTGGTGCTACGAGACGTCACTTGTCGGTGTCGTCCTTGTCGTCAGAGCCTTCCTCGCCCTCGACCACGGGGATGAGGGAGAGCTTGCCGCGGGAGTCGATCTCGGCGATCTCGACCTGGACCTTCTGGCCCACACCGAGGACGTCCTCGACGTTCTCCACGCGCTTGCCGCCGGCCAGCTTGCGGATCTGCGAGATGTGCAGCAGACCGTCCTTGCCGGGGAGCAGGGAGACGAACGCGCCGAAGGTGGTCGTCTTCACGACCGTGCCCAGGTAGCGCTCGCCGACCTCGGGCATCGTCGGGTTGGCGATGCCGTTGATCGTGGCGCGGGCGGCCTCGGCGGCCGGGCCGTCGGCGGCACCGATGTAGATCGTGCCGTCGTCCTCGATGGTGATCTCGGCGCCCGTGTCCTCCTGGATCTGGTTGATCATCTTGCCCTTGGGGCCGATGACCTCACCGATCTTGTCGACCGGGATCTTCACGGTGATGATCCGCGGTGCGTTCGGGGACATCTCGTCGGGCCGGTCGATGGCCTCCATCATCACGTCGAGGATGTGGAGACGCGCGTCGCGGGCCTGCTTCAGGGCGGCGGCGAGGACCGAGGCCGGGATGCCGTCCAGCTTGGTGTCGAGCTGGAGGGCGGTCACGAACTCCTTGGTGCCGGCGACCTTGAAGTCCATGTCGCCGAAGGCGTCCTCCGCACCGAGGATGTCGGTGAGGGCGACGTAGTGCGTCTCGCCGTTGATCTCCTGGGAGATCAGGCCCATGGCGATACCGGCGACGGGGGCCTTGAGGGGCACACCGGCGTTCAGCAGCGACATGGTGGAGGCGCAGACCGAGCCCATGGACGTCGAGCCGTTGGAGCCGAGGGCCTCGGACACCTGGCGGATCGCGTAGGGGAAGTCCTCGCGGCTCGGCAGGACCGGCACGATGGCGCGCTCGGCGAGGGCGCCGTGGCCGATCTCGCGGCGCTTGGGGGAGCCCACGCGACCGGTCTCGCCGACGGAGTACGGCGGGAAGTTGTAGTTGTGCATGTAGCGCTTGCGGGTCACCGGGGAGAGGGTGTCCAGCTGCTGCTCCATACGGAGCATGTTGAGGGTGGTGACGCCCAGGATCTGGGTCTCGCCACGCTCGAACAGCGCCGAGCCGTGCACGCGCGGGATGGCCTCGACCTCGGCGGCGAGCGTACGGATGTCCGTGACGCCACGGCCGTCGATGCGCTTCTTCTCCTTGATCACGCGCTCGCGGACGAGCTGCTTGGTCAGGGAGCGGTACGCGGCGGAGATCTCCTTCTCGCGGCCCTCGAACTCCGGCAGGAGCTTCTCGGCGGCGAGCGCCTTGACGCGGTCCAGCTCGGCCTCGCGGTCCTGCTTGCCCGCGATGGTCAGCGCGGAGGTCAGCTCCGGGCGGACGGCGGCGGACAGCGCCTCCAGGACGTCGTCCTGGTAGTCGAGGAAGACGGGGAACTCACCGGTCGGCTTGGCGGCCTTGGCGGCGAGGTCGGCCTGGGCCTTGCAGAGCACCTTGATGAAGGGCTTCGCGGCGTCCAGACCGGCGGCGACGACCTCCTCGGTCGGCGCCTCGGCGCCGCCCTCGACCAGCTGGATGGTCTTGTCGGTGGCCTCGGCCTCGACCATCATGATCGCGACGTCGCCGTCCTCCAGGACGCGGCCCGCGACGACCATGTCGAAGACGGCGTCCTCGAGCTCGGTGTGCGTCGGGAAGGCCACCCACTGACCGCGGATCAGCGCGACGCGGACGCCGCCGATCGGGCCGGAGAAGGGCAGACCGGCCAGCTGCGTGGACGCGGACGCGGCGTTGATCGCCACGACGTCGTACAGGTGGTCGGGGTTGAGGGCCATGATCGTCGCGACGACCTGGATCTCGTTGCGCAGGCCCTTCCTGAAGGACGGGCGCAGCGGACGGTCGATCAGACGACAGGTGAGGATCGCGTCCTCGGAGGGACGGCCCTCACGGCGGAAGAAGCTGCCGGGGATCTTGCCGGCGGCGTACATCCGCTCCTCGACGTCCACCGTGAGGGGGAAGAAGTCGAGCTGGTCCTTGGGGTTCTTGGAAGCGGTGGTGGCCGACAGCACCATGGTGTCGTCGTCCAGGTACGCGACGGCGGAGCCGGCGGCCTGCTTGGCCAGGCGGCCCGTCTCGAAGCGGATGGTGCGGGTGCCGAAGGAGCCGTTGTCGATGACGGCCTCGGCGTAGTGGGTCTCGTTCTCCACCAGCAATTTCTCCTCGTCTTCGTCCCGGGCTGCCCGTGTGGCAGGGGGACGATGGTGGAGAAGCGCTCCGTGCGGTGCGGGCCGGTCTTCGATCGAAGCACCCGGGGCTCGCTTCCCCCCGGGGGCCACTACCGAGGACCGGCGGCGGCTTGGTGCGCCTCTCCTCTTCTTTGTTGAGCTGTGTCGTCTTCTTTGTTGTGCCGTGTCGTCCGTATTGCGTTGTGCTACCACACTACAAAGGGGTAGTGACAGTCCGCACGTTTCCGGACGTACGGCAAAGGGAGCGGTCCCGATCTTTCCGGGAACCGCTCCCTTCGAGGCGTGTTACTTGGCGCCCGCCGCACCGCGGCGGATGCCCAGGCGGTCGACCAGCGCACGGAAGCGCTGGATGTCCTTCTTCGCCAGGTACTGCAGCAGGCGACGGCGCTGACCGACCAGGATCAGCAGACCACGGCGGGAGTGGTGGTCGTGCTTGTGGGCCTTGAGGTGCTCGGTCAGGTCGGAGATCCGACGCGACAGCATGGCGACCTGGACCTCGGGGGAGCCGGTGTCGCCCTCCTTGGTACCGAACTCGGCGATGATCTGCTTCTTCGTAGCGGCGTCGAGCGACACGCGTACTCCTCATGGGTCTTCGTGAGGCCTCCGAGTGCCCCCGGTCTTCGTCTCGAGGGAGCTTCCATAACTCTGGAGGCGGGATCCGCTGGGCGCGGCCACCGGAACGCCGGACACGCCGACGGATTCCAGGGGCGCGTACACAAACGGCCGTCACCCAGAGTACCAGCCGGCGGCGGGCGTCTGTGCCGGGGGCCGGGAACCGCCCTCCACGCGCGCGTACGGCCACTAGGGTGACCTGCGGGATCACAGGCACGTCGGAAAGGGGCGCCTCGGCATGGCGGAGGAAGTGGACGCGGCCGTGAAGGCACGCAAGGAGCGCGAGCGCGACGAGCTGTACGCCCTCGACATCTCCGGCGTCGAGTGGCAGAGCGCGCCGGGCACCGAGGGCCATGAGGAGCGCGTCGAGATCGCATATCTGCCCGGCGGGGCCGTGGCCATGCGGTCGTCGCTCGACCACGCCACCGTGCTGCGCTACACGGAGGCGGAATGGCGGGCGTTCGTGCTGGGCGCGCGGGACGGGGAGTTCGATCTGGAGCCGGCTCCGGGCGAGGGCCGGGGCTGAGCGCACGCGCGGCTCCGGGCGAGGGGCGGGGCTGAGCGCACGCGCGGCTCCGGGCGAGGGCCGGGGCTGAGCGCACGCGCGGCTCCGGGCGAGGGCCGGGGCTGAGCGCACGCGCGGCTCCGGGCAAGGGCCCGAGGGTGAGCCGCCGCTCCGGGTCGGAGCCAGGCCTGAGCGCACGCGCGGCTCCGGGCGAGGGCCGGGTGAGCACGCGTGGCTCCGGGCGAGGCCGGGCTTGAGCGCACGCGCGTGCGTGCCTGCGTGCCTGCGTGCCTGCGTGCCTGCGTGCCGGGATGGGGTCTCAGCTCCGCCGCGGAGCCGGTACGGCCGGTGAGCGCACGCGCGCGTGCGGGTGGGAAGCGGGGCTCCCCACCCCGTGCGCGGTTACCTCTTGCGGGCCGCGTCGGGTTCGATGCCGACGGTCAGCCAGACCCAGGACTTGCTGCCGTCCCCGTTGTCGGGGGCGCTGGCGGACCTTGCGGCGAAGAAGACGCGGCCGTGCTCGACGATGATGTGTGCCAGTTCCGTCGAGGTGAGCGTCCAGCCCTCGGTGGGCAGGTCGAAGTAGAGGTAGGTCGACTCCTCGCCGGTGCGCGGGTCGAGGGCGACCAGGCCCATGGGCGTGATGTGGTCGCTGCTGTCGCGCAGGGCCAGGAGCTTGTCGCCGCTCATCCGCAGCGGGTGCAGCAGCGCGTTGCGGCCCGACTCGAACTTCTCCGTCGTACGCCCGGTCCTCAGGTCGAAGCCGACGATCCAGTTGTAGTTGTGGATCGTGTCGCCCTGCTCGGAGGTGGTGAGGAAGACCTGTCCGTCGCCGACCACGACGGTCGGGCAGTCGTCGGTGGCGAGCAGATCGGTCTCGTCGGCGCACTCCGCGACGTAGGCGTCGGTGGCCAGTGTGATGGTGGTGCGGTGCTTGCCCTTCTCGTCCAGGGCGAGGATGTGCGTGATGCCGATGTCGGCGGCCGCGACGGCGAGCACGGGAGGCTCGGTGGACAGCACGCGCACGTCCTGGATGCCCGCGTCCACCTTGTACGTCCATCGGGTCGCGCCCGTGTCCGGGTCGAGGCCGCGCACCTTGTACGTGAGGCCGTCGTACGTGTCGCCGGTCCAGCACTGGAGGCGCACGACCAGACCAATGCCGCCCGCGGCGCCGTGGTGCTCGCACTTGTCCGCGGAGTCGGACTCGACGCTCCAGCGGGTCTTGCCGGTGTCCATGGAGTAGGCGTCGGTGCCGCCGCCCCAGGTGACGGCCACGGTGCCGTGGGCGAGGGCGACGCCCGGCGTGTCCTGGCCGCCGCCGCTCTCCTTCGGGCTGCCCTTGCCGGTGCCGAGCTTGGAGACCGGGACCTCGCGCTGCCACACCTTCCTGCCGTCGTCCAGGTCGACGAAGACGACCTGGTTGCACAGCGCGCTCGCGTCCTCGCTCTCCCTGGACAGCACGGCCGTACGGTTTTCGCCGGTCACATCGCGGGTGACGCCGCAGATCGGGCCGTCGAGGCGGAGCTTCCACTCCTCGTCGCCGACGGCCACGTCCTTGCCGATGCGGAAGCCGATCAGGCTGCGGTTGATGCCCTTGGCAAGGATCTTGTCGGTGGCCCAGGTGCCGGGCATCTCGTGACGCTCGCCGGGGGCCATGTCGTCGGCGGAGAAGCGGAAGCCCATGACGCCGCGCTGGTTGGCGGGCCGCTTCTCGACCGTCTCGCGCACGTCGAGGCGGCCACCGCCGGCGGCGGCCGGTGCCTTGGGGTCGTCGGGCCCCGGGTCGCCGCCGCTGCCCCACCAGAGCCAGCCGCCCACGCCAAGCACCAGGGCCAGGACGACGGAGAGCCCGCCGAGCACACGCTTCCTGCGGCGCTTGCTCTGCTGCTGCTCGGCGGTCAGTGCGGATTGTGTGTAGATGGACGGGGGTGGGCCGAAGCTCACGCGAAAAGGTCCTTTTCTATGGGTGGTTGGGGAAGTGGGCGGGGGATGATCAACCCCTTACTATGCCCGCCCGCCGGTGGTGGGCACGGGGTGGGTACGGCGGCTCGGGCGTCAATACCGGTGCGGGCCGGGGAAGTTCACGATGTTCGGGATGTTCACGGATATCGACCGCTTTGTTCACCGGGTTCGTCCACTGTGCCCCGGGGTGGGTACGGAATCGGTGGGCAGGCTGTGACGCAGTGGTCAGGTGCTCAGGGGTGGACGGGCCTGCCGGGGTGCGGCAGGCGGTGATTAGGCTGGGTCCGGGCGTGACGCCAGACCCGTGGACCGGGCGTCGGCGCCCCAGGGGGAGAACCGGTGGATCGGACGACCTCGGACACGACCTCGAAGGCTTCGGAAGACGAGACATGGTCGCCCCGGCACGGCATGCGGGTACCGACCACACCAGGAGGAACTGTGAGCAGCGATCGGGACGGGATCCGCGGGGGCTGGGCGACGCCCGGCGACGACCAGCCCGACGCGGCGTCCGCCGTCGAGACGACGGGCGAGTTCACCCTCGACTACGCGCCGCCTGCCTGGTACACGCAGAACGCGGCCGGGGACGCGGCGAGTTCGCCTGCCTCGCCGGACGCGGAAGATGCGGCGGGCGGTGACGCGGTGGACGTGGCCGGTACGGCGGCTTCGGCCGTGCCGCAGGGCAGCGAGCCGGGGGCCGTGGCCTCCGGGAGTACGGGGGCGCAGGGCAGCGAGCCGGGGGCCGTTGCGTCCGGGAGTACAGGGGCGCAGGGCGCGGGCGGTGCCGGGAACGGCGGCGATGCCGGGTCCGGGGCTGGGTTCGGTGCGGCTTCGGTTCCGCCGGTGGCGCCTGTGCCGCCGGTGCCCGGGGGGCCGTTCACACCGCCCGCCGTTGCTCCGGGGGCGCCGTTCACGCCTCCTGCTCCTGCACCCGCGCCGGGGGCTCCCTTCACGCCGCCCGCGCCCGCGTCTGGTGCTCCCTTCACGCCGCCCGCGCCGGGGGCTCCTTTCACGCCTCCCGCTCCTGCGCCTGGGGCGCCCTTCACGCCGCCCGCGGGTGCCTCGCCTGAGCCGGGAGCGCCCCTTGCTCCTCCCGCCGCTGCCTCGCCCGCGCCCCGTGCGCCGTACACGCCCCCCGCTCCGGGTGCCGCGTTCCCCGCGCCGCCCGCTCCCGCGCCCGGCGGGCCGTACGCGCCGCCCGTGCCGGAGGGAGCCGGGGCGTTTCCCCCGCCGACCGGGAGCCCGATCGCCGTGCCCCGGCTTCCCGTCGGGAGCGGTTTCGAGCCGCAGCCGCAGCCGGGCGCGCCCAAGGCAACCGAGGCGCCCGAGGCTGACGCCGCGTCACCGAACGCGCTGCCGAGCCTCGCCCAGAGCGGCTCCCCGGCGTCTGCCGAGGAGCCGGAGGAGAAGGAGTCCGGCGACACCGGCAACGGGGATCTGGAGAGCGGCGCCACCATGCGCTTCTCCGCCGCCGCCCTGAGGCGGGAGATCGCGGAACGCGCCCCCGAGGCCGAGCCCGACGCCGCAGAGGTCGGCGAGGCGGAGCCGTCTCGGGAGGTGACGGACGAGGCGTCGCCGGAGCGCGAGGAGAACGTCGGTCCTTCGGACGCCGGCCTTTCGGACGCCGGTCTTTCGAACGCCGGTGCCTCCGACGACAGCGTTTCCGACGACAGCCCTGCGAGCGACGGTCCTGCCAGCGACGCCCCTTCGGGTGGCGACCTCTTGAACAACCGTCTCTCCTACGGCGATCAGGACACGGACGTCAAGGAGAGCGAGGGAGACGACACCGAACTCGCCGACTCCGGGCCCGGACCCGAGGCTGAGACCGACCCCGAGACCGAGGCCGTCACCGACACTGCCACGGACACCGACGGCGACGGCGACGGCGACGCTCCGGTCGACGAGCCTGTCTTCGCCGCCGAGGCGGTCTCGGAGACGCCGCCCGCCCCCGCCGGGGCCGAGGACGAGCCGCAGGACACCCCGCCGTACGCCGAACCCGCGGACGCCGCGCCCCTGGACCACCGCGTCGAGGACGCCGAAGACGCCCTGGGCTCCGAGGACAGCGAGCCCATCGACGCCGTCCCCGCGGACGCGGCACCCACCGAGCCCGAGCCGTCGGACGCGGTCCCCCAGGACGCCACCCCGCAGGACGCCCCCCAGGACAGCGCGCCGCAGGACGCCACGCCTCAGCAGGCCGCCCCGAGCATCCCCGCAGGCGTCCCCGGCATCTCGCCGCCCGAGTGGGCTCCCGCGCCGCCTCCGCCGTACCAGCCCGCCGCCCCCGCGCCGGCCGCGCAGTGGCCCGCCCAACCGCAGGTCCAGCCCCACGCCCAGCCCCAGGCCCAGCCCGCCGTACCTCCGCAGCCCGCGCCGCCGCGCCCCGCCGCCGCGCAGGACCAGCCTGGCGTGCCCGCCCAGCAGCCGCCGTTCCAGCCGCAGGCGCCGCAGGCCGCGCCCGCCGGATGGAACCAGCCGCCCGCCGCACCCCAGCCCGGCTACGGCTTCCCGCAGCCGCCCGCGGCCGGCGCCCAGGGCGGTTACGGCTTCCCGCAGCCCGGCATCCCCGTGCCCGCGGCCCAGCAGCCCGCCCCGCAGGCACCCCCGCAGCCGGCCCCCTCCTCCCCCACCGGTCCCCAGGCCGGCTACGGCTTCCCCCCGCCCGGTGCGCCGGTGCCCGACCACGCCGCCCAGCCCGGCGGGTACGGCTTCCCGCAGGCCCCGGCGCAGGCCCAGGCCCCCGCCCCGGCGGACACGCCTCAGCAGCCCCCCGCTCCGCAGGCGCCCCAGGCCCCGATCCCCCAGCAGGCCCAGGCCTACACCCCCCAGGAACAGCCGCAGCCCCAACAGCCCCAACAGCCGCAGGAACAGCCCCAGCCGCACCCCGCCCAGCCGCCGCACCCCCAGGCCCCCGCCGACCCCCGCGCCGGTGCCGCCTGGCCGCAGCCCATCCAGCACGACCAGCGGCAGCCCACCAACCCCGGTGCCGCGCCGCTCGGTTACACCGCCGCCGTGGAGCTGTCCTCGGACCGGCTGCTCAACAACAAG
The DNA here is from genome assembly GCF_040612135.1 of Streptomyces sp. NPDC006458. Taxonomy (NCBI): domain Bacteria; kingdom Bacillati; phylum Actinomycetota; class Actinomycetes; order Kitasatosporales; family Streptomycetaceae; genus Streptomyces; species Streptomyces sp. NPDC006458. The sequence continues at coordinate 153,499 of NZ_JBEXPR010000020.1, read as the reverse complement.
CGGCAGAAGGCGAAGAGCGGCCGCCCGGCCTCCGCGCCCTCCCGGTTCAAGATCGGCGGGAAGAAGGAAGAGGCCGAGCGGCAGCGCAAGTTGCACCTGATCCGCACCCCGGTGCTGTCCTGCTACCGGATCGCGGTCATCAGCCTCAAGGGCGGTGTCGGCAAGACGACGACCACCACCGCGCTCGGCTCCACGCTCGCCAGCGAGCGTCAGGACAAGATCCTGGCGATCGACGCCAACCCGGACGCCGGTACGCTCGGGCGCCGCGTGCGGCGGGAGACCGGGGCGACGATCCGCGACCTGGTGCAGGCGATCCCGTACCTCAACTCGTACATGGACATCCGGCGGTTCACCTCCCAGGCGTCGTCCGGCCTGGAGATCATCGCCAACGACGTCGATCCGGCCGTGTCCACGACGTTCAACGACGAGGACTACCGGCGCGCGATCGACGTGCTGGGCAAGCAGTACCCGATCATCCTCACGGACTCGGGCACCGGTCTGCTCTACAGCGCCATGCGCGGGGTGCTGGACCTCGCCGACCAGCTCATCATCATCTCGACGCCCTCCGTGGACGGTGCCTCCAGCGCCAGCACCACGCTGGACTGGCTGTCCGCGCACGGGTACGCCGACCTGGTGTCGCGTTCCATCACGGTCATCTCCGGAGTCCGCGAGACCGGCAAGATGATCAAGGTCGACGACATCGTGGCGCACTTCGAGACCCGCTGCCGCGGTGTCGTCGTGGTGCCGTTCGACGAGCACCTGGCGGCCGGTGCGGAGGTCGACCTCGACATGATGCGGCCGAAGGTGCGGGAGGCGTACTTCAACCTCGCGGCGATGGTCGCCGAGGACTTCACCCGGCACCAGCAGGCGCACGGGCTGTGGACCAACGACGGCAACCCGCCGCCGGTCGCCGCCCCGCCGATGCCGGGCGGGCCCCTGCCCGGACAGCAGCCGTACCCGCAGCAGGTACCCCAGCAGCCCGCGGCGGGCGGCGCGTACCCGCAGCAGGCGCAGGCACCCCAGCCGGGCCAGCCCTACGCCCCGCAGCAGCCGCATCAGCCGCAAGCACCTCAGGCACCTCAGGCTCCCCAGGCGCCCCAGCCCGGACAGCCGTACGCCCAGCCGTACCCGCAACAGCAACAGCAGCCGCAGCCGCAGCCGGGCCAGCCCTACCCGCCGCAGGCGGGGCAGCAGCAACAGCCCTACCCACCGCAGGCAGGCCCGCAGGGGGAGCAGTATCCGCCGCAGCAGCCGGGGCAGCCGTACCCGCCCCAGCCGCAGCAGTAGGCCGGAAAGCCGAAGGGCGGCCGGTGCCCCGCGAGGCACCGGCCGCCCTTCGGCGTGTGGGGAGCGGATGTCACTCCGCGGCGGCGATCAGCTCCCTGCACTTCTTCACATCGGCCGCCATCTGCTCCAGCAGGCCCTCCAGGGAGTCGAACTTGGCCTGGCCGCGCACGAAGGACAGGAAGTCGACGGCGACGTGCAGGCCGTACAGGTCGAGCCCGACGCGGTCGATGGCGTACGCCTCGACCGTGCGCTCGGTGCCGTCGAACTGCGGGTTGGTGCCGACGGAGATCGCGGCCGGCATGGCCTCGCCCTCGACGTGCAGCCAGCCCGCGTAGACGCCGTCGGCCGGGATGGCGGTGTGCGGGAGCGTCTCGACGTTGGCCGTCGGGAAGCCCAGTTCGCGGCCGCGCTGCGCGCCGCGCACGACGACACCCTCCACGCGGTGCGGGCGGCCCAGGATCTCGCCCGCGCCCTCGACGTCGCCCTCGGCGACCAGACGCCGGGTCAGGGACGAGGAGAAGGCCTCGCCGCCGCCCGCGCTGCCGCTGACGTACAGGTCGACGATCTCGACCTCGAAGTCGAACGTCCGGCCCTGCTCGGCCAGGAAGGCCACGTCACCGGCGGCCTTGTGCCCGAAGCGGAAGTTGGGGCCTTCGACGACGGCCTTCGCGTGCAGCTTGTCGACCAGCACCTTGGCGACGAAGTCGGCGGGCGACAACTTCGAGAACTCGGCCGTGAACGGCAGGATCAGCACCGCGTCCACGCCCAGTTCCGCGATGAGTTCGGCGCGGCGGTGGTGCGGGGCGAGCAGCGGCGGATGGCTGCCGGGACGGACGACCTCGCTGGGGTGCGGGTCGAAGGTGACGACCACCGTGGGCGAGCCCAGTTCGCGGGCCCGGTCCACGGCATGCTTGATGATGAGTTGATGCCCGCGGTGGACTCCGTCGTAGGAGCCGATGGTGACGACGCTGCGCCCCCAGTCCTGGGGGATGTCCTCCAAGCCACGCCAGCGCTGCACTGTGACCGCTCCTCGAACCCGTGTCTGACTCTTACGGATGCTTCTTATGCAGGTCTAAGGGTGCCATGCCGGGTCGCCTCGGCAGGCATCGGCATCGATCCTGTGACGGTTCGCACGTGACGAAAGGTGATCATGCGGGTACGACGGCGCCCGCGAGGTTCTCGATCATGCGTCTGGTGGCGGGCCCGACCACGCCCGACCAGTCCTGGGGAGCGTCGGTCAGCCAGCCGGTGACCTGCGTGGCGAAGCCGGGCAGATGGCGGCCCAGGTCGACCAGGGCGCGGTCGTAGCGGGTGGCGCCCTCGGGGGTGCGCACGAACAGCAGGCCGAGGCGGTGGACGAGGTCGCGCAGGCCGTCGCCACCGTGCGGGGCCGCGGCGCGCAGCAGGGCGTCCAGCACGGCCGGGTCGCGCTCACGGGCCAGCAGGTACTCGCACAGCTCGGCGCGCAGCGGGCGGGAGGCGGGGTTCCCGGGCGTCGCGATCACCCCGGCGAGGGCGGCCCGCACCGGCTCGGGGCCGTTGTCCAGGAGCCCGGTGAGCAGCGGCAGCAGCACCGGGCGCGCCTCGGGGCCCTGGTCGAGCCGCCGGTCCGCGTACGCGGCGAAGTGGCCGGCGGTCTCGGGCCGCCGCTCCACGACGTCCCGCACCAGCGCGGCCACCCGGCGGGCGGGGCCGGGGGTGGTGACGTCGGCGAGGGCGCGAAGGGATTCTCCGACATCGGCGGGCGGATGGCGTGGGACGGGGCGGGCGGCGTGGGAGAGCTCGCGTTCGGCAGCGGGCGGGACGGCGTAGGGGCCCTCGTCTTCGGCCCCCAGGCGGGCCCGGAACGCCGCGAGCACCACCTCCGGGTGGGTGTTCAGCGCGGCGAGGAGCGCGCTTGGCGGCAGGTGGGGGTCGCCCGCGGCGAAGTGGCCGAGGGCCTGCGGGAGATGCTGGGCGCGGGTGCGGGGGTCGCGGACGAGCAGGCCGAGCGCGCCGCCGTGCAGGGTGCTGTCGGCGGGACGGGTGAGCAGGGCGAGGGCGGCGTAGCGCAGCAGGGCGCGGTCGGCGTCGGTACGGACGTGCGGGGCGGCGGCGAGGCCGTAGGTGACGGCCGCGACCCGCCGTGCGGGGCGTTCGTCGTGCGCCCATCGGTCGACGGCCCGGCACACCGCCGACGGCTCGTCCTCCGCCAGTACGGCCAGCAGTTCGTCACCGCGTCGGTGCGCGGCGTCGACGAGCACCTCGGTGAGGTCGTCCAGCGCCCGGTGCCGGTGCGTGTGCAGCAGCGCCTGCGCGGCCCGCGCGACGGTGGCGTGCGGGGTCGCGGGCAGCGGCCGTTCGTCGTCGAACCACCGGATCAGCTGCGGCTGTACGGCGGTGGCGTCGGCGGCGAGCAGCCGTGCGGTCGCGTCCAGGTACCGGTCGCCGGTGCCGCTGTCGTGCTCGGCCGGGGCGGGGTCCGCGAGGACCAGGCGGCGCAGCAGGTCGAGGCGGTCGGTGTCGGCCAGCCGCAGCGCGGTCCAGAAGCCGGGGCCGAACTCCCGTGACACGGGCCGTCCTTGACGTCGCCAGTCCACGACGGTGTCGGCGAGCAGCCGCAGCACCGGCGTGTACGGCGTGGCGTCCGGCACCCGGAGCAGGACCTCGGTGAACAGCCGGGCGGGCCACCAGGAGTCCGGGTCCGCGTCCAGGGCGTGGGCCAACTCGTCGAGTGTCGCGGCGAGCCGGCCCGTTCCGTGCTGGCGGGCGAGGAACAGCAGGGCCTGGACGACGGGTCCGACGCGGTGGTGCGGGACCGGGACGGGGTGGGCGGTGTGCGGGCTGCGGCGGCGGTGCACCAGGGCGCGCAGGGCCTCGTCGAGGTCGAGGTGGGTGCCCTGGATCCAGTCCGCGAGTTCCTCGTGGGCGAAGCGGTAGCCGCCGCCCGCCGGCACGAGCAGTCCCTCGGTGAGCACGGCGGAGGCCCAGCCGGTGCCGCCGCCGAGCCGGGCGGGGGCGGGGCCCCAAGGGAAGACCGCCTCGAAGGACGCGCGGTCCAGTTCGCCCTGTCCGGGGCCGAGGCTGCGCCGGGCCGCCTCGTGCACCTGGCCGGCCACACGGGCCGCGAGACGCCGTACGGCCGTGCCGCGCAGTCCGTTCTCGGCGGCGAGCCGGACGGCGACGCGCAGGCACATCAGGTCGAGCCAGGCGGCGAGGACGTCGTCCCGGTCGACTCTCGGGGTCGGGGCGTCGGGCAGCGCGGCCCGCACCTCGGACAGCAGGCGCAGGGTGAGCGGGTGCCGGGCGTCGGCCTCGGCGAGGGCTCCTTCGGGGATGCCGTAGCGCGCTCGGGCCCGACGGGCCTCGTCGGCGGTCAGGTCGCCGAGACGGAGGCAGGGCGGGAGCGAGGGCTCGTCGGGGGCGGGGGCCGGCGCGTCGGCGTCGGCGGGCGTCCTGCCGGTATCGGCGGCGAGCGGCCCGCCAGTGTCAGCAGCGGGCGGCCCGCCAGTATCGGCGGCGCGCGGCCTGCCAGTTTCGGCAGCGCGCGGCCTGCCAGTTTCGGCAGCGGGCCTTCCGGCACCCGCTTCGGACCCCCTGGCGCCAGCGGCAAAGCTCCCGACGCCCGCTTCAGACCCTCCCTCCCCCGCAGCAAGACTCCCAGTGCCCATTTCCGACCCCCCGGCGCCCGCAGCAAAACTCCCAGCCGGGCCGGCGGACGGCGACCCAGAGCCAGCGTCACCGGACGGCCCCCCGGCATCCGCGCCCCCACCCACACCCGCACCCCCACCGGCACCCGCACTCGCACACCCACCCCCACCGGCACCCGCACTCGCACACCCACCCCCACCGGCACCCGCACTCGCACACCCACCCCCACCGGCACCGGCACCGGCACCGGCACCGGCACCGGCACCATGCAACAGCTCCGGCGGAAACTCCGCCCCCGCGCTCTCCCAGTACTCCGCCCGGCACGCCACGACCAGCCGTGCGCCGGTCTCCCGCAGCCACTCGGCGGTGCCCTCGGTCCAGGCGGGCAGCCAGTGGGCCAGGACGGGCGGCATCTCCTCGGGACCGTCCAGGAGGAGCAGCAGGGGCCGGCCGGCCGATCGGGCGGCGCGGGCCAGGTGTTCGGGGGTGGTGTCGTCGAGGCCGGCGGTGAGGCCGGTGGCGGAGGCGTGCAGGATGCGGACGGCCCGGGTCAGGGTGCGGCGCACGGCGTCAGCCACCGAGGTGTCCGTGTCGCGCAGGTCGGCGCCCCGCAGCCACAGGGTGGGGGCCGGTTCGGGGCCCCGGTGCCGACGGGCGGCGAGGGCCGCCAGTTCCGTCGTCCGGCCGCTGCCGGGTGCCCCGACGAGGCCGAGGACGACGGCGGGGCCGTGGGCGAACGCGGCGAACTCCGCCGCCGTGGCGGCCCGTTCGACGGGTTCGGTCGTGTCGGTGTCGCCGGGGCCGCCCGCGTGGCCCGCGAGCGCGGCGGGCGGACCGTCGGAGCCGACGGAGGTGGCGGTGAGTTCGAGGACGCCCGCGAGGTTGAGGTCGGTGCCGTAGGCGGGCACGGTGGCCGCGTTGCGGGCGAGGACGTCGGCGAGCGGACCGTCCGGGGCAGGACGCAGCGCGACCGCGAAGCCCGCGTCCCGGCCCTCGCGCCGCAGGGCCGTGCCCAGTACGCCGATCACCGTGCCGGTCGCGGCGTCCAGCACAGGCCCGCCGGCCGCTCCCCCGCCGAGCCGCAGCGCGTCCCGGCCCGCGGTGCCGATCGCGAGCTCCAGGGCGTCGCCCAGGGCGTGGAAGCGGTCCGTGGCCGTGTACGTCGCACGGGTCGCACCCAGTACCCGGGCCTCGCGCCAGCAGCCCGCGGCGAGCCGTACGTACGTCCCGGCGTCGACACGGTCCCGCGCGGTCACGGGAAGCGGGTCCACGCCGAGCCCCTGGGTGCGGACGAGGGCCAGGTCCAGCGCGGGCAGCGGCGTGACGGCCTCGGCGGCGACCACACAGGAGCGGCCCCCGGCCGCGCGCAGGACGAGGCGGCGCAGGCCGTCGACGGCCTCGTGACTGGTGATCAGGGTGCCGTGGTGGTCGGCGAGGAAGCCGAGGCCGCGCGGCCGTCCGGCGAGGTCGTGCACCTGGACGAGAACGTCGTCACGGGCGGTTCCGGGAGGCGGCGGCGCCTGCCCGTCACCGCCGTACGGCTCACAAGGCGTCGTGTCCGACTCACCCCGCGCCACGCCCCGAGGCGTCCCGTCCGGCGTGGTGTCGGCCCGCCGGCCCCCTGCCGCCATGGCCGAACCTCCCCGCCTCGCGCGCGTGCCCTGTCCTCGACGGTAGGGGCGCGGTGATCAGGCGGACAGATCGCGCGGTGAACGCGCCCCCCTGCGCTCCCCCGGTTCACTCCGAGCGCCTGCCCGGACGGGTGAATCGACGGGGAGGACTGGATAGACCTAGGGGCGGGGGAACCGAGGGGGGACCGTGGAGCGGCGACAGGATGCCCCGTGATCGCCGCTCCACGGGCGTCGGCCCGGGCACGCTCGGCCGACGCCCTGCCCGGGTCCGGGCCGAGGCGATGTGGAGGTCAGCCGAAGACGGCCAGGCTCTTGGCCTTGCCCTTGTGCTCCTCGACGAGCACCAGGAAGTGCCCTTCGGGGTCGAACACGGCCACGGGACCGGAGCCCGTGTACACGTCCGGCATCTCCAGGCGTACGCCGTTCAGCAGCAGCCGGGCCCGCTTGGCGTCGATGTCCCAGCGCGGGAACGCGGCAGCGGCGGCCTCGGCGACCGGCATGACCGTGAGGTCCTGTTGGAGCTGGTCGAGCGTCCTGGCCGCGTCCAGCTTGTACGGGCCCACCCGGGTGCGGCGCAGAGCGGTGAGGTGGCCGCCGACACCGAGGTCGGCGCCCAGGTCGCGGGCGAGGGCGCGGATGTAGGTGCCGGAGGAGCAGACCACCGACACGACCAGGTCGCGCACGGCCGTACCGTCCTCCGCGACCGCGTCGCGCACGTCGTACACGGCGAAGGACGAGACGGTGACCGGGCGGGCCGGGATCTCGAAGTCCTCGCCGTCGCGCGCCCGCTTGTAGGAGCGCACGCCGTCGATCTTGATGGCGCTGACCTTGGACGGCACCTGCATGATGTCGCCGGACAGCTTGGCGATCCCGGCGTCGATGGCCTCGCGGGTGACCTCGGAGGCGTCGACGGACGCGGTGACCTCGCCCTCGGCGTCGTCGGTGACGGTCGTCTGGCCGAGCCGGATCGTGCCGAGATATTCCTTCTCGGTGAGGGCGAGATGCCCGAGGAGCTTGGTCGCCCGCTCCACGCCGAGGACGAGCACGCCGGTCGCCATGGGGTCGAGCGTGCCGGCGTGGCCGACACGTCGGGTGCGGGCGATGCCGCGCATCTTGGCCACGACGTCGTGCGAAGTGAAGCCCGACGGCTTGTCGACGATGACAAGGCCGTCGGGCGTGCTGGGCTTCTGGCTCATTCGGCGGCGTCGTCCGTCTCGTCGGTCGCGATGTCCGCCTCGTCGTCGGATTCCGGCTTCTTGTACGGGTCGGCCTCACCGGCGTACGCGGCGCCCGCGGAGGCCTCGCGCACCTTGGCGTCGGACTGGCGCGCCTTGTCGAGGAGGTCCTCGATGGTGCGCGCGGTGTCCGGCAGGGCGTCGGCGACGAAGGCCAGGGTCGGGGTGAACTTCACCCCGGCCGCGCGTCCGACCTCGGAGCGCAGGATGCCCTTGGCGCTCTCCAGCCCGGCCGCGGCGGCCTTGCGCTCCTCCTCGTCCCCGTACACGGTGTAGAAGACGGTCGCCTCCCGCAGATCCCCGGTGACCCGGGTGTCCGTGATGGTGACGTGCGAGCCGAGCCGCGGGTCCTTGATCCCGCGCTGGAGCTTCTGGGCCACCACCTCTCGGATGAGGTCCGCCAGCCTCTTAGCCCGCGCGTTGTCGGCCACTGGTCCGTCTCCTTAAGTGTCTTGCTTCTTGCTTCAGTCTTCGTCGCTGTGGAGTCTGCGTCGAACCGAGAGCAGTTCCACCTCGGGCCGTGCGGCCACCAGCCGCTCGCAGCGGTCCAGCACGTCTCCGAGATGTCCCGCGTCGCCCGAGACGTACGCGAGCCCGATCTCGGCCCTGCGGTGGAGGTCCTGGTGGTCGGTCTCGGCCGCGCTCACCGCGTACTTGCGCTGGAGCTCGGCGACGATCGGACGGACCAGGGAGCGCTTCTCCTTGAGCGAGTGGACGTCGCCGAGGAGCAGATCGAAGGACAGAGTCCCCACATACATGTGTGTGTCCGGATGTCCCGCCGGTTCGGGGTACGGGCGCCTCAGCGCGGCGCCGATACGGGAACCGTACACGCAACGGCCGGGGCCGATCGACGGAAATACTCTCCGCCGACCGGCCCCGGTCGCGTGTCAGGTCACACGCGCGGCTTCTCGCGCATCTCGTACGTCGCGATGACGTCGTCGACCTTGATGTCGTTGAAGTTTCCGAGGTTGATACCACCCTCGTAGCCTTCGCGGATCTCGGTGACGTCGTCCTTGAAGCGACGCAGGCCCTCGATGTTGAGGCTCTCCGCGACCACCTTGCCGTCGCGGATGAGGCGCGCCTTGGTGTTGCGCTTGACCTCGCCCGACCGGATGAGCACACCGGCGATGTTGCCCAGCTTGGACGACTTGAAGACCTCGCGGATCTCCGCCGTACCGAGCTCGACCTCCTCGTACTCCGGCTTGAGCATGCCCTTGAGGGCCGCCTCGATCTCCTCGATCGCCTGGTAGATGACCGAGTAGTACCGGACGTCCACACCCTCGCGCTCGGCCATCTGCGCCGCGCGGCCGGCCGCGCGGACGTTGAAGCCGATCACGATGGCGTCGGAGCCCATCGCCAGGTCGATGTCGGACTCCGTGACCGCACCGACACCGCGGTGCAGGACGCGGATGTCGACCTCTTCGCCGACGTCCAGCTGGAGCAGGGAGGACTCCAGGGCCTCGACGGAGCCAGAAGCGTCACCCTTGATGATCAGGTTCAGCTGCTGGACCTCGCCGGCCTTGAGCACCTTGTCCAGGTCCTCCAGCGACACGCGGCGCGTGCGCTTGGCGAACGCGGCGTTGCGCTCACGGGCGGCGCGCTTCTCGGCGATCTGACGGGCCGTACGGTCCTCGTCGACCACCAGGAAGTTGTCGCCCGCACCCGGGACGTTGGTCAGGCCCAGGACCTGGACCGGCGTCGACGGGCCGGCCTCGGCGACGTTGTTGCCGTTGTCGTCGAGCATGGCGCGCACGCGACCGTAGGCGTCGCCCACGACCATCGTGTCGCCGACCCGCAGCGTGCCTCGCTGGACGAGGACCGTCGCCACGGCACCGCGGCCGCGGTCGAGACGGGACTCGATCGAGATGCCCTGCGCGTCCTGGTTCGGGTTGGCCCGCAGGTCGAGCGAGGCGTCGGCCGTGAGGACCACGGCCTCCAGCAGCGAGTCGATGTGCAGACCCTGCTTGGCGGAGATGTCGACGAACATCGTGTCGCCGCCGTACTCCTCGGCCACCAGGCCGTACTCGGTCAGCTGACCGCGCACCTTGGTCGGGTCGGCGCCCTCGACGTCGATCTTGTTGACCGCGACGACGATCGGGACGTCGGCCGCCTTGGCGTGGTTGAGCGCCTCGACCGTCTGCGGCATGACGCCGTCGTTGGCCGCGACGACCAGGATCGCGATGTCGGTCGACTTCGCACCACGGGCACGCATGGCGGTGAACGCCTCGTGACCCGGGGTGTCGATGAAGGTGATCTTGCGCTCTTCTTCGTTGACCTCGGTGGAGACCTGGTAGGCACCGATGTGCTGGGTGATGCCACCGGCCTCGCCCGCGATGACGTTCGTCTTGCGGATGGCGTCGAGCAGGCGGGTCTTACCGTGGTCGACGTGACCCATGACGGTCACGACCGGCGGACGCACGACCAGGTCGTCCTCGTCGCCCTCGTCCTCGCCGAACTCGATGTCGAAGGACTCGAGCAGCTCGCGGTCCTCCTCCTCCGGGCTGACGATCTGAACCGTGTAGTTCATCTCGCCCGCGAGGAGCTGGAGGGTCTCGTCGGAGACGGACTGGGTCGCGGTGACCATCTCGCCGAGGTTCATCATGACCGCGACGAGGGACGCCGGGTTGGCGTTGATCTTCTCCGCGAAGTCGGTGAGCGACGCACCGCGCGACAGGCGAATGCTCTCGCCGTTGCCGCGAGGCAGCATCACGCCGCCGACCGACGGGGCCTGCATGGCCTCGTACTCCTGGCGCCTCTGCCGCTTCGACTTGCGGCCACGACGCGCGGGACCACCGGGACGGCCGAAGGCACCCTGCGTGCCACCACGGCCACCGGGACCGCCGGGACGACCGCCGAAGCCGGGACGGCCAGCGCCGCCACCGCCACCGGGACCGCCGCCGAAGCCGCCGCCGCCACCGGGACCACCGGGACGACCGGCGAAACCGCCGCCGCCACCCGGACGGGCGCCACCGCCGCCACCGGGACGGCCGGCGAAGCCGCCGCCGCCGCCGGGACGACCGGCACCGCCGGGACGACCGGCCCCGCCGGTGCCCGGACCACGACCGCCGCCGGGGCCGGGACGCGGGCCGGCAGCGGGACGCTGCGGCATCATGCCGGGGTTCGGACGCGGGCCGCCGGGGCCACCGCCGGGACGGGGACCGCCCTGCGGACGCGGCATCGAGCCCGGAGTCGGACGCGCGCCACCGGGAGCCTGGGGACGAGGACCGCCGCCCTGGGCGCCGGGCGCCTGCGGACGAGGACCGCCGCCGCCACCGGGAGCACCCTGGCCGCCGGGACGCGGAGCGCCCTGCGGACGGGGCGCCTGGGGGCGCGCCATGCCGGCGTTGCCGCCGGAGGTGAAGGGGTTGTTGCCCGGACGCGGACCGGCCGGACGGGCACCGCCCGGACGCGGAGCCTGGCCACCGGCGCGCGGACCACCCTGGCCCGGACGGGCCGCCTGGCCCTGACCGGGGCCGGAGGGACGGGCACCGGGCTTCGGACCACCCGGACGGGCTGCCGCGGGACGCGGAGCCTGGGCGGCGGCCGGAGCCGGGGCGGCTGGGACGGCCGGAGCGGCCGGCGGAGCGGTGAACTCCGGAGCCGCCGGGGCGGGACGCGGCGCGGGCTTCGGGCCCGGCGTCGGGCGCGGACCGGAGGCCGGCGCCTGTGCGGCGGGAGCCGCGGGTGCCGCTGCGGGTGCCGCGGGGGCAGCCGGAGCCGCGGGCGGGGCCGCAGCGGGCTTGGGGGCCGCCGGCCTCGGACCAGCCGGACGGGCCGCCTGCACCGGAGAGGGTGCGGCGGGCTTGGGGGCGGACTTCCTGGGCGCGGCGGACTTGCCGCCGCCCTGGAAGGCGTCAGTCAGTTTGCGCACAACGGGCGCCTCGATCGTCGAGGACGCCGATCGGACGAATTCACCGAGTTCCTGGAGCTTGGCCATGACGACCTTGCTCTCCACACCGAACTCCTTGGCGAGTTCGTAGACCCGGACCTTAGCCACTTCGCTCCTTTGAGGTCCGGGTTGCGGCCGGACCGTCGCTAGTTCATGGGCGTACTCATCGCGTACTCATCGAGTGCTCATCGCAATCTCGACCTGCTTTCGACTCGCGAGGTACCAGGCCGCACGGCGGGTTCCGTACGGCACGTCTTACGGTGTTGCCTGCTCGGCAACGATCGTCTGCTCCACGTATCGGCGCAACGCCTTTGTGTCGAGCGCTCCCGGGGCGCGCAGTGCCCGCGTGAACGCCCGGCGGCGGACCGCCTGGTCGAGACAGACGAGGGCGGGGTGCACATAAGCACCCCGGCCGGGCAGCGTACCGCGTGAATCAGGGACACATTCGCCCTTGATCGCCACGATGCGCAGCAGACCGGTCTTGGCCGCTCGCTCCCGACACCCCACACAGGTGCGTTCAGGGCATGCTCGGGCGTGCGTCCGGCCAGACACAGTTAAGTCTACCTCCCCGTGCCGACCTCACCCTTTTGGGGCAAGAATCGAACGGCTGTTGTCGTGATCTCAGCGGCGAGCGGCTGGGAACTATTCCCCGGGCTGCTCGGTGTCGGGGCGGATGTCGATCCGCCAGCCGGTGAGCCGGGCAGCGAGCCGGGCGTTCTGCCCTTCCTTGCCGATCGCCAGCGACAGCTGGTAGTCCGGCACGGTCACCCGCGCCGACCGGGCCGCCAGGTCCACGACCTCGACCTTGGAGACCCGGGCCGGGGACAGGGCGTTGGCCACCATCTCCGCGGGGTCGTCCGACCAGTCGACGATGTCGATCTTCTCGCCGTTCAGCTCACCCATCACATTGCGCACCCGGCCGCCCATGGGGCCGATGCAGGCACCCTTGGCGTTCAGGCCCGAACGGGTGGACCGTACGGCGATCTTGGTGCGGTGGCCGGCCTCGCGGGCGATGGCGGAGATCTCCACCGAGCCGTCCGCGATCTCCGGCACCTCCAGGGCGAAGAGCTTCTTCACCAGATTGGGGTGCGTGCGCGAGAGGGTGACGGACGGACCGCGCACGCCCTTCGCCACCCGGACGACGTAACTGCGCAGCCGCATGCCGTGCGGGTAGGTCTCGCCCGGCACCTGCTCCTGCACCGGGAGGATCGCCTCCAGCTTGCCGATGTCGACGAGCACGTTCTTCGGGTCGCGGCCCTGCTGGACCACTCCGGTGACGATGTCGCCCTCACGGCCGGCGTACTCGCCGAGCGTGGCGTCGTCCTCGGCGTCGCGCAGCCGCTGCAGGATCACCTGCTTGGCGGTGGTCGCGGCGATCCGGCCGAAGCCGGACGGGGTGTCGTCGAACTCGCGGGGCTGCTGGCCCTCTTCGAGATCCTCCGGATCCTCCTTCGCCCACACGGTCACATGCCCGGTCTCCCGGTTGAGCTCCACGCGCGCGTGTCGGCGGCTTCCCTCGGTGCGGTGGTAGGCGATGAGGAGGGCCGATTCGATCGCCTCGACCAGCAGGGAGAACGAGATCTCCTTCTCCCTGACCAAGCCCCGCAGGGCGCTCATGTCGATGTCCACGGCTACGCCTCCTCCTCTTCCTTCATGTCCTTCTTGTCCTTGCGGTTGAACTCGACCTGCACGCGCGCCTTGGCGATCTCCGGGAAACCGAGCCGGCGGCTGGTGGCCTTGCGGCCCTTCACCCCGGGGACCTCGACGTCCAGACCGTCCTCGTCCACGATGAGAATGCGGGCGATCAGCTCGCCGCCCTCGGTGAGCTGGAACTTCACGAGCCGGTCGACGGCGCGCACGTAGTGCCGGTGCTCGGTGAGCGCGCGCTCCGCGCCGGGGGTGCCGACCTCCAGGTCGTAGGCCGCGTCGCCCATCGCGTTGGTCTCGTCGAGCTTCGCCGAGAGCGCACGGCTCACATCGGCGATCGCGTCCAGGTCGGCACCTTCGTCGGAGTCGACGACCACACGGAGCACACGCTTGCGTCCGACCGAGTCCACGGCGATCTCTTCGAGATCAAGTCCCTGGGAGGTGACGAGCGGCTCCAGAAGTTCTCGCAGCCTCTCGCTCTGGGTGGTGCTCATCCGGGTGACTCCTCGGCCGCGTGTGCTGTTGTGGGATGGGGCGCGTGTCTGATCAAAGGGTATCGGGTCCCGGGGTGTGTTGCCGTCCACGTACGCCCCCCGGCGCCCGGTGCGGGCGCCGGGCCCGGGGCCCCGGGCGGCCGGGCTCCGTCACCGGCCCCGGGGCGGCACGCGCGGTGCCCCGCGGCTCCTCGGGGAGTCGCCCCGAGGGCCGTCGAGCCGGTGACACGACTCACGCGGGTGCGCGGGTACCGTGATCACCGGCGGGCCGTCACCCGTCCATCCGTTCGTACGACTCCCGAGGACGTCTGCCGTGCAGTTTCCCCCGCCGCCGCGCATCCCCTCGGGGACGCGCAGAAGAACCCTGCTCGCCTCGGCCGCGGGTGGCCTGCTGCTGACCGGATGCACCGACGGCCCCGAGGAGCAGGAGGAGGCCACCGCGGGCAGCCCGTCGCTCGCCGAGCGGGCACGCGCGCGTGCCGCCGTCGACAGCGCGGGACTCGTGGCACGCTACGACGCCGCCCTCGCGGCCCACCCGGCACTGACGGAACGGATCGCACCCCTGCGCGAGGCGGCCGTGCGGCATGTGACGGCCTTCGGAGGCGCACGACGCTCCCCGCGGGCCTCCGCGACACCCTCGGTGACGCCCCCGCCCTCCGCGTCCGCTCCCCCGCCCGGCACCGAGAGGAACGCCCTCGCCGAGCTGGCCGCCGCCGAGCGGGCGCTCGCCGACCGGCGGGCCCAGGAACTGCTGGCGATGCCCGGCGAGCTCGCCCGGCTGCTGGCGTCCGTGGCCGCGGCCGGGGCCGCGCACGCGTATCTGCTGACCCAGGCGCCGACGGAGGGCCCCGCATGAGCGAGTCGACGAAGCAGGCCGGACTCACCGCGCTCCAGGCGGCCCTGGCCGCCGAGCACGCGGCGGTCTACGGCTACGGCGTGGTCGGCGGCCGGATCCGCGAGGGCCGCCGCACCGAGGCCCGCACCGCCTACGACGCCCATCGCGCCCGGCGCGACACGCTGGTCCGCGAGGTACGCGACCTGGGCGGCAAGCCGGTCCCGGCGGCCCCCGGATACGCCTTGCCGTTCGCGGTGACCGACTCGGAGTCGGCCGTACGGCTGGCCGCCGAGCTGGAGGACCGCGTGGCCGGTGTCTACTCCGACCTGGTGCGGGCCACCACCGGCGAGCGCCGGGCCGCCGCCGCGCTGGCTCTGCGGGAGGCGGCGGTCCGCGCGGTGCGCTGGCGCGGCGGGAGCGTAGCCTTCCCTGGGCTCGCCGAGCGGGCGGCGACGGCCTCGGCGTCGCCCACGGCCTGAGGTTCACGGGGACACGGGAAGGACAACTCGCGCATGGCTTTCGAACCGCCGCGGCGTCTGGTCAGGGCGCTCGGTGAGAGCGCGCCGAACGGTGACGACTGGCTGGAGAAGCTGCCCGAGGCGCTCCACCGGGCCGTCGCGCTACGCGAGTTGACCGTGGAGCGGGTTCAGGTGCCGGGTGGCCGCAGCAGCCTCGTCGTCCTCGTGCGGCAGGCCGACGGGACGCCCGCGGTGCTCAAGCTGGCCCCGCCGCGGGCCCGGCCGCAGAGCGAGCGGGCCGCGCTGGCGCACTGGGCCGGGCGGGGTGCCGTACAGCTGCTCGAAGAGTCGGCGGCGGAGGGCGAGTTGCTGCTGGAGCGGCTGCATCCGGACGTCTCGGTGCGGTCGCTGCCGGAGGCGAAGGCGTTGCTGGAGGCCGCGGGCACCCTGCGCAGGCTGTGGGTGGAACCCCCGGCCGGCGGCGAAGCTCATCTCTTCGAGACGGTCGCCGAGCGCACCGGCCGGCAGGCCCGCGCCATGCGGGCGAGCGCGGACGCCGACGCGGAACTGGTGCCCTTGGTCGACGCGGCGCTGGCGGTGCGTGAGGAACTGGTGGCGGCACCGCCCGAACACCGGCTGCTGCACGGCACGTTCCGGCAGTCCAAGGTGCTCGCCGCGGACCGGACGCCGTGGCTGGCCGTGGGGCCCGACCCGGTGGTCGGCGAGTGCGCGTTCGACCTCGCGCGGCTGGTCCGCGACCGTGTGGAGGACCTGATCGCGTCCCCGTCCGGCGCGGCGACCACCCGGCGGCGGGTGAAGCGGCTCGCGGAGTCCCTGGACGTGGACCAGGAGCGGCTGCGCGGCTGGACCCTGTTCCGGGCCGTGGAGTCCGGGGTACGAGCGCGCCGGGTCGGCCGGCCGCAGGACGCGGATCTGCTGCTGGAGTTCGCGGGCTGGCTGTAGCCGGAATGCGCGGTCCGGTTACAGGAAGCCGCTGCCGGGACCTGCCGTCCGGTGGTGTGCGCCGATGGCCGGGTGGACCGGCGGGGGCGCCCGGCGGGCGCGGGACTGACCGCGCCCTCCGCCGTTCTCCGTCGGCAGAGGGCGCGGCACGACCGGCCGGCGTGCCTCCCGAGCTTGCCGACCGGAGCCTCAGGGACCGACTCGGGGCCGGGGCGGGCGGCGCCCGGTGGGAACGCCGAGCAGACTTCCCTCGATCGCCAGCAGATGTGTGTGTCGGCGGATGTGCGCGTCCTGGTCCGCGCCGGTCCCCTCGGCGTGCTCGTCGGTGTGCTCGTCGGTGTGCGACTCGGCGTGGCCCAGAGGGTGTTCCATGGCGGGTTCCGCGAACGGCACGTGCTCGAACAGCGCGAGGTCGTCGGGCCGAACGGACCAGGACAACTGCCGTCCCCCCGCCATCAGCCGCAGCCGGACACTGCCGTGGTGCCCGGCCCTGACGGCCGGGGTGATGACGGCGCTCGCGGGGTGGAGGGCCGCCAGCCAGGCCAACAGGTGGGCCCGCTCGCGGCTGAGGCGGCCGGACTCCTGCGCGTAGGAGTCGGCGTGCCGCTGCCAGCGCGTCACCTCCTGTCGGCAGACGGCGAGGTCGTCCGCGAGACGCGACGGGGAGTCCGCCGCGCGCCCGCGGGCCGCGAGGCGCCGCAGGAGGCGGCGGAGTGGGAGAAGACCCGCACGGCCGCGCCGCGCGGAACGCGGGAGGGGGCGCGGCCGGCCGGGTCCGGGGCCGTCGGGCGGGGAGCCCTGGGTGGATGCGGACATGCGCTGCTCCGGGTGCGGTGGACGATGCGGTGACCGGACTGCCCTGAACGGGCGGCGGGCGGCGCGGGTCCGCCGGGTTGTCCTCGGGTGGAGCCGGTGCGGCGGTAGTACCCGGCGCCGCGGGCGTTGGCGGCGCGGCACGCGTCGTCGACAGGTTCGCGTCGGCGCAGGTGCCGCTGATAGGCCGCCCGGGTGCCGCAGGGCGCGGGCTCCCGGCGCGGACGGCCTTGCGGGCTCTCGGCGCTCCCGGTGTCAGGCGCCGGGCCCAGCCGGACCCCGGCGTGCTCCAGGGCGTACCGCTGGGCTCCGGTGAGACCGGCGACGATGCCGCTGCGACGGCCCTCGGCCAGCCCTTCCTCACGCTTGAGCACGGCGTCCCGGCACGGCAGGAGGACGGGACAGGCCCGGCAGACGGCGACGGCCAGGTCGCGGGTGCGGTCGGCGAACCAGAGCTCCGCGTCCTGGAGTCTGCAGGCGGCGTTCAGCTCCCAGCCCCGTCCCCGGCCGTCGGCGGCCGACGGACTCACCGGTGTGTTCCCCGGTCCGGCCCGGTCCCGCGGACCGGTGTCAACGGACCCGCGTAGGCGGCCACGTTGGCGAGGGAGCACCGCTCCGGACGGCCGTCCAGCGACATCAGCGGCATACCGTCGGCGGTCTGCGCTCCCTGGAAGTACCAGATGTCGCCGTGGGCGTCGCGATACGGCAGCACGAGGTCGTAGGTGGTCCGGCCGAGCCTGAACAACCGTTTCGCCTGAGCCTCTCCCCCGGTAGCCCGATCGTCGGACGCGGGCGCGAAGGCCCCGGAGGCGGGCATGGCGGCCCCGGAGGCGGGCATGGCGGCCCCGGAGGCGGGCGCGGCGGCCTCTGGCGCGGCGGCGACCCGGCCCAGGACCGACATCCGCACGCCGTGGCGCCGTCCCTCGCCGGTCAGGAGGTGCGGGTGGGCCAGTTCGCTGACCACGGTGATGCCGAAGTACGCACGCCACTGGCCCCACTCGGCCAGGTCCGGGACGCGGAGCAGCACCCGTACGGTGTCGCCGTCGGCCTCGACGGCGAGCAGCCCGGGGTGCCGGCCCGCCTCGGACTCGACGGCCCGCGCCACGCGCCGGGCACGCCGGCAGTCGATGTCCCAGGCGAGGGCCTGGCGCTCCAGATCGGTAGGCGCGGGGGTGCCGGAGCAGCCGCCGCCGGCCCTCGGGAGCGAGGTGCGCGACCAGCCGCCGTCGGACGTCCGGTGCAGCACGGCGGCGGTGAAGCGGTGCTCACTCACGCCGACACCGCCCCGACGGTCCACCGCAGTTGCCGCATCGCGCGGTGGGTGAGGGCGCGGACGGCACCGACGGTGCGGCCCATCTCGTGAGCCGTCTCCTCGGGCGACAGCTCGTCGAGGAAGCGCAGTTGAAGGCAGTGGCGCTGCGGAGGGCTGAGGGTCAGCAGGGCACGCTGGACGGCCTCGCACGCCTCCACGGCCTCCAGGGCGCGCAGCGGCGGGGACTCGCCTTCGCGGGCCGGGCGTACCGGGTCCCTCGGCTCGGCGACCAGGGTCTCGCGCCGGGTGCTGCTGCGGCCGATCTCGTCCAGGTAGAGGTTCCGGGCGATGGTGATCAGCCAGGCGGCGAACGCGCTGCCCTGCCAGGCGAAGCCGCCGATGCCGCGCAGGGCGCGCACGAACACCTCCTGTGCCAGGTCCTCGGCCAGGTGTCCGTCGCGCGTGCGGAACACCAGATAGCGGTACACGACGCGGTAGTGCTCGCGGTACAGAAGGGCGAACGCCTCACGGTCGCCCTGGCGGGCCCGCGCGACTAACGCGGGCTCGGGACCGATCGGCGCGGTCCGGATGTCGGTCTGGGCGGACGAGGTCTGTGCGGACAGGGTCGATGCGGACAAGATCGGTGCTCCTCGGACGTCATGCGTGCGGTGCGGATGGGAGGCCTCGATGTCTTCGGTTTCTGCGGTGTCTTTGGCGTCATGGGTGTCATTGGTGTCTGCGATGTCTCTGGCCTTTGGCGTTTGTGGCTCCTTCGGCTCCTTCGGCTCTTTCGGCTTCTTCGAGCCTTCGACATCTTCGATATGCATGTAGATGTAGATTGCTGGGTAAAAAAGAGAGTGATCCGCGATGTTCGGACGGGGATCGCACTCGCCGCGCCGGCCGGGCGCTCGCCGGCGCTTCGGCGACGAGAAGGCCGCCGGTCCCCGACTCTCCGGAGTCATCTACAGTCTTCACGTAGATGCAGATAGTGTCAAGCCGCTCACGGACCGCGAGGAGCCGACGCACACAGGGGCGCACCGCGGCACGCCAACCCCCCGGACGCTCCGGGCGCACACCCGCGTCGCGTCATCAATCTGCAATCTACTTGCGCATGTAGATATCGATGCCGGATCCTCTGACGTGTGACCACCGAGCCGACACCCCCCACCGAGCCTCCGGCGGGCGACGACCTCCCGCACGAGGGCGAGGACCTGTCCGACCTGCTCACCAGGCTCCTCTCCGCGACCCAGGGCAGGACCCAGAAGGACCTGGCGTCTCAGGCGGGCATCTCGTATCCGACTCTGAACGCGTGGATGAACCGCACGCGCGGCACCTCACGCATCGATCCCGAGCGCCTGCGGGCCATGGTCGAGGTCTTCCGGAGCTGGGGTGTACGCACGACACCCCGCGAGTTCTTCGAGGCCGTAGGCCGCCCCGTGCCCGGCCCCAGCCGGGACGAGCGCGAGGCGAGACTGCTGAAGCTCTACCGGCAATTGCCAGAATCGCGCCAGCGGGCGCTGCTCAAGGACGCCGAGGCGATGTTGCAGGTCAGTCGGATCGGCTGACGCGTCGGCAGCATCACGGAGCCGACGGTTCCGGCATATGCGGCTGTCGACGGCTGCCCACTGATCCGCCGAAAACCCCCATCTGTGCACACAGGCCCCGGTACCATCAGTCACCCGCTGACCTCCCGGAGCGGATCACTGCAGCGCGTTGTGCATCCCTGGGGAGACAGTTGTGTGCATCCACGTCCGCGTAGCGACCGATCTGCCGGCCATGGTCGTCTGGGATCCGGACGAGGTCAGTGTCCTCGTCGCCAGAGGAGCCCACCTTCTCGACGTGATCCGAGAATTGCGCGCCCTGCTCACGATCGATCTGGGCGCACCGGAGGGACCCGGCAACGTTCTCCTGTGCTACTGCGGAACGCGGGTGAAGCTGCCGGCCGAACTCCTCACCCGCGCCGTCGCCGCGCAGGCGTGCTGACAGCCGCGACCGGGCGCGACCGAACGGCCGCCGCGGGCAGGAGCACCGTGGCGGCCTCGTTCGGGCCCTCGGACCGGACGGTCCGTTGTGATCAGGCGGTCAGGCGCGCGATCGCCTCTTCGACGGTCAGTTCCTCGCGCTCACCCGTCCTGCGGTCCTTGAGCTCGACGACACCCTCACCCGCGCGGCGGCCCGCGACCAGGATCTTCGGTACGCCGATCAGCTCGGAGTCCGTGAACTTCACACCCGGCGACACCCCGGCCCGGTCGTCGACCAGCACGCGCAGGCCCGCCGCGGAGAGCTTGTCCGAGACGTCGAGGGCCAGCTCGGTCTGCAGGGCCTTGCCCGCGGCGACGACATGGACGTCGGCCGGGGCGACCTCGGCGGACCAGCACAGGCCCTTGTCGTCGGCGGTCTGCTCGGCGAGGGCCGCGACCGCGCGGGAGACGCCGATGCCGTAGGAGCCCATGGTGACCCGGACCGGCTTGCCGTTCTGGCCGAGCACGTCGAGCTTGAGGGCGTCGGCGTACTTGCGGCCGAGCTGGAAGATGTGGCCGATCTCGATGGCGCGGTCCAGCTTCAGGCCGGTGCCGCACTTCGGGCAGGGGTCGCCCTCCTGCACGACCACGACGTCGACGTACGCGTCGACCTCGAAGTCACGGCCCGCGACCACGTTCTTCGTGTGCATGCCGTCCTTGTTGGCACCGGTGATCCAGGAGGTGCCGGGCGCCACGCGCGGGTCGGCGAGGTAGGTCACCTTCTCCAGGCCCTGCGGACCGACATAGCCGCGGACCAGGTCCCGGCGCTCGGCGAAGTCGGCCTCGGTGACCATCTCCACCGTGGCCGGGGCGAAGTGGGCCTCGACCTTGCCCATGTCGACCTCGCGGTCACCGGGGACACCGACGGCGACGATCTCGCCGTCGACCTTCACCAGGAGGTTCTTCAGGGTGGCGGAGGCGGGGACACCGAGCGAGGCGGCGAGGGTCTCGATCGTCGGGGTGTCCGGGGTGGGGATCTCCTCGGCGGCGGGCACGGCGGAACCGTCCGCCGGCTTCAGCGTGTAGGTGATCGCCTCGGTGTTCGCGGCGAAGTCGCAGTTCGGGCAGTCGGCGAAGGTGTCCTCGCCGGCCTCGGCGGGCGCCAGGAACTCCTCCGACTTCGAGCCGCCCATCGCGCCCGCGGTCGCGGCGCAGATGCGGTAGTCGAGGCCGAGGCGCTCGAACACACGCTGGTAGGCCTCGCGGTGCAGGGCATAGGACTTCGCCAGGCCCTCGTCCTCCAGATCGAAGGAGTACGAGTCCTTCATCAGGAACTCGCGGCCGCGCAGGATGCCGGCCCGGGGGCGGGCCTCGTCGCGGAACTTCGTCTGGATCTGGTACAGGATGACCGGCAGGTCCTTGTAGGAGGACGCCTGGTCCTTCACCAGCAGGGTGAAGATCTCCTCGTGGGTCGGGCCGAGCAGGTAGTCGCCGCCCTTGCGGTCGTTCAGGCGGAACAGCTCCTGGCCGTACTCGTCCCAGCGGCCGGTCGCCTCGTACGGCTCGCGCGGCAGCAGCGCGGGGAGCAGCACTTCCTGGGCGCCGATGGCGTCCATCTCCTCCCGGACGATGCGCTCGACGTTGGCGAGGACCTTCTTGCCGAGGGGCAGCCAGCTCCAGATACCGGCGGCGGTGCGGCGGACGTAGCCGGCGCGCACGAGAAGCTTGTGGCTGAGGACCTCGGCGTCCGCCGGGTCGTCGCGCAGCGTCTTCGCCATCAACTGGGACATGCGCTGGACCGGTGCGTTGGCCATGGTTCTCGTACTCCTGCCAGTAAGGGTGATGGCTAGGAGGTTAGCCGGGGGGCGGGGGGCACCGGAAATCGGTTAACGGCGGCGCAGTGGCAGGGGCGCGCCCATCACGGCGTACGGTCTGGGGGCGCTCGGGAAGACCACGCGGCGGGCCAGGTCGACGTAGCCGAGGGAGTGGTAGAGGCCGCGGGCGGGGCTGTCGGTGTCGATCGCGGAGAGGATGCTGCGCGGTTCGTCGGCGGTGTCGGTGATCCGGGTGATCAGGGTCCGGCCGATGCCGCGGTTCTGGTACGACGGGTGGACGTGCAGCTCGGTGATGACGAAGGAGTCGTCGAGCCAGGTCTCGTTGTCCCGGGCACGCAGATAGGGCTCCACGACCGTGGACCACCAGTGGGTGCGGTCGTTCGGCATGCCGTAGACGAAGCCGGCGAGGTGCCCGGCGACGGTCGCGCCGAGGGCCCGCGCGCCCGGGTAGGTCATGTGCCGCAGGATGATCTGGCGGCGTACGGCGACCTCGTCCTGGTCCAGCCCGAAGGCGAGGGCCTGGACCGCCAGGGCCTCGTCCACGTGCGCCGCGAGGTCCAGAGGGCTGATGACGAGGTCCATGACCGGAGCCTACAGGGGGTGATCCTCTAGAACAGCACGCTCATGAACGCACCCACTTCGTCGAAGCCCACCCGCCTGTACGTCCTTCTCGCCGCCGTGTTGAAGTCGTTGACGTACAGGCTGACCATGGGGGCCACGTCCGCGAGGGCGTACCGGAGGACCGCCGCCATACCGGGGGCCGCGAGGCCCTTGCCGCGGTACTCGGGGGCGACCCAGACGCCCTGGATCTGGCAGGCGCGTTCCGTGGCGGCGCCGATCTCCGCCTTGAACACGACCTTGCCCTGGTCGTCGACGCGGGCGAAGGAGCGGCCGGTGCCGACGAGCTCGGCGACGCGGGCCTGGTAGAGGAGCCCGCCGTCGCCGGCCAGCGGGGAGACGCCGACCTCCTCGGTGAACATGGCCACGCAGGCCGGCATGATCGTCTCCATCTCGTCCTTGCGGACGCGCCGGACACCGGGGTCCGGGGCGATGTCGGCGGGCATGCGGTCGGTGACCATCAGCGGCTGTTTGGACCGTACGTCGCGGGCCGGACCCCAGTGCGGTTCGAGCAGGCGCCACAGTTCGGCGGTGGGCTCGGCGGGGCCGACGATCGAGGAGCAGCGGCGGCCGGCCCGGCGGGCGCGGTCGGCGAAGGCGCGGATCGCGCGCGGGGTGGCGCAGATGGGGACGAGGTTGGCGCCCGCGTAGCAGAGGGACGTGAGCATGCCGTCCTCGTACCAGCCCCACATCTCGCCGCCGAGGCGCCAGGGGTCCAGGCCGGCGATCCGGACCCGGGAGGTGACGAAGGCGTTCGCGACGGGGTCCGTGTCGAGCACGGTGAGCGCGGCGTCCAGGTCACTCGGTTCGAGGACCCGGGAGGTGGTCTGGGTCAACACGTGCGGGGCCTCACGCTGGGGTTGCTGCTGATCCTCCGCACTATAGCTGCGCGGGCTGGGCAGTGCGCCGTCCGGTTTGGGGGGCTGTTGTGCGTTGGCGACTTTGCGTGCCGTCGTGGCTGGTCGCGCCGTTCCCCGCGCCCCTTGGGTGGTCGGGGGGTGCGGGCTGGCGGCCGCTTGCCGATCGTCGGGGATTTTGCGCCGTTCCCCGCGCCCCCACTTCGGCTCGGGGGCTGCGGATCGTTGGCGGCATTCCGTTCGTCGGGGCTGGTCGCGCCGTTCCCCGCACCCCTGGGGTGGTCGGGGGTGCGGGCTCGTGGCGACTTGCCGTTCGTCGGGGCTGGTCGCGCCGTTCCCCGCGCCCCTGGGGCAGTCGGGGCGTTGCGGGCTGGCGGCCGCTTGCCGTTCGTGGCGGATTTTGCGCCGCTCCCCGCGCCCCCACTTCGGCTCGCGCGCCCCTGGGGGGCCGGGGGTGGCTCAGGGAGTCAGCCTGCTACCGAGACCGAGGGCTCGCCCGAGGGGGTTCCGTCGGCCTCCATCTGCTCGGCCAGCTTCATGGCCTCTTCGATCAGGGTCTCCACGATCTTGGACTCGGGGACGGTCTTGATGACCTCGCCCTTGACGAAGATCTGGCCCTTGCCGTTGCCGGAGGCGACGCCGAGGTCGGCCTCGCGGGCCTCGCCGGGGCCGTTGACGACGCAGCCCATGACGGCGACGCGGAGCGGGACCTCCATGCCGGTGAGGCCGGCGGTGACCTCTTCGGCCAGCTTGTAGACGTCGACCTGGGCGCGGCCGCAGGACGGGCAGGAGACGATCTCCAGGCCGCGCTGCTTGAGGTTGAGGGACTCCAGGATCTGGATGCCGACCTTGACCTCCTCGGCGGGCGGCGCGCTCAGCGAGACGCGGATGGTGTCGCCGATGCCCTGGGAGAGCAGTGCGCCGAAGGCGACGGCCGACTTGATGGTGCCCTGGAAGGCGGGGCCCGCCTCGGTGACGCCGAGGTGGAGGGGGTAGTCGGACTGGGCGGCGAGCTGGCGGTAGGCCTCGATCATCACGACCGGGTCGTTGTGCTTGACCGAGATCTTGATGTCGCGGAAGTCGTGCTCCTCGAAGAGGGACGCCTCCCACAGGGCGGACTCGACGAGGGCCTCCGGGGTGGCCTTGCCGTACTTCTGGAGCAGACGCTGGTCCAGCGAGCCCGCGTTGACGCCGATGCGGATCGGAGTGCCGTGGTCGTTGGCGGCCTTGGCGATCTCCTTGACCTGGTCGTCGAACTTCTTGATGTTGCCCGGGTTGACGCGGACCGCGGCGCAGCCCGCCTCGATCGCGGCGAACACGTACTTGGGCTGGAAGTGGATGTCGGCGATCACCGGGATCTGCGACTTGCGGGCGATGGTCGCGAGCGCGTCGGCGTCGTCCTGGGTGGGACAGGCGACCCGGACGATCTGGCAGCCGGACGCGGTCAGCTCGGCGATCTGCTGGAGCGTGGCGCCGATGTCGGACGTACGGGTCGTCGTCATCGACTGGACCGAAACGGGGGCGTCCCCGCCGACCGCCACGGAACCGACCTGGATCTGCCGGCTCTTCCGGCGCTCGGCGAGCTTGGTCGGAACGGACGGCATGCCGAGAGAAATCGCAGTCATCTGCTGTGCAACCCCAAGTCGTGGATCAAGGTCCGGACCCGTATCTGCGGCGGGCTCCAGGCTTCGAGATTACGGCACGCGGCCCGCGCCGATCACATCACACCGGTAAACCACTCGATGGAATGCGGCCGGACACCCAGGGTGCCCGGCCGCCGTGAACTGCGGGTGTCCTGCCTCTTTCCTACGAGATGCGCACCGGGTTGACCACGTCCGCCACCAGGACCAGCAGGGTGAAGCAGACGAAGACTCCGGCGACCACGTAGGCGACCGGCATCAGCTTCGCCACGTCGAAGGGGCCGGGGTCGGGGCGGCGCAGGGCCTTGGCGATGGTGCGGCGCAGCGACTCCCAGAGGGCGCCGGCGATGTGGCCGCCGTCCAGGGGGAGCAACGGGAGCATGTTGAACAGGAACAGGGAGAGGTTGAACCCGGCCAGCAGGAAGACGAACATCGCGAGCTGCTGGGAGGCCGGGATGTCGAGGGTGGCGATCTCGCCGCCGACGCGGGCCGCGCCGACGATGCCCATCGGGGAGTCCGGCTCGCGCGGGCCGTCGCCGAAGGCGGCGTCCCACAGGGCGGGGATCTTGGAGGGCAGGGCGACCAGGGAGTCCGCCGCGTCGCCGACGCGGTCGCCCATCCAGGTCACGGAGTCGCCGAAGCCCAGGGTGACGACGCCCTCGGCGGCGCTGAAGCCGAGGAAGCCCGCCTTGATGTACTCGCCCTGGACGTAGGTCCCGGCGGAGTCCTTCTTGGCGACCAGGTTGGTGGCGATCTTCGCGTGCAGAGTGACCTCGCGGCCGTCGCGGTCGACGACGATCGCCACGTCCTTGCCCGCGCTCTCGCGGATGCGGTCGGAGAGGGTGTTCCAGTCGTCGGTCCTGGTGCCGTCGAAGGCGACGATCTTGTCGCCGGCCTTCATGCCCGCGGCCGAGGCCGGGGAGGCGGGGTCGGCCTTCTGGCACTCGTCGCGCTTCTCGCTCTGCGCGATGACGCAGGGGGAGACCGAGCTGACGGTGGTGGTCTGCTGGGTGATGCCGAAGCCCATCAGAACGGTGAGGAACAGTCCGAAGGCCAGGATCAGGTTCATGAAGGGGCCCGCGAACATCACGATGACCCGCTTCCACGGCTTGCGCGTGTAGAAGAGGCGGGTCTCGTCACCCGGCTTGAGCTCCTCGAAGGCGGCCGAGCGCGCGTCCTCGATCATGCCGCGCCACGGGGACGTGGAGCGGGCCTCCAGCCTGCCGTCGGGGCCGGGCGGGAACATGCCGATCATGCGGATGTAGCCGCCGAACGGGATCGCCTTGACGCCGTACTCGGTCTCGCCCTTGTTTCTCGACCAGATGGTCGGGCCGAAGCCGACCATGTACTGCGGCACGCGGATGCCGAACATCTTGGCCGTGGACAGGTGGCCCAGCTCGTGCCACGCGATCGAGAAGAGCAGGCCGACCGCGAAGACCACTATGCCGAGGATGAACATCAGGGTCGTCATGCACGGGCCTCCGCCGTCTGTGCCGTCAGTTCCCGGGCGCGTGCGCGGGCCCAGGTCTCCGCTTCGAGGACGTCCGACACGGTCAGTGAAGTTCCCGTCCTCGGGGTGCCGTGCTCCTCGACGACCCGGGTGACGGTCTCCATGATCCCGTTGAAGGGCAGCGCACCGGCCCGGAAGGCCTCCACGCACTCCTCGTTGGCGGCATTGAACACCGCCGGGGCGGTGCCCGCGAGCTCGCCCACGTGCCGGGCGAGGTTCACCGACGGGAAGGCCTCGTTGTCGAGCGGGAAGAACTCCCACGTCGAGGCCGTGCTCCAGTCGAACGCGGGCGCGGCGTCGGGCACGCGCTCGGGCCAGCCCAGGCCGATGGCGATGGGGCCACGCATGTCGGGGGGCGTGGCCTGCGCCAGGGTCGATCCGTCCGTGAACTCCACCATCGAGTGAACATACGACTGGGGGTGGACGACGACCTCAATGCGGTCGAAGGGAATGTCGTAGAGCAGGTGCGCCTCGATGACCTCCAGGCCCTTGTTGACCAGGGTCGACGAGTTGATCGTGATCACCGGTCCCATGGCCCAGGTGGGGTGGGCGAGGGCGTCCTCGACGGTGACGTGCGCGAGCTGTTCCTTCGTACGGCCGCGGAAGGGGCCGCCGGAGGCGGTGACGACGAGTTTGCGGACGTCGGCGCGGGTGCCTGCGGCGAGGGCCTGGAAGAGGGCGGCGTGCTCGGAGTCGACCGGGATGATCTGGCCGGGCTTGGCGCGCTCCTTGACCAGCGGGCCGCCGACGATGAGCGACTCCTTGTTGGCGAGCGCGAGGGTGCGGCCCGCCTCCAGGGCGGCGAGGGTCGGGGCGAGGCCGATGGAGCCGGTGATGCCGTTCAGGACGGTGTGGCAGTCGGACGCGGCGACGTGGGTGGCCGCGTCCGGGCCCGTCAGGATCTCGGGGAGCGGCTCGCCCGCGCCGTACTCGGCGGCCAGTGCCTCGCGCAGGTCCGGCACGACGTCCTCGCGGGCCACCGCCACGGTGTTCACCCGCAGGCGGCGGGCCTGCTCGGCGAGCAGGGCGACCCGGCCGCCGTTGGCGGACAGGGCGGTCACCCGGAAGCGGTCGGGGTTGCGCAGGACCAGGTCGATGGCCTGCGTGCCGATCGAGCCGGTGGACCCGAGGACGACCACGTCCTTGGGGCCGTCTCCCGCGACGGGGTCGAAGACGAGGTGCGGGTCGGCGAGGGGGGCTGGGCTGTCGCTCATGCCCCCCATTCTTGCCGTACTCGGGCGCCGGATGTGCTCATGGGGTGGGGGCTCAGCGGATCGAGCGATGGACGTTCTCCCGGGTCGCGGGGCCGGGGGTGGCGTCGGCGATCCACGGGCCGTCGCCGGACGGGTCGACGATGCCCTGTTCCAGCCACTCGTAGCTGCCGTCGAGGACGGCTCTGACGACCTTGCGGTCGTTGTCGTCGGTGTTGGTCCACAGCCGCTCGAAGAGTTCGTCCACACGGATGCGGGCCTGGCGGCAGAAGGCGTCGGCGAGCCGGTAGGCCTCGGGGCCGTGGTCGTCGCGGCTGCGCAGGAGTTCGGCGCGGACGCAGGCGGCGCTCATGGCGAAGAGTTCGGCGCCGATGTCGACGATCCGGCCGAGGAAGCCCTGCTTGGTCTCCATGCGGCCCTGCCACCGGGACATGCCGTAGAAGGTGGAACGGGCGAGTTTCCGGGCGTGGCGCTCGACGTAGCGCAGGTGGCCGGAGAGGTCGGTCTCGTGGCGGAAGTCGCCGTAGGAGACGGGCAGCTGGCCGGGGCCCGCGACCAGTCTGGGCAGCCATTTGGCGTAGAAGAGGCCGGCGTTCGCGCCCGCTCTGGCCTTGTCGGAGAGGGATTTGTCGGGGTCGATGAGGTCGCCGGCGACGCTGAGGTGGGCGTCGACGGCCTCGCGTGCGATGAGCAGGTGCATGATCTCGGTGGAGCCTTCGAAGATGCGGTTGATCCGCAGGTCGCGCAGTATCTGCTCGGCGGGGACGGCGCGCTCGCCGCGTGCCCGGAGGGACTCGGCGGTCTCGAAGCCGCGGCCGCCGCGGATTTGGACCAGTTCGTCGGCCATGAGACAGGCCATCTCGGAGCCGTAGAGCTTGGCGAGGGCGGCCTCGATGCGGATGTCGTTGCGGTCCTCGTCGGCCATCTGCGAGGACAGGTCCAGGACGGCTTCCAGGGCGAAGGTGGTGGCCGCGATGAAACTGATCTTGGCGCCGACCGCCTCGTGCTGGGCGACGGGCCTGCCCCACTGCTCGCGGACCGCGGACCACTCGCGGGCGATCTTCAGGGCCCACTTGCCGGCGCCCACGCACATCGCGGGCAGGGACAGCCGTCCGGTGTTGAGGGTGGTCAGGGCGATCTTCAGGCCCGAGCCCTCGGGGCCGATGCGGTTGCCCGCGGGTACGCGGACCTGGTGGAAGCGGGTGACGCCGTTCTCGATGCCGCGCAGGCCCATGAAGGCGTTGCGGTTCTCGACGGTGATGCCCTCGGAGGCGGCCTCCACGACGAACGCGGTGATACCGCCCTTGTGGCCCTCGGACTTCGGGACCCGGGCCATGACGACGAGGAGGTCGGCGATGACGCCGTTGGTGGTCCACAGCTTGACGCCGTCGAGGACGTAGCTGTCGTCGCCGTCGGGTACGGCGGTGGTGGCAAGGCGTGCGGGGTCGGAGCCGACGTCGGGCTCGGTGAGCAGGAACGCGGAGATGTCGGTGCGGGCGCAGCGCGGCAGGAAGGCGTCCTTCTGTTCCTGGGTGCCGAACATCTTCAGCGGCTGGGGCACGCCGATGGACTGATGGGCGCTGAGCAGGGCGCCGACGGCCGGGCTGACGGAGCCGACGAGGGCGAGGGCCTTGTTGTAGTAGACCTGGGTGAGGCCGAGGCCGCCGTACTTCGGGTCGATCTTCATGCCGAGCGCGCCGAGCTCCTTGAGCCCGTTGATCACCGCGTCGGGGATGCGGGCGTCGCGCTCGATGACCGCCGGGTCGATGTCCGTCTCGCAGAAGTCGCGCAGTTTGGCGAGGAACTCCTCGCCGCGCTGGACGTCGTCGTGGGCGGGCAGGGGGTGGGGGTGGATGAGGTCGAGGCGGAAGCGCCCGAGGAACAGTTCCTTGGCGAAGCTCGGCTTGCGCCAGTCCTGTTCCCGGGCCGCCTCCGCCACCTGGCGGGCCTCACGTTCGGTGACGGTGCGTGGGGGCGTTGTTGCGGTCATGAGGCTCACCTCGCCGCGAGGAGGGATCTTGGAAACCGTGCGTTACCGATCGGTGCTACCGGAACGTATGTACCTGAAACGGGACGCCCCCACCAGCCCTCGCGCAGCCGCCGCCCCGATGTCGACGCTATACGCTGCGGCGCCCGGGGGCGCCGACCTGTGGCGACCCCGCCGCCCCACCCCCGCGACGCCGGGGCGGTCGGCTTGGGCCGGACGGGTGCGGGTGGACGGGGCCGGGGTGGCGAGGCGCTCCCGAGCGGAGGACGCCTGGGCGGGGGTGTCTGCGCGGGGGTGTCTGGGCGGGCCGTTTGGGCGAGGGCCGCCTCCAGGGCAACCACGCCTCGCGGACACCGCCTCGGGCCCGCCTCCAGGACAACGACGCCTCGCGGACACCACCTCGCCCGGGGCCGTCTCCCGGACGACCACGCCTCGCGGACACCACCTCGGTGAAGGCCGTGCCGGCGGGGACCGTCCCGGCGGGGACCGTCCCGAGGGAGGCCGTCCCGGCGGGGGCCATCCTGATGGTGGCCAACCCGGCGGGGGCCGATTCGGCAGCGGCCGTCCCAACGCCCCGCAGGGGTCGACTCGCCGGGCGGAGGCCGACACGGCGAGAGCCAGTCCGGCGGAGGGCGATCCGGCCTCGGCCAGCCCGCCAGGGGCCGTCCGCCGTCCAGGCGTCGGTGCGGCTGACGTCCGTCGCGATCCCCGCACAGGAGATGGGCAGGCATGCCGTGCAGCGGCTGGTGGCCAAGCTGGAGGGGCGCATCGACGACGAAGTCATACTGATCGCGCCCGAGTTGACGATCCGGGCCAGTTCGGGACCGGCGCCCTTCGCGTCCTGACGCACTGTCACTTCCCCCGGAAGCGCTGCCCCTTCTCGTCATCGATGCCCATGCCCGGGCACCCCCATGTCTGCACCCCTCCGGAGGAAGCCGCGGGAAGGGGCCCGGCAGCGGAAGTGCACCGGTGCCGGGCCTCTTCGCCACGCGACACGGCGACGGCCGGAGCCCCCGCACAGTTCGGGCTCCGGCCGTGGTCTGCCGTGAGGTGTGACCTCAGAGAGCGAGGCCGGTCAGTACGTCCGACCTCACAGGGCGAGGCCGGTCAGCACCAGGACGCGCTCGTACGTGTAGTCGTCCATCGCGTACCGGACGCCCTCGCGGCCGACGCCGGACTGCTTGACGCCGCCGTACGGCATCTGGTCGGCGCGGTAGGAGGGCACGTCGCCGACGATCACACCGCCGACCTCCAGGGCGCGGTGGGCGCGGAAGGCCGTCTGGAGGTCGTGGGTGAACACGCCCGCCTGGAGGCCGAACTTGGAGTCGTTGACCGCGGCGAACGCCTCGGCCTCGCCGTCCACCCTGTGCAGGCTCAGGACCGGGCCGAAGACCTCCTCGCCGGCGAGGGTGACGCCCTCGGGCAGCTCGGCGAGCACGGTCGGGGCGTAGGTGGCGCCCTCGCGGGTGCCGCCGGTGAGCAGCTTGGCACCGGCCTGGACGGCCTCGTTCACCCAGGACTCCACGCGCCGGGCGGCGTCCTCGCTGACCAGCGGGCCCACGTCGGTGGAGTCCGCGGCCGGGTCGCCGGTGACCTGCGCCTCGACGGCCGCGACGACCTTCTCGGCCAGACGGTCGTAGACGGAGGCGTCGGCGATCACGCGCTGTACGGAGATGCAGGACTGGCCGGCCTGGTAGTTGGAGAAGGTGGCGATCCGGGTCGCCGCCCAGTCGAGGTCCGCCTCGGAGGACCAGTCGCCGAGGACGACGGCCGCGGCGTTGCCGCCCAGCTCCAGCGTGCAGTGCTTGTGCGGCACGGACTGCTGGATGGCGTAGCCGACCTTGTCCGAGCCGGTGAAGGAGATGACCGGCAGGCGCTCGTCCTGGACCAGGGCGGGCATCGCCTCGTTGAGCACCGGCAGCACGGACCAGGATCCGGCCGGCAGGTCCGTCTCGGCGAGCAGCTCACCGAGGATCAGGCCGGACAGCGGGGTGGCCGGGGCGGGCTTGAGGATGATCGGCGCGCCCACGGCGATGGCCGGGGCGATCTTGTGGGCGCACAGGTTCAGCGGGAAGTTGAACGGCGCGATGCCGAGAACCACGCCCTTGGGGAAACGGCGGGTCAGGCCCAGGCGGCCGACGCCGCCCGCGTCGGTGTCCAGGCGCTGGACCTCGCCGCCGTTGAAGCGGCGGGCCTCCTCGGCCGCGAAGCGGAAGACGGAGACGGCACGGCCGACCTCGCCGCGGGCCCACTTGATCGGCTTGCCGTTCTCGGCGGAGATCAGCTGGGCGATCTCCTCGGTGCGCTCGGCCAGCCGCCTGGAGACGTGGTCGAGGGCGGCGGCGCGTACGTGGGCCGGGGTGGCGGCGAACTCGTCGACCACCGCGTGCGCGGCGGCGACGGCCTCTTCGACCTGGGCCTCGGTCGGCACGCTGACCTGGGCGACGACACGGCCGTCGAAGGGGTTCGTCACGTCGAAGGTGTCCGTGCCGGTGGCCTGACGGCCGGCGAGCCAGAAGGCATGGGTGGCGGTCATTCGAGTCCCGGCCCTTCCGCGTAGAGGTCTGGTGGGGGTTACCTGGACCACCGTAGGTGCGGGGCGCGGGCGGCGGGGTTGTCCGATTCGTAGCAGTGGGCGTCCGGGGTGCGCCGCTTTGGACTTCTACTCGGGGGCCGTGGCCTTCAGGGCCAGCCACAGCTCCATCCGTACGTCCGGATCGTCCAGGGAGCGGCCGAGGATCTCCTCGACGCGCCGCATCCGGTAGCGCAGGGTGTGGCGGTGCACGCCGAGGTCGGCGGCGGCCGCGTCCCACTGTCCGTGCCGGGACAGCCAGGCCCGCAGGGAGGCGACGAGGTCGCCGCGGCCGGTGGCGTCGTGCTCGTACAGCGGCCGCAGCAGCCCGTCGGCGAACGCCTTCACGGCGTCGTCGGCCAGCAGCGGCAGCACGGACCCGGCGGCGAGCTGCTCGTGCTCGACGAGGACGCGGCCGCGTCTGCGCGCCACCGACAGGGCCTGCTCGGCCTGCTTGTAGGCGGCGGCCGCGGCGATCGGCCCGACGGGCGCGGACAGCCCGACGACCAGCTCGTCGTCCTCGCCGGGCACGATCTCGCGCACGGCGGCTCCCGCGCGGCCCGGCTGCTCGCGCGCGGCCTCGCGGGCGGCGGCGTACTGCGCGCACGCGGCCACCGCCGCGCCGCCGTCGGCGGCCAGCACCACCAGCCGCTCCCCCTCCGGCACCACCAGCACGGGCTCGCCGGAGCGGGCCGTCGCGGACTCCACCAGCTCGGCGAGCGCGCCGAGGGCCTCGGCGCGCTCGGCCGTGGCCGCCACACACTCGGCGAGGACGACCCGGAACGGGGCGTCCAGCAGCTCCCCGTACAGATCCCCCGCGACCGCGCGGGCGTGGTCGGGCTCCCCGGCGAGCAGCATGCGCAGCACGGCCGCGCCGATGCGCTGCTCGGCGGCCTGCAGCGAGCGGGAGCGTTCGGTGGTGAGGGTGAGCAGGGCGATGGCCGAGTGCAGGGCGTAGCGCTCGGCCGTGCCGAGGGCGGCGGCGGTGCCGACGGCGAGGGCCGCGCGGGGGCGGCGGCCGGTGCCGATGGTGTGCAGTTCGACGCGGTCCTCGTGCTCGGGCCCGCCGACCACGGAGCTGGCGGGCGCGGGCCGCTCGCGCAGCCGTTCCACGTCGGCGGTGAGCCGGCCGGCGCGGCGGCCCGCCCACTCCGGCGCGGCGGCGACGACGGCACCGGAGGCGTCGTAGAGCGCGGCCCAGCCGTCGACCTGGGCGGCGAGGACGGCGAGCAGCCCTTCGGGGCCGGCCCCGAGCGCCTGCCGGGTCAGTTCGCGCTGGGCGGCGAAGCCCGCGGTG
Source organism: Streptomyces sp. NPDC006458 (assembly GCF_040612135.1). NCBI lineage: Bacteria > Bacillati > Actinomycetota > Actinomycetes > Kitasatosporales > Streptomycetaceae > Streptomyces > Streptomyces sp. NPDC006458. Next base: position 119,877 of record NZ_JBEXPR010000020.1, on the reverse strand, counting down.
ACCGCCCGGTACTGGTCGGCGGCGATGGCCGCGGAGACGGCCTTGGTGATGGCGAGGAACGGGGTGCGCCGGGGCACCTCCAGGAGCGGCAGCCCTTCCCGCGCGCAGGCGTCGACCAGGGCCTCGGGGATCTCGTCGTAGTTGACGCCGACCGCGAAGCCGAGTCCGACGACTCCCGCGCCGGCCAGCCGCCGCACGTAGCGGCGCATGGTCTCGGGGTCCTCGGCGTCCAGCTTCAGCGCGGTGACCAGCAGCAGTTCGCCGCCCTCCATGTAGGGCACGGGGTCGGCGAGTTCGCTGACGTGCGCCCAGCGCACGGGCACGTCCAGACGGTCCTCGCCCGCCCGCACGGTCAGCTTGAGCGCGGAGTGGTGGACGAGCGAGGCGAGCGTGGGGAGCATGGGGCCTTCAGACGGGGAGCGGCGGGACCGGACAGACGGGAAGCGGCGGGACAGGATCGGGGGAAGCCTGCCGAGGCGGATCGGCAGGCCGGGGAGAGCGGCCTGATCATTTGGCCGCCACGTATGAACGGCCTGGGTCGATTCTGCCTCACCGTACGGTCGGGCCCCAGCCGTACACCCTCAGTTCCGGAGCTCCACCAGCAGCGGCGGCGCGTGCTCCCCCTTCACCGTCGTGAGCGACAGCACGGCGTGCCCGGGGGGCACCCCGTGGGCCAGCTCCGACGCCGACCAGCGCTCCCGTTCGACCTGGCGGACGGTGACGGCGCGGGCGGTGGGCGCCTTGCCGGTGATCACCCGGCGCAGCATGTGCACGGCCTTGCCGGCCGGGGTCTCGGCGATGATCTGGCGGTCGGTGACGTCCCGGGCCTCGGTCCATTCCTTGCCCCAGACCTCGGCGAAGTCCTGCCCGTCCCACGGGGTGAGCCCGGACAGGGCCATCCGGCAGCCGGTGGCGCCGAGCAGGGGGCCGCGCAGCGGACGCGGGACATCGTCGAGGGTGCGCAGGGTCAGCACGACTCCGGCGTTGGACGACCGCAGCCGCTGGATGCCGCGCACGGCCTCGGGGGTGACGACCCCGGTGGCGTCGTCCAGCACCAGGCACGCGAACAGCGACCGGTCCTCGCGTACGGTCACGCTCGCCGTGAACTGGGCCAGCACCAGCCGGGCCAGCATGCGCGAGGCGTCGGCGTGGCCACGCTCGGGCAGATCGACCCGGACCCGGACCGGGTGGTCGAGGGCCTTGAGGGAGAAGGGCCGGGACAGGCCCGAGGTGTCGAAGAAGCCCGCGAAGGCGGGGCGGTCGAGCAGCGCGATCCGGTCGGCGAGGGCGCCGCCCGGGTCGCCCGGCTGCCCGAGCTGCCGTTCGCGCGCGTCGAGCTCCCGCAGCAGCGATTCCTGCCCCGACTCCCGCAGGGCCTGGCGCAGCTCGGCGATCGGACCGAGATCCCCGTCGAGCAGGCGGCGCAGCTCGGGGACTCCGGGGAAGCGGCCGTGCACGGCCCGGAAGGGGCCGAGCAGCCGGGCGAGCACGGTGGTCGCGCGGCGGACGTCGTCGAGGTCCCCGACCAGGGCCTCGGCCAGTATGGCGGCCGCCTCGTCCGGGTCGGTGGTGCCGCCGTAGAGGTCGAGGTCGTAGACGGAGTCGGCGTTCCCGACGCGGACGACCACGTCGAACGCGTCGGCCGGGCCGAGCCCCGCGCCCGCGGCGCCGACCACGACGACGGCCGCGCGTCCGGCCAGCGCGTGCAGGCACAGCGACTCGGTGAGCGGCCGGACCAGGCTGCCGGTCTTGCCGGACCCGGCCGGGCCGACGGCGACGAGCGAGGTGCCGAGCAGGTCGGGGCCGAGTCCGAGGCCGGCGCCCCGGTAGGAGTAGGGGTTGCGCGGGTCGTCGGCGGTCGTGCCGAGGCGTACCTGGCCGGTGACCAGGTCGTGGCGGGCGTGCCGGGCCGGCAGGTCGCGCTCGCCGGAGGGGTGCGGACAGGCGGCGGAGCCGTCCTGGAGGACCGCTGCGGTGAACGTGGAAAGGGGGAAGCGGCCGGTGCGTACGCCCTGCCAGGCGCGGGCGATCCGGGCGTGGTCGACGTCCCGCATGAGCCCGCCGCGTGCCTCCGCCGCGAGCCGCTCGGCGGCGTCGACGGCCCCGGCGGCGCGCAGCTGCGGCCAGGCGGCGGGGTCGTCCTCGGGGGCGGGGGCGGGCCGGTCCGGCTCACCGCGGCGCAGCCGCGGGGCGACGAAGCGGCGCCAGACGTCGCCCCAGCGGCCGAGCCGGCCCACACCGACCATGATCGCCAGGGCGACGAGGAGGGTGTAGCCGTTGTAGAGCAGGGCGTTGCCGATCCGGCTGTCGCTGCCGAGCCAGGAGTCGGGGACGAGCAGTTCCAGCGGCAGGATCCACCAGCCGCCGAGGTAGCCGTTCTGCAGCAGGGACCACAGCAGCCAGCCGACCAGGAAGGCGATCAGCGCGCCGCCGAGGAGCTGGCGGGCGGGCACCTCCTCGGGTTCCTCCGCGGCGCGCGGCCGGTGCCCGAAGCGCCATACGCCGGGCGCCGCCTCGGGGCGCGGCGCCCGCAGCCACGACAGGAAGGCGGAGCCGTCCCGCCGGGGCGGGGCCGCGGGCATCGGCGGTGCCGCGGGCATGTCCGGGGGACCCGCCGGACGCGGCACCGGGCCCGCCTGTGTGCCCCGTGCGTCCTGGGTCCCGTCGCCGTCCATCGCCCTTGCCCCCTGACCAGCCGTGCGGTCCGTCGTCAGCGGTCAATCTAACGCTCTCCCACGGGGAGTTCACCGGTACGCGGCGGGGACGCGCCAGTCGGCCTTCCCGCGTGCGGGCGCGCGGCTATGTCCACGGCGGACAACCGCGACACGCGAAGACGCCCACATGGAGCATGCCCACCCCTCACCACCGGGCCTAGCCTGCGACAAAAGAAGGAAAGCGTCCGTAAGACGTCCGTAAGACCCACAGGAGCCCTCATGACCGCACTTCCGCAGGAGCGCCGCGTCGTCACCGCCATCCCCGGCCCGAAGTCGCAGGAGCTTCAGGCCCGCCGTGTCGCGACGGTCGCGCAGGGTGTGGGCTCGGTGCTGCCCGTGTTCACGGCGCGCGCCGGCGGCGGCATCATCGAGGACGTCGACGGCAACCGCCTGATCGACTTCGGTTCCGGCATCGCCGTGACCTCCGTGGGCGCCTCGGCCGAGGCCGTCGTACGCCGTGCGAGCGCCCAGCTCGCCGACTTCACCCACACCTGTTTCATGGTCACCCCCTACGAGGGCTATGTGGAGGTCGCCGAGGCCCTCGCCGAGCTCACCCCGGGTGACCACGTCAAGAAGTCCGCGCTGTTCAACTCCGGTGCCGAGGCCGTCGAGAACGCCGTCAAGATCGCCCGCGCGTACACCAAGCGCCAGGCCGTCGTCGTCTTCGATCACGGCTACCACGGCCGTACGAACCTGACGATGGCGCTGACGGCGAAGAACATGCCGTACAAGAACGGCTTCGGCCCGTTCGCGCCCGAGGTCTACCGCGTCCCGTTGGCCTACGGCTACCGCTGGCCGACCGGTGCCGAGAACGCCGGCCCCGAGGCCGCCGCCCAGGCCATCGACCAGATGACCAAGCAGGTCGGCGCGGAGAACATCGCCGCGATCATCATCGAGCCGGTGCTCGGTGAGGGCGGCTTCATCGAGCCGGCCAAGGGCTTCCTGCCGGCGATCGTGAAGTACGCCAACGACAACGGCATCGTCTTCGTCGCCGACGAGATCCAGTCCGGCTTCTGCCGCACCGGCCAGTGGTTCGCCTGCGAGGACGAGGGCATCGTCCCCGACCTGATCACCACCGCCAAGGGCATCGCCGGCGGTCTGCCGCTGGCCGCGGTGACCGGCCGCGCCGAGATCATGGACGCCGCGCACGCCGGGGGCCTGGGCGGCACCTACGGCGGCAACCCGGTGGCCTGCGCCGGTGCGCTCGGCTCCATCGAGACGATGAAGGAGCTGGACCTCAACGCCAAGGCGAAGAACATCGAGGCCGTGATGAAGGCGCGCCTCGGCGCGATGGCCGAGAAGTTCGACATCATCGGCGACATCCGCGGCCGTGGCGCCATGATCGCCATCGAGCTGGTCAAGGACCGCTCGACCAAGGAGCCGAACCCGGAGGCGACCGCCGCGCTCGCCAAGGCCTGCCACGCCGAGGGCCTGCTGGTCCTGACCTGTGGCACCTACGGCAACGTGCTGCGCTTCCTGCCGCCGCTGGTCATCGGCGACGACCTGCTGAACGAGGGTCTCGACCTCATCGAGCAGGCGTTCGCGCGCATCTGAGCAGGTGGTCCGCACCTCTGAAGGGGCGCCTGCGGCAGACGTGTGAAGAAGGTGTGCGGGGTAGATGGCAGGACGCCATTCCTGCTGTGCCGGCCCCGCCCCCTGACGTAGGTTCTTCCCAGATGAGAGATACACCTCGCTCGTGGGGCACCACGGGCGATCCCAGGCCGGGGCCTCCCCAGCTTCGACCTGGTCGTGCCCTCGCGCACACAGACGGGGCCTCTGGCTCCGGATCTCCTCACCGATCGGACGGTCGCCCGCCCCAGACCCCCCGGGGCGCGCGGCGTTCCGATCCGTTCGGCCGCCCCGGAACCACCCCCCCTGTTCCGGGGTGGCCGACCTTTTTCCTTCTTCTCCTGCTCCCGGCTGTCGCCTTCGGGCTGATCACCTGGCAGGTGGTGGCTGACGGCCCACTGGTGGGGCTGGACGAACGGCTCAGCCGGGCGCTGGTGCAGCCCGACCGGTTCTCCGAGACACTCTCCGACCTCGGCAGCGCGCACATCGCGGTTCCCGTGCTCGCCGTGGCGGCGGTGTACTCGGGCCGGCTGTCGCGGCTCGCCGGTGCGGACCGCTGGTGGTGGCCCGCCGCCTGGGCCACGCTGCTGATGGTGCTGGTGCCCGCGCTGGTCGTCCCGGTCAAGGAGCTGACCGACCGGCCGGGCACCCCGGCCATCGCACCGACCGTGCCGCCGGGCACCGGCTACTTCCCGTCCGGCCACACGGCGACGGCGGCCGTCGCCTACGGCGCGGCCGCCCTGCTCCTCCTTCCCTGGGCCTCCTCCCCGCTCCTGCGACGCGTGATCGTGGCGGTGTACGCCGCGCTCGTCCTCGGCGTGTCCTACGGGCTCGTCCGCCGCGGCTACCACTGGCCACTGGACGTCGTGGCCAGTTGGTGCCTGTCGGCGGTGCTGCTGACCGCCTACGTCGCCATGGTCAGCCGAAGTAGCCGTCGAACGTCCGCTGGAACTCCCAGTTCGAGTAGCGGTCCCAGTTGACCGACCAGGTCATCAGGCCGCGCAGCGCGGGCCAGGTGCCGTGGGTGGTGTACGAGCCGCAGTTGGTCTTCTTCGTCAGGCAGTCCAGGGTCTTCCCGACCTCGGCGGGGGCCACATGGCCGTTGCCCGCGTTCGTCGACGCCGGCATGCCGATCGCGACCTGGTCCGGGCGCAGCGGCGGGAAGACGTTGTCCGCGTCGCCCGCCACGGGGAGACGCGGCTTTCGCGCCCCGCTTTCGGGTGACGGTGGTCAACGGTCAGCTGTCGAAGCCCAGCCCCAGCCTGTCCATCGCCCGCAGCCACAGATTGCGCCGCCCGCCGTGCGCGTCCGCGCGGGCGAGCGACCACTTGGTCAGGGCGATGCCGGTCCAGGCGAACGGCTCCGGCGGGAAAGGCAGCGGCTTGCGCCGGACCATCTGGAGCTCGGTGCGCTCGGTGCGCTCCCCCGCCAGCAGGTCCAGCATCACCTCGGCGCCGAACCGGGTCGCGCCGACGCCGAGACCCGTGTAGCCCGCCGCGTAGGCCACCTTGCCCCGGTGGGCGGTGCCGAAGAACGCCGAGAAGCGGGAACAGGTGTCGATGGCACCGCCCCAGGCGTGCGTGAACCGCGCCCCCTCCAGCTGCGGGAAGCAGGTGAAGAAGTGCTCGGCGAGCTTGGCGTAGGTCTCCGGCCGGTCGTCGTACTCGGCCCGCACCCGCCCGCCGTACGGATAGACCGCGTCGTAACCGCCCCACAGGATGCGGTTGTCGGCGCTGAGCCGGAAGTAGTGGAACTGGTTGGCGCTGTCCCCGAGCCCCTGCCGGTTCCGCCAGCCGATGGAGTCCAGCCGCGCCTGGTCGAGCGGCTCGGTCATCAGGGCGTAGTCGTAGACCGGCACGGTGAACGAGCGCACCCGTTTCACCAGGTTGGGGAAGATGTTGGTGCCCAGCGCCACCTTGCGGGCGCGCACCTGGCCGTACGGGGTGCGCACCGCCATCCCGGCGCCGTACGGCTTCAGCGTCAGCGCGGGCGTGTGCTCGTAGACCCGGACGCCGAGTTCGACGCAGGCCCGCTTCAGGCCCCACACCAGCTTGGCCGGGTTGAGCATGGCCACCCCGCGCCGGTCGTACAGGCCGGCCTGGAAGGTCGGCGAGTCGACCTGCTCGCGCACCGCGTCGGCGTCGAGGAACTCCACGCCCTCGGCGAGCCCCTCGCGCCGCATCTCCTCGTACCAGTCGCGCAGTTCCCACGCCTGGTACGTCTCGGTCGCCACGTCGATCTCGCCGGTGCGCTCGAACTCGCAGTCCAGGCCGTAGCGGGCGACCGCCGTCTCGATCTCGTCGAGATTGCGGGCGCCCAGCTCCTGGAGCCGGTGGATCTCGTCCGGCCAGCGGGCGAGCCCGTTGGGCAGGCCGTGCGTGAGGGAGGCGGCGCAGAAGCCGCCGTTGCGGCCCGAGGCGGCCCAGCCCACCTCGCGGCCTTCCAGCAGTACGACGTCCGCCTGCGGGTCGCGCTCCTTGGCCAGGAGCGCGGTCCACAGCCCGCTGTAACCGCCGCCCACGACCAGCAGGTCGCAGGTCTCGGCGCCGGTCAGCGCGGGCTCGGGGCGGGGCCTGCCGGGGTCGTCCAGCCAGTACGGGACCGGCTGGGCGTCGATGAGTGCCTTTGTCCAGTGACTGCCACGGCTCATGGCGCTCGGGGCCATGATTTCAACTCCCTACAAGGGCTTTACGCCTTTTGCTTGTTACGGCGATTACTGATGACCATGGAGGCCAGGACGAGCAGTACGGCGATGACGAACATGGCCGTACCGATGACATTGATCTGGACGGGCGTACCGCGCTGGGCCGAGCCCCAGACGAACATGGGGAAGGTGACGGTCGAACCCGCGTTGAAATTGGTGATGATGAAATCGTCGAAGGAGAGCGCGAAGGCGAGCAGCGCGCCCGCGGCGATTCCGGGTGCCGCGATGGGCAGGGTGACCCTGACGAAGGTCTGGAACGGGCCGGCGTAGAGGTCCTGCGCGGCCTGCTCCAGCTTCGGGTCCATCGACATGACGCGGGCCTTGACGGCCGTCACGACGAAGCTGAGGCAGAACATGATGTGGGCGATCAGGATCGTCCAGAAGCCCAGCTGGACGCCCATGTTGAGGAACAGGGTGAGCAGCGACGCGGCCATGACGACCTCGGGCATCGCCATCGGCATGAAGATCAGCGAGTTGACCGCTCCGCGAGCCCGGAAGCGGTAGCGGACCAGCGCGAAGGCGATCATCGTGCCGAGGGCGGTGGCGCCCAGCGTCGACCAGAAGGCGATCTGGAGGCTGAGGGTGAGCGAGTCGCACATCCCCGCCACACCGCACGGGTCGGTCCAGGCCTCGGTGGAGAACTGCTGCCACTGGTAGTTGAAGCGGCCCTTCGGGTCGTTGAAGGAGAACACCGTCACGACGATGTTGGGCAGCAGCAGATAACCGAGCGTGATCAGGCCCGCGATGACGACGAAGTGGCGCCTGAGCCAGTTGACGAAGGCCATTTAAACCAGATCCTCCGTGCCGGACTTACGGATGTAGAGCGACACCATGATGAGGATCGCGAACATCAGGATGAAGGAGAGCGCGGCCGCCGTCGGATAGTCCAGGATGCGCAGGAACTGCGTCTGGATCACATTGCCGATCATGCGGGTGTCCGTGGAGCCGAGCAGATCGGCGTTGACGTAGTCGCCGGCGGCCGGGATGAAGGTCAGCAGCGTGCCCGAGACGACACCCGGCATCGACAGCGGGAAGGTGACCCTGCGGAAGGTGGTGGCCGGCCGCGCGTACAGGTCGCCCGCCGCCTCGTGCAGACGGGGGTCGATGCGCTCCAGCGAGGTGTACAGCGGCAGGATCATGAACGGCAGGAAGTTGTAGGTCAGACCGCACACCACCGCGAGCGGGGTGGCCAGCACCCGGTCGCCCGCGGTCAGGCCGAGCCAGCTGGTGACGTCCAGGACGTGCAGCGAGTTGAGTGCGCCGACGACCGGACCGCTGTCCGCGAGGATCGTCTTCCAGGCCAGGGTGCGGATCAGGAAGCTGGTGAAGAACGGCGCGATCACCAGGATCATGATCAGGTTCCGCCAGCGGCCCGCGCGGAAGGCGATCAGATACGCCAGCGGGTAGCCCAGCAGCAGACACAGGACCGTCGCCGAGCCCGCGTACAGCACCGAGCGCAGGAACTGCGGGTAGTAGTCGGTCAGCGCGTCCCAGTAGGTGGCGAGGTGCCAGGTGACCTCATAGCCCTCCTCCAGGGAGCCGGTCTGCACGGAGGTCGACGCCTGGTAGACCATCGGCAGCGCGAAGAACACCACCAGCCAGGCGAGTCCGGGCAGCAGCAGGAGGTAGGGCGTCCAGCGGCCCCGCTTGCGCGGGGGCTTCTTCTGCTCGGGGGCGGGCGCCAGGGGCGGCGCCTCGGTGACCGTCGCCATCAGACCGCCTCTTCCTGGACGCCCGCGTCGATGCTCTGCGCCGCGTCCAGTCCGAAGGTGTGCGCCGGGTTCCAGTGCAGGACGACGTCCGCGCCGGGCACCAGCCGGGTGTCGCGGTCGACGTTCTGGACGTAGACCGAGAGCTCGGGGCAGACCGGGCTGTCGATGACGAACTGCGTGGATACGCCGATGAACGACGCGTCGGCGATCTTGCCGGTGATGCGGTTGCGGCCGTCGGGGATCTCGCCCGCGTCGTCGGCGTGCGCGAGGGAGATCTTCTCCGGGCGCACCCCGACCAGTACTTTGCCGCCCGTCGCGGTGGGCGCCGTACCGCGCCCGGCGGGCAGGACGAGCTTGCCGCCGCCGGCCCTGAGGACGATCTCGTCGCCGCTGCGGGAGTCGACCTCGGCCTCGATGAGGTTGGAGGTGCCGAGGAAGTTCGCCACGAAGGTGGTCCTCGGGTTCTCGTACAGGTCGGCGGGGGCGCCGAGCTGCTCGACCCGGCCCGCGTTCATCACGGCGACCGTGTCGGCCATCGTCATGGCCTCCTCCTGGTCGTGCGTGACGTGCACGAAGGTGATGCCGACCTCGGTCTGGATGCGCTTGAGCTCCAGCTGCATCTGGCGGCGCAGCTTGAGGTCGAGGGCGCCGAGCGGCTCGTCGAGGAGCAGCACCTTGGGGTGGTTGATCAGTGCGCGGGCGACCGCGACGCGCTGCTGCTGGCCGCCGGAGAGCTGGTGCGGCTTCTTGCGCGCCTGCTCGCCGAGCTGGACCAGCTCCAGCATCTCCCCGACCTGCTTCTTCACGCTCTTGATGCCGCGCCGGCGCAGGCCGAAGGCGACGTTCTCGAAGATGTCGAGGTGCGGGAAGAGGGCGTAGGACTGGAAGACCGTGTTGACCGGCCGCTTGTACGGCGGCAGGCGCGTGACGTCCTGGTCGCCGAGGAAGACCGTGCCGGTGGTCGGCTCCTCCAGGCCCGCGATCATGCGCAGGGTGGTGGTCTTGCCGCAGCCGGAGGCACCGAGCAGGGCGAAGAACGAGCCCTGCGGGACGGTCAGGTCGAGCGGCTGTACGGCGGTGAAGCCGTTGGCGTACGTCTTGCTGATGCCGGTGAGGCGGACGTCACCGGTGTTGTCGTTCTTGGTGGTCACGTCGATCACGCCCCCGTCAGCTTCGCGAACTTAAGTTCGAATTCGGTCTCTTCCTTCGAGCTCAGCGAGCGGAAGGCGCGGGACTTCTTCGCCATGGCCTTGTCGGGGATGATCAGCGGGTTGTTCGCCGCGTCCTCGTCGATCTTCGCCAGTTCTTCCTTCACGCCGTCGACCGGACAGACGTAGTTGATGTACGCGGCCAGCTCGGCGGCCGCCTTCGGCTCGTAGTAGTAGTCGATGAGCCGCTCGGCGTTCGCCTTGTGCCGGGCCTTGTTGGGTATCAGCATGTTGTCGGTCGACGTGATGTATCCGCTGTCCGGGATGAGGAAGTCGATGTCCGGGCTGTCCGCCTTGAGCTGGACGACGTCCCCGGCCCAGGCGACACAGGCGGCGAAGTCACCGCTGGTCAGGTCCGAGGTGTAGTCGTTGCCGGTGAAGCGGCGGATCTGGCCCTTGTCGACGGCCTTCTGAAGGCGGGCGATGGCCGCGTCGTAGTCGTCGGCGGTGAAGCCGCCCGGGTCCTTGCCCATGTCGAGCAGCGTCATGCCGATGCTGTCCCGCATCTCCGACAGGAAACCGACCCGGCCCTTGAGCTTGGGGTTGTCCAGCAGGTCGGAGACCGACTTCACCTCGACGCCGTCCAGCGCCTTCTTGTTGTACGCGATGACCGTGGAGATGCCCTGCCACACATAGGAGTAGGCGCGGCCCGGGTCCCAGTCCGGCGAGCGGAACTGGGGGGAGAGGTTGGCGTAGGCGTGCGGCAGGTTCGACGGGTCCAGCTTCTGCGCCCAGCCGAGGCGGATCAGCCGGGCTGCGAGCCAGTCGGTGAGCACGATGATGTCGCGCCCGGTGTCCTGACCGGCGGCGAGCTGCGGCTTGATCTTGCCGAAGAACTCGACGTTGTCGTTGATGTCCTCGGTGTACTTGACCTTGATACCGGTCCGCTCGGTGAACCGGTCGAGCGTGGGGTGGTGCTTCTCGCTCTCGTCCACGTCCATGTACTCGGTCCAGTTGGAGAAGTTGACGGTCTTCTCCTTCGCCGAGCGGTCGTCGGCGGACTCACCGCCCTGTGTCCTGCCGGCGGCGGGGATGCCGCAGCCGCTCAGGGCCGCCGCACCGCCGATCGCGAGCGCGCCACCCGCGGAGGCGCGCAGCAGGGACCGGCGGGTGAGGGAGGCCCTGCCGTTGCGGAAGCTGCGCCGCATGGCGGCCACCTGGGCCGCGGAGAGGCGGTCGGGCTCGTACTGCTCCATGCGCTTGGTGCCCTTTCGGGAGGTCTGTCGGCCGTCGGTCAGGCGGCCTGCTACGGCTGTCGGTCCCCGAAGATCGTGCGGTGCCAGTCCTTCCTCGCCACCGCCGTATTGTCGAACATCACATGTTTGATCTGCGTATATTCCTCGAACGAGTACGCCGACATGTCCTTGCCGAAGCCGGACTGCTGATAGCCGCCGTGCGGCATCTCGCTGATGATCGGGATGTGGTCGTTGACCCACACACAGCCCGCCTTGATCTCCCTGGTGGCACGGTTCGCGCGGTACACGTCCCGGCTCCAGGCGGAGGCGGCCAGCCCGTACGGGGTGTCGTTGGCCAGCGCGATGCCCTCGTCGTCGGTGTCGAAGGGCAGCACGACCAGGACGGGCCCGAAGATCTCGGACTGGACGATCTCGCTGTCCTGGGCCGCGTCGGCGACGAGCGTCGGCCGGTAGTAGGCGCCCTTGGCCAGTTCGTCACCGGGTGCCTCGCCGCCCGTCACCACGTGCGCGTACCCGCGCGCCCGGTCGACGATGGCGGCCACGCGGTCGCGCTGCGCGTGGGAGACCAGCGGGCCGAGGTCGGTGCGCGCCGCGAAGGGGTCGCCCAGGCGGACGGTCTCCATCAGGGCGGCGGTCCGCTCGACGAATGCCTCGTACAGCGGCCGCTGCACATACGCGCGCGTGGCGGCGGTGCAGTCCTGGCCGGTGTTGATCAGGGAGCCCGCGACCGCGCCGTTGACGGCGGCGTCCAGGTCGGCGTCGTCGAACACGAGGAAGGGCGCCTTGCCGCCGAGCTCCAGGTGGAGACGCTTGACGTTGGCCGTGGCGATCTCGGCGACGCGCTTGCCGACCGCGGTGGAGCCGGTGAAGGAGGTCATGGCCACGTCCGGGTGGCCGACCAGGTGCTCACCGGCCTCCTTGCCGAGGCCCGTGACGACGTTGACCACGCCGTCGGGAAGGCCCGCCTCGGTGCAGGCCTCGGCGAACAGCAGCGAGGTGAGGGGGGTCAGCTCGGCGGGCTTCAGCACGATCGTGTTGCCCGCGGCGATGGCCGGGAGGATCTTCCAGGCGGCCATCTGCAGCGGGTAGTTCCAGGGCGCGATGGAGCCGACCACTCCGATGGGCTCGCGGCGCACGTACGAGGTGTGGTCGCCGGAGTACTCGCCCGCCGACTGACCCTGGAGATGCCGGGCGGCGCCCGCGAAGAAGGCCGTGTTGTCGATCGTGCCGGGCACGTCGAACTCGCGGGTCAGCTTCAGCGGCTTGCCGCACTGGAGTGACTCGGCGCGGGCGAACTCCTCGGCGCGCTCGGCGAGCACCGCGGCCAGCCGGTGCAGCGCGTCGGAGCGCTCGCCCGGGGTGGCCCCGGACCAGCCGGGGAATGCCTCCCGGGCGGCGGCCACGGCCGCGTCGACGTCGTCTGCACCGGCCAGCTCGTAGGTGAGGACCTCCTCGCCGGTGGCCGGGTCGATCACCGCGTGGGTGCGGCCCGAGGTGCCCTGGGTGAAGCGGCCCGCGATGTACTGCGCCCCGGCCGCGAAGCGGTCCTGAACGGGGAATCGTTCCGGGGTGGCGTTGCCCGGGTTGTGCATGTCGCTCTCCTCCGCCTTCGCCCCGCTGTCCACGGGGGCGGGTGGCGTAGCTCCAGCTCGATTTGAGTGCCGATCCTGACAGAGCACATGCACTCCAACAAGTGATTCCGTTGTTGCCTTTTGGTTACGCAACGGAATCTGTCGACCAGGTGTCGAGTTGACGCGAATAACCCAGGACGAACTGTCAGTGGTGCGTGCCAGACTCCCGTGCATGGCAAAGATCGATTCTCGGGATGCCCTGATCGGGGCGGTCCGCGCGGGGGTGGCGATCAAGTATCTGCACTTCTGGGGGCACAGACCCGCACCTGACGGCCGGATCGGCGCCGGCTGTCTGAGTCAGTGGTGGCCGTCGCCGTTCTCGGTGGACGGCGTGGAGTACGCGACGGCCGAGCACTGGATGATGGCCGCCAAGGCGCGGCTGTTCGACGACTCCGAGGCCGAGCGGCAGGCCCTCGCCGCCGAGCACCCCTCGCAGGCGAAGAAGGCCGGGCGGCTGGTGCGGGGCTTCGACGAGCGCGTATGGCAGCGCGAGCGGTTCGGGATCGTGGTCGAGGGCAGCGTCCACAAGTTCACCGCGCACCCCGGGCTGCGGGAGTTCCTGCTCGGCACCGGGCAGCGGGTGCTGGTGGAGGCCAGTCCGGTGGACCGGGTGTGGGGCATCGGCCTGGCCGCCACCGACCAGGGGGCCTGGGACCCGGAGCGCTGGCAGGGACCGAACCTGCTGGGCTTCGCGCTGATGGAGGCGCGGGAGCGACTCCGGGACGGGGCCTGACCGGGGCCGACGGCGCGGGAGCGACTGCTGGACGTGGCCTGACCTTGGGCCGACGGCGCGCGAGCGGGGCTTCAGGACGGGACGGGGCCTGACCGGGGCCGACGGGGTTACGGAAGTCCACGCCCAGGGCGACGACCCGGCCCGGCCGGAGTCACGGGCCTGCCAGGGTCACGGGCCCGGCGGGGTCACGGGCCCGCCGGGGTCACGGGCCCGCGAGCACCAGTACGCCGAAGCCCACGCCCAGGGCGATGCCGACCACGCCGCAGATGATGCCGGCCAGGGCCTGGCCCGGGTTGGTGGCCTCGCCGCGGCCGGCCTTGCCGCGGCCGACGGCGCCGAAGATCACGGCCAGGATGCCCACGACGATCGCCAGCGGCCACACACAGAAGACGACGTCCGCGATGATGCCGAGCACGAGCCCGGCCGTGCCCATGCCGTTGCTGGGCACCGGCGGCAGGCCCGGCCACCCGTAGTAGCCGGCGCTCGAGGAGGCCGGCTGTACAGGGCCCGGGTAGCCGTAGCCGGAGGTGCCGCCCGGGTAGCCGTAGCCCGACGTACCGCCCGGGTAGCCGTACCCCGGCTGAGGCCCGTCGGGTGAGACGGGCGGCGGCGGGACGGGCTCACCGGCGCCGGGAGCGGCGAACGGGTTGGCGGGCGGCGCGAAGGGACCGGAGGCGGCCGGGGGCGGGTAGGACGCCGCGGGCGGCGCGAAGGGGTTCGCGGCACCCGGCGTACCCGGGGCGGACGTCTGCGCGGCGGGCGGCGGGTAGCCGCCGGGGGCCTGGGCCGACGGGTCGGTCCAGGGCGCCGGCTGCGGGCTGCCGCCCAGGCTCGGCAGGGAGGTGATGGTCTGCTGGTCGTGCATGGACGGGTTCACGATGGGCAGCGCACCGGACGCGATGGTGTGCCCCGCCCCGGCCGAGCCGTCGTCGGCGGGCGGCGCCCAGAGATCACGCTCGGGTCCGGCGGAAGGGGCCGGCCCGGCGGTCTCGCCCTTGCCCAGAGGAACCGGCCCGGCCGCGTCCCGGGGCGCCGACCACGAGCCGTCGCCCGGGGGCGGCGTCGCGCCGTTCGCGGCACCGTGCCGCGGAACGGCCGGCGGCTGCGTGTCGTCTGACATGCGCCAGATCCCCTCTGTCGGCAGTGCCGTCATGCTACGGCCCCCGTTCCCAGGCCGTGCCCCCGGCCTACGATGATCCCGAGTCACCGATCAGCCGATCACCAGCGTCCCGCGCCCACCGGCCGGGGACGCCGTTCCCGGGAGGAACCCTTGACCGACCGCGTCAACCCGACCGCCGCACCCGGCGCCCGCGAGCTGCACGCCTTCATCGCCGGACTGCCCAAGGCCGAACTGCACGTCCACCACGTCGGCTCCGCCTCCCCCCGGATCGTCTCCGAGCTGGCCGCCCGCCACCCCGACTCCAAGGTGCCCACCGACCCCGAGGCGCTCGCGGACTACTTCAGCTTCACGGACTTCGCCCACTTCATCGAGGTGTATCTGTCCGTGGTCGACCTCATCCGCACCCCGGAGGACGTCCGGCTGCTGACCTACGAGGTGGCCCGCGAGCTGGCCCGCCAGAAGGTGCGCTACGCCGAGCTGACCATCACGCCGTACTCCTCCACCCGGCGCGGCATCGACGCGCGGGCCTTCATGGACGCGATCGAGGACGCCCGCAAGGCCGCCGAGACCGAGTTCGGGACCGTGCTGCGCTGGTGCTTCGACATCCCCGGCGAGGCCGGCCTCGCGTCCGCCGAGGAGACCGTGCGCCTCGCCACCGACGACCGGCTGCGCCCCGAGGGCCTGGTCTCCTTCGGACTCGGCGGACCCGAGATCGGCGTACCGCGGCCTCAGTTCAAGCCTTACTTCGACCAGGCCATCGCCGCCGGGCTGCACTCCGTGCCGCACGCCGGTGAGACCACCGGCCCGGAGACCGTGTGGGACGCGCTGACCTACCTCGGCGCCGAGCGCATCGGGCACGGCACCAGCTCTGCCCAGGACGAGAAGCTGCTGCGCCACCTCGCCGAGAACCGGATCGCGCTGGAGGTGTGCCCCACCTCCAACATCGCCACGCGCGCGGTCACCACGCTGGACGAGCACCCCATCAAGGAGTTCGTGCGGGCCGGGGTGCTGGTGACGGTCAACTCCGACGACCCGCCGATGTTCGGCATCGACCTCAACAGCGAGTACGCGGTCGCCGCCCGTCTGCTCGGGCTGGACGAGCGCGGCCTCGGCGAGCTCGCGAAGAACGCCGTGGAGGCGTCCTTCCTCGACGAGGCTGGCAAGCAGCGGATCGTCGACGAGATCGACACGTACACCTCGGCATGGCTCGCGCCCTGACGGCAGATCACAATGAGCCCATGCAGAACGTGACCGCCGTGGCCCACCGCGGTGCCCCCTACCTCTTCCGCGAGAACACACTCGACTCCCTGCGTTCCGCGCTCGAACTGGGCGCGGACGCGGTGGAGATCGACGTACGGCTCACCCGGGACGGCGTGCCCGTGCTGTTGCACGACGAGACGCTGAAGCGGCTGTGGGAGGTGGACCGGCCGCTTCGCGCGCTGTCGGCGGAGGAGTTGCGGGGCCTGACCGAGGGCGCGGTGCCGACGCTCGCCGAGGCGCTCGCCGCGACCGACGGGCACCGGGTGATGGTCGACCTGCCGGGCCTGCGCGACGTCCGCACCGCGTCCAGGGTGCTGGACGCGGTGCGTGCGAGCGGGGCGCGGGACCGGGTGTACTACTGCGCCGACGCGCACGCGATGCTCGCGGTGCGCGACGCCGACGGGTCCGCCGAGATCGCGCTGACCTGGACGACCCTGGCGCCGCCACGCGCCGGGCTGCTGGCGGCGGTGCGGCCGCGGTGGCTCAACTACCGCTGGGGCCTGGTCACCCCCGACCTCGCCGAGCGTGTGCACCGCGACGGGCTGCTGCTGTCCGTGTGGACGCCGGACACGCGCCGCAGCATGCGCCGTCTCATCGGCATGGGCGTCGACTCGATCACGACCAACCGAGTGGACGTACTGAGTGCGCTGAAGGACTCCCCCGTAGGGGTCCGACCCCGACAACTACCCTTGGGACGTGGGTGAGTTGCTGGGGGTTTCCCGAGGGTGGTCGCCCTCCTCGACGACGATCCGCGACGACACGCACGGTCGCAGGATGATCACACATCGTCCGCACCGGATCCTCCGAGGAGCCCGCCCATGCGTCCACGCAGCCGTACCACCCTCGTCGCCGCCTCCCTCGCGCTCGCCCTCGCGGCCGGCCCGCTGGCCGCTCCCGTGTTCGCCGCGTCCGGCGGGCGGCCCTCCCCCGCGGTCTGCGCCGACACCGCTACCCCTGACTCGCAGGCCCTATCCGCCGCGCTGACCGGCATCCCGGCCGACGACGTGACCGCGGCCCTGGTCCGGGTGGGCGGCAAGGGCAGCTGGCACGGCGCGGCCGGGGTCCGGGACCTGCGCACCGGGGCGCCGGTGCTCGAACGGGGCCGGTTCCGGGCGGGCTCGGTGACCAAGCTGGTGACCGTGTCGGTCGTGCTGCAACTGGTCGCCGAGGGCCGCCTCGACCTCGACGGGACCGTGCAGGAGTATCTGCCGGGCCTGCTCACCGACGACTTCGAGCCCGTCACCGTACGGCAGTTGCTGACGTACACCAGCGGTCTCCAGCCCGGGGCGAGCTTCGGCGACTCGACCGAGGAGATGTTCCCGCACCGCTTCGAGACACTGACGCCGCACGAGGTGGTCGCGGCCGCGGTCGCCAAGGGCCCGGCGTACACGCCCGGTTCGCGGCAGACGTACGGCAACATCCACTACACCGTGCTCGGCCTGCTGATCGAGAAGATCACCGGCGACCGTTACGCGCACCAGGCGCAGAAGCGGGTCTTCGACCCGCTGGGCATGCGGGGTTCGTCGTTCCCGGCGGGCCCGGACCCGCGGGTGCGCGGTCCGCACAACCGGGGCTACGAGTGGATCGACGGCGAGTTGGTCGACGTCACCGAGTGGAACATGTCCGACCGGTGGGCGGCAGGCGATCTGATCTCCACGACCGCCGACCTGGAGCGGCTGCTGAAGGGCGTCCTGGGCGGCCGGGCCGTTCCGCCCGCACTGGTGAAGGAGGTGCTGACCACGCCGTTCGAGGGGGCGCGGTACGGCATGGCGCTGGAGCGGTTCACCATCGACGGCCAGGAGATCTGGGGCAAGTCGGGCTCGCGCCCGGGGTACGCCACGGGTGTGGCCGCGACCCCGGACCTGTGCCGGACCGTGGTCTTCTCGGTCAACTCCACCGACGCGCGGTCCCAGGGCCTGGCCCTGGCGCAGCGCTTCGCCTTCCCGGCGTTCACGCGGTGACGGGCCGGGTGTTCAGGGTGACCCGCAGGGCGTTCGCGGGGTGACCCGCAGGGCGTTCACGCGGGGACCGGCACGGCGGTCAGTGCCTCCAGCCGCTTGATCCTGCGGCGTACGACGTACAGCGGGATCACCCCGAAGACTCCGAAGGACATGTCGATGACGCTCCACCAGAAGGGGATGCCCCGGATCGGCCCGCAGATCAGGGCGAGCGGGATGATCCCGGCGCAGGCGATCATCCCGAACTCGACGACCCAGATGTTGCGGACCGGGTCCCGGAAGACGCCGTAGAAGGCGACGGCGATGACCAGGTGGGCGAAGGCGAGCCAGTCGGTTCCGTAGAGGAGGAACGGGTAGTCGGCGTCGGCGGTGTCGAGCCCGCGGCGCACCTGGGTGATCCAGTCCGTCAGCCCCGGCAGGTGGTCCTGCACGGACAGGGCGTGCAACAGGTCCTCGGTCCAGCGCAGTTCGTGGACCAGCGGGAAGGCCGTGGCGCCGCTGAGCACCAGGCAGACGACGAAGAGGACCAGCCAGGCCCGGATGCCCTTCAGCAGGGCGGCTCTGTCATTCATGGGCCCAGCGTACGCCTGGAATTGAACACGTTCAAAAGCAGGGTCCCTGTCGCAACAGGGGCCCCGCTTCGGGCCGTTGTCAGCCGGCTGCCCGGAAGCGGCGCAGCCGCAGGGAGTTGCCGACGACGAAGACCGATGAGAAGGCCATGGCCGCACCGGCCAGCATCGGGTTGAGCAGTCCGGCCGCGGCGAGCGGCAGGGCCGCGACGTTGTAGGCGAAGGCCCAGAACAGGTTGGAGCGGATGGTGCCGAGGGTGCGGCGGGCGAGCCGGATCGCGTCGGCGGCCACGCGCAGGTCGCCGCGGACCAGGGTGAGGTCACCGGCCTCGATCGCCGCGTCCGTGCCGGTGCCCATGGCCAGGCCCAGGTCGGCCTGCGCGAGGGCGGCCGCGTCGTTGACGCCGTCGCCGACCATGGCGACCGAACGGCCCTCGCCCTGGAGGCGCCTGACGACGTCGACCTTGTCCTGCGGCATGACCTCGGCGATCACGTGCTCGGGGGCGATGCCGACCTCGGCGGCGACCGCCCGGGCGACGGCCTCGTTGTCCCCGGTGAGCAGCAGCGGGGTCAGTCCGAGGGCACGCAGCCCGGTGATGGCCTCACGGCTGGTGTCCTTGACGGCGTCGGCGACCTCGAGCACCGCGCGGGCCTCGCCGTCCCAGGCGACCGCGATGGCGGTACGGCCGCCCGCCTCCGCCTCGGCCTTGGCCCGCTCCAGTTCGGCGGGAAGGCCGATGGCCCATTCTCCCAACAGCTTCTCGCGGCCGACCAGGACGGCGTGGCCGTCGACGATGCCCTGCACGCCGAGACCGGCGATGTTGGCGAAGTCCTCCGGCACGGGCAGCGAGCCCAGCTTGTCCAGGGCGCCGGTGGCGACGGCCTGGGCGACGGGGTGCTCGGAGGCGTGCTCCAGGGCACCGGCCAGGCGCAGGACGTCCGACTCGTCGGCGCCTTCGGCGGTGTGGACGGCGAGCAGGGTCATACGGCCGGTGGTGACGGTGCCGGTCTTGTCCAGCACGATGGTGTCGACCTCGCGGGTGCTCTCCAGCACCTCGGGGCCCTTGATCAGGATGCCGAGCTGGGCGCCCCGGCCGGTGCCGACCATCAGCGCGGTCGGGGTGGCCAGGCCCAGGGCGCAGGGGCAGGCGATGATCAGCACCGCGACCGCGGCGGTGAAGGCGGCGGTCAGACCCGCGCCACTGCCGAGCCAGAAGCCGAGGGTGCCGATCGCGAGGGCGATGACGACCGGGACGAAGACACCGGAGATCCTGTCGGCGAGCCGCTGGGCGGCGGCCTTGCCGTTCTGCGCGTCCTCCACGAGCCGGGCCATCCGGGCGAGCTGGGTGTCCGCGCCGACCCGGGTGGCCTCGACGACCAGACGGCCGCCCGCGTTCAGGGTGGCACCGGTGACGGTGTCGCCGACGCCGACCTCGACGGGCACGGACTCGCCGGTCAGCATCGAGGCGTCCACGGCGGACGAGCCCTCCACCACGGTGCCGTCGGTCGCGATCTTCTCCCCGGGACGGACCAGGAAGCGGTCGCCGACGTTCAGGTCGCCGACCGCGATCCGCTCCTCGCGGCCGCCGCGCAGGACGGTGACCTCCTTGGCGCCCAGTTCCAGCAGCGCCTTCAGCGCCGCGCCCGCCTTGCGCTTGGAGCGGGCCTCGAAGTACCGCCCGGCCAGGATGAACGCGGTGACTCCGGCCGCGGCCTCCAGGTAGATGTTCCCCGAGCCGTCCGTGCGGGCGATGGTCAGCTCGAAGGGATGGGTCATGCCGGGCGTCCCGGCGGTCCCGAAGAACAGGGCCCACAGCGACCACAGGAACGCGGCCGAGGTGCCGACCGAGATCAGCGTGTCCATCGTCGCGGCCCCGTGCCGGGCGTTGGTCCAGGCGGCCCGGTGGAACGGCCAGGCCGCGTACGTCACCACCGGCGCCGCCAGGGTCAGCGACAGCCACTGCCAGTACTCGAACTGGAGCGCCGGGATCATCGCCATCGCGACGACCGGCACGGCGAGCACGACCGCGGTCACCAGCCGCTCCCTGAGCGGCCGCAGCTCATCGGGCTCGGCGGCCGGTTCGGGGCCGGGCTCGACCACGACCGGCCGCGGCTCGCGGGCGGTGTACCCGGTGGCCTCGACCGTCGCGATCAGGTCGGGCACGGTCACGGCGCCCGCGTAGGTCACCTTCGCCTTCTCGGTCGCGTAGTTGACCGTGGCGGTGACGCCGTCCATGCGGTTGAGCTTCTTCTCGATGCGCGCCGCGCAGGAGGCACAGGTCATGCCGCCGATGGCGAGCTCGACCTCGTCGGCGTCGGTGGCCGCGGGGGCCGTCGTGGTCATGAGGAGTCCTCCAGGACCGGATACGTATACCCCTCGGGGGTATCTGACACCTCAGGTATACCCCCCTCAGGTATTTCCTGGCAAGACCTTGTGATACCCCAGGGGGGTATGCATGAATGAAGGAGTCGCCTTGCAGCTGTACCGAGGAGCCCGAGATGAAGCCCGTAGTGAAGATCGCCGCGTTCGCCGCAGCCGTGGCCGCCACCTTCGGCACCGCCTTCGCCGTGGGAGACGTGGCCGGCCCGGTCTCCTCAGACGGCGGCGAGCGGTCCGCCGCCCACGGCGGCCACACCCCTGGCGGCAGGTCCGCCGCCACCCCGACCCGGGCGCAGCCGCCCGGCGGCCTCCAGATCTCCGAGGGCGGCTACACACTCGACCTTGAGACCGGCCGTGTACCCGCCGGCCGGGAGACCGTCCTGCGCTTCACCGTGCGCGACGAGGACGGCCGCCCCGTGACCGAGTACCGGCGTGAGCACGAGAAGGAGCTGCACCTGATCGTGGCGTCCCGTGACCTCACGACGTACCGCCATCTGCACCCGGTCCGCGGTGCCGACGGCACCTGGAGCACGGGCACGGACCTGCCCGAGGCGGGCTCCTACCGGGTGTTCGCCGACTTCACGCCCGCCGCGGGCGGCGAGAACCTGACGCTGGGCACCGACCTCGCGGTCACCGGGCGGTACGCGCCCGCGGCTCTGCCCGAGACCGGCGAGACCGCCACCGTCGACGGCTACACCGTCCGGCTCACCGGCTCACTCGCCCCGGGCGCGGACAGCGACCTCACCTTCGAGGTCACCCGGGCCGGCGAACCGGCCCGCCTCCAGACCTACCTCGGCGCCTACGGCCACCTCGTCGCCCTGCGCTCCGGAGACCTCGCCTATCTGCACGTCCATCCGCACGAGGAGGCCCACGGCACGGCGACCTCGGGCCCGGAGGTGGCCTTCACAGCTGCCGCGCCGAGCACCGGCGACTACCGACTCTTCCTCGACTTCAAGGTCGACGGCGAGGTGCGTACGGCCGCGTTCACGGTGCACACGGACGGTCGTACGGCCTCCGCCGCACCGGAGGCGGAACGCTCCACGGGGCACGGCCACTGACGGAACGATCCGGCCCGGTCGTGACGGAACGGTCCGGCCCGGTCAGGAACGTAACGGGCCCGGCACGGGCGGGAAGTAACGGGCTCGGCACGGGCGGGAAGTAACGGGCTCGGCACGGGCAAGAAGGGAACGGGCCCGGCCCGCAGGAAGGGAACGGGCCCGGCCGCCGAGGTAACGCGGTCGTCGCAACCCGGCGATCGCGCCGGCCCGGGCTCACGCGCTCGGCCCGGGGCGCGAACCGGCGCGGGCACGGGCGGATGCGGATGCGGCGGGCCAGGGCAGCTGCCGCGGGCACGGCCAGGCGCAGCGGGCACGGACAGATACACATCCGCAGGAGGCCCAGGCACCCCCGGGACACAGCGTGCGGCCCCGGACGGACCTTCCTCCGTCCGGGGCCGCACGCTGTCGCGCGGGGCCGCTTACGCGTCCAGCGACGTCATCACGTGCTTGATGCGGGTGTAGTCGTCGAAGCCGTAGGCCGACAGGTCCTTGCCGTAGCCGGACTTCTTGAAGCCGCCGTGCGGCATCTCGGCGACCAGCGGGATGTGGGTGTTGATCCACACACAGCCGAAGTCGAGCTTCTTGGACATGCGCATCGCACGGCCGTGGTCCTTGGTCCACACGGAGGAGGCGAGGGCGTACTCGACGCCGTTGGCGTACTCGACGGCCTGGGCCTCGTCGGTGAAGGACTGGACGGTGATGACCGGGCCGAAGACCTCGTTCTGGACGATCTCGTCGTCCTGGTTCAGGCCGGAGACGACGGTCGGGGCGTAGAAGTAGCCCTTGTCGCCGACGCGGTGGCCGCCCGCCTCGACCTTGGCGTGCGCGGGCAGGCGCTCGATGAAGCCGGTGACCTGCTGAAGCTGGTTGGGGTTGTTCAGCGGGCCGTAGAGGACGTCCTCGTCGTCCGGCTGACCGGTCTTGGTCTCGGCGGCGGCCTTGGCGAGCGCGGCGACGAACTCGTCGTGGATGGCCGCCTGCACGAGGACGCGGGTGGCCGCGGTGCAGTCCTGGCCGGCGTTGAAGTAGCCGGCGACCGCGATGTCCTCGACGGCCTTGGCGATGTCCGTGTCCTCGAAGACGACGACCGGCGCCTTGCCGCCCAGCTCCAGGTGGACGCGCTTGACGTCCTTGGACGCCGACTCGGCGACCGACATGCCCGCGCGGACCGAGCCGGTGATGGAGGCCATCGCCGGGGTCGGGTGCTCGACCATCAGGCGGCCGGTGCCACGGTCGCCGGTGACGACGTTGAAAACGCCCTTGGGCAGGATCGAGCCGATGATGTCGGCGATCAGGACCGTGGACGCGGGGGTGGTGTCCGACGGCTTCAGCACGACGGTGTTGCCCGCGGCGAGGGCCGGGGCGAACTTCCACACGGCCATCATCATCGGGTAGTTCCACGGTGCCACCTGCGCGCAGACGCCGATCGGCTCCCGGCGCACGATCGAGGTCATGCCGTCCATGTACTCGCCGGCGCTGCGGCCTTCGAGCATGCGGGCGGCGCCCGCGAAGAAACGGATCTGGTCGACCATCGGCGGGATCTCCTCCGACCGGGTGAGACCGATCGGCTTGCCGGTGTTCTCGACCTCCGCGGCGATCAGGTCCTCGGCGCGCTCCTCGAACGCGTCGGCGATCTTCAGCAGGGCCTTCTGCCGCTCGGCCGGGGTGGTGTCGCGCCAGGCCGGGAAGGCCGCGGCGGCGGCAGCCATGGCGGCGTCGACGTCCGCCTGTCCGGACAGCGGTGCGGTGGCGTACGCCTCGCCGGTGGCCGGGTTCACCACGTCGGTGGTCCGTCCGTCGGCGGCGTCCCGGAACTCTCCGTCGATGTAGTTGCGCAGACGACGCAGCTCGGTGGTCACGGCCGGCCCTCCTGTCGGGTGTCCATTCCTTGAGATGCCCACCCTAATCGCTCCGTCCACGGTTTCAACACCCCCCAGCCAGCCAGATCTGCGAAATCCGCAAGCCTGTATCACTGAAACAACGAATTTCATCGATCCGACCTTGCGAAACTGTCGAGTCCTCGTGCAAAGTGAGGTCGTGGCCAGTCGAAGCGCAGACCAGAGGGACTCCCGCGAGTCCAGGAACGGCACTCCCCAGCTGGATGCCGTGTCCCTCGCCATCATCGAACAGCTCCAGGAGGACGGCCGCCGGCCGTACGCCGCCATCGGCAAGGCCGTCGGGCTCTCCGAGGCGGCCGTGCGCCAGCGCGTCCAGAAGCTGCTCGACCAGGGCGTGATGCAGATCGTCGCCGTCACCGACCCGCTCACCGTGGGCTTCCGCCGGCAGGCGATGGTCGGCATCAACGTCGAGGGCGACATCGAGTCGATAGCCGACGCGCTGACGGCCATGTCGGAGGTCGAGTACGTGGTGATGACCGCGGGCTCGTTCGACATCCTCGCCGAGATCGTGTGCGAGGACGACGACCACCTGCTGGACGTCATCAACAAACGCATCCGGGCCCTGCCCGGCGTGCGCTCCACCGAGAGCTTCGTCTATCTGAAGCTCAAGAAGCAGACCTACATGTGGGGAACCCGATAACCGTGAGGACCCGATAACCGTGAGCACCAAGGACCTCAGCCGATCCGCGTACGACCACCTGTGGATGCACTTCACCCGCATGTCCTCGTACGAGAACTCCCCCGTCCCGACCATCGTCCGCGGTGAGGGCACCTACATCTACGACGACAAGGGCAGGCGCTACCTCGACGGTCTCGCGGGTCTGTTCGTCGTCCAGGCCGGTCACGGACGCACCGAGCTCGCCGACGTCGCCGCCAAGCAGGCGAGCGAGCTCGCCTTCTTCCCGGTGTGGTCCTACGCCCACCCCAAGGCCGTCGAGCTGGCCGAGCGCCTGGCGCACGAGGCCCCGGGCGACCTCAACAAGGTCTTCTTCACCACCGGTGGCGGCGAGGCCGTCGAGACCGCCTGGAAGCTCGCCAAGCAGTACTTCAAGCTGGTCGGCAAGCCCACCAAGTACAAGGTCATCTCCCGCGCGGTCGCCTACCACGGCACCCCGCAGGGCGCCCTGTCCATCACGGGTCTGCCGGCTCTGAAGGCCCCCTTCGAGCCGCTCGTCCCGGGCGCGCACAAGGTGCCGAACACCAACATCTACCGCGCCCCGATCTTCGGTGACGACCCGGAGGCCTTCGGCCGCTGGGCCGCCGACCAGATCGAGCAGCAGATCCTCTTCGAGGGCCCGGACACCGTCGCCGCGGTCTTCCTGGAGCCCGTGCAGAACGCCGGCGGCTGCTTCCCGCCCCCGCCCGGCTACTTCCAGCGCGTGCGCGAGATCTGCGACCAGTACGACGTGCTGCTCGTCTCGGACGAGGTCATCTGCGCCTTCGGCCGGCTGGGCGCGACCTTCGCCTGCGACAAGTTCGGCTACGTGCCGGACATGATCACCTGCGCCAAGGGCATGACCTCGGGCTACTCCCCGATCGGCGCGTGCATCGTCTCCGACCGCCTCGCCGAGCCGTTCTACAAGGGCGACAACACCTTCCTGCACGGCTACACCTTCGGCGGCCACCCCGTCTCCGCCGCGGTCGGCCTCGCCAACCTCGACCTGTTCGAGAAGGAGAAGCTGAACCAGCACGTCCTCGACAACGAGGGCGCCTTCCTCTCGACGCTGCAGAAGCTGCACGACCTGCCGATCGTCGGCGACGTCCGCGGCAACGGCTTCTTCTACGGCATCGAGCTCGTCAAGGACAAGGCCACCAAGGCCTCCTTCGACGAGGAGGAGACCGAGCGCGTCCTGTACGGCTTCCTCTCCAAGGCCCTCTTCGAGAACGGCCTGTACTGCCGTGCCGACGACCGCGGCGACCCGGTCGTGCAGCTCGCCCCGCCGCTGATCTCCGACCAGGGCACGTTCGACGAGATCGAGCAGATCCTGCGCGCGACGCTCACGGAGGCGTGGACGAAGCTCTGATCTTCAGCAAGAAAGATCATTTGGCCCCGGTGCCGCCCGTTCGAGTGAGAAACGGCGGCCCGGGGCCGCGTACTGTCCGGCCTCGCGCGACCCGCTGCCTAGCGTGCCCAGTGACCGATCGGCCCTGCCTTCGTTCCCCCGCACGGGGGATGAGGCACGGGAACTACGGATCTGAACGAAGGTGTACGCCCATGGAGGCCCCGCCGGACAACGACGTGCTCTGGGCACGCTCCCTGCACTACCAGCACAGCGACGGCTCGCCCGCCCTGAGCGGCGTCTCGCTCGGCGTCCGCGAGGGCGAGATCCTGGCCGTCGGGGGCCCGCGCGGCAGCGGCAAGACCGCCCTGCTCGCCTGCCTGTCCGGGCTGGTGCCCGCGCGACGCGGCGAGGTCTGGTTCAACAGCGTCCCCGTACACACCATGGGTCCCATGGCCCGCGAACGGCTGCGCCGCGACCGCTTCGGCTGGATCGACCCGGCCCCGGTGCTCGTGCCCGAGCTGAACGTCTGGGAGAACGCCGCCCTGCCCCTGATGCTGCGCGGCACGAGCCGCCGCCGCGCCAAGACCGCCGCGCTGGAGTGGCTGGAGCGACTGGACGTGGGCGAGGGCTCACGCCGACGCCCGCACCAACTGACCCACGCCGAACGCCAGCGCGTCTGCATCGCCCGCGCCCTCGCCCCCGCTCCCTGCGTGCTGTTCGCCGACGAGCCGACGGCCCCGCTGCACCGCGCCGACCGCGCGCACGTCCTGCGCACGCTCACCACGGCCGCCCGCTCGCACGGCATCACGGTCGTCCTGGCCACCCACGACGCGGAGACCGCCGCCCTGGCCGACCGCACGGTGTCCCTGCTGGACGGCCG
Organism: Streptomyces sp. NPDC006458; assembly: GCF_040612135.1. Lineage (NCBI taxonomy): Bacteria > Bacillati > Actinomycetota > Actinomycetes > Kitasatosporales > Streptomycetaceae > Streptomyces > Streptomyces sp. NPDC006458. The sequence continues at coordinate 93,284 of NZ_JBEXPR010000020.1, read as the reverse complement.
CCGGGTGAACACGGTCCATCTGCCCCCGATGGCCGAGGCGGAAGGCCGGGCCCCGTGCTCGCTCTCCGTCTGAGCCGCGGCGCCCGCCCGGCCGTCCAGCTCCGCCGCCTGCTGGTCGCGGCCGCCTCGGCGGGCACGGGCTTCCTGCTGCTGTGCGCCCTCGGCCACGCCCTGACCCACCCCGACACCCCGGCCGCCTCCGCCCTGCGGCTGGCCTGGTGCGCGGCGCCGCTGGCCGCGACGGTCCACTTCGCGGTGGCGGTCGCCCGCGCGGACCCCGGCACCAGGCCCCGCGCCGGGCTGTCGGCGATCGGCCTGGGCCCGGCCCGTCTGATGGCCGTCTCCGCGACGACCACGGCCCTGTCCACGCTCCTCGGCTCCATGCTGGCCCTCCTCTTCTTCCTCCATCTGCGCGGCGACCTCACGGGCATGCCCTTCGACGGCGACGCCGCGGACGTGCTGGCCGCCGACCAGCCCCTGCCCCTTCCCGGGGCTCTGACGCTCCTCTCCCTGGTCCCGGTCATCGCCTCCGTGTCGGTGGGCGTCGTCCTGCGCCCACGGGAACCACGCCGAGCCGACGGCCCCCGCGTCTTCGGCCGCTTCGGCACGTACGGCCGCGCGGGCTCGCGGGAGACGTTCGGTGCCTACGGCAGATTCGGCGCACGATCGGACGGTCCGCGGCCGAACAGAGCGAAGTGGGACAGCCAGGGGCCGGACGGCCCGCGTCAGCCCGTGGACCCGGCCGTCGAGCCCGTCGGGCGCACCGGGCGCACCGCGTCCGTCACCCACCCGGTCCCGGCCCCCGGGCAGGCTCTCGCGGGGGCCCCCTTCGAAGCCGACGCACCCGAGGCCGACCCGCGCACCCCGGCCCCTCGCCCGACGGCCCTGCCCTGGGGCATCGCCACCCTCGCGGCCGGACTGACGGTCGAGGCCTACTCCCGCCGCACCTCCGCCCCCGACGGCCTCCCCCTCCCCGGCGGCCTCACCGGCAACTCCGCCGGTGCCCTGCTCGGCTGGGCCCTCACCGCCGTCGGCCTGGCCCTCGCCGGCCCCGGACTCACCCACCTGTGCGGCCGCCTTGTGCAGTCCGTCCGTCCCGGCGCCCTCCGCCTCCTCTCCGGCCGCGTCCTGATGGACGAGGCCACCCGCATCGGCCGTCCCCTGGGCGTCGTCTGCGCCGTCGCCTCCGCCGCCTACGCCATGGGCTCGCTGTACGACCCGAACGGCGACAGCATCGGCCCTCTGACCACCCTCGGCACCCTCCTGGTCGCCGGCTGCGCCCTGGCTACCCTGCTCACCGCCGCCGTGGAGGCCAAGCACTCCCGGGCCGACACCACGGCCGCGCTGCTCCGCCTCGGCGCCCCCGCGACCACCCTGCGCATGGCGGCGGCCCTGCGCGCCGGGGCACTGCTCGCGCTGTTCGGCCCGCTGACCCTGATCGTGGCGGAGCTCGCGGCCCAGCCGCTGACTGTCTGAGACCAGCCCGCCGGTGAGGGGCCGAGCCGAGACCAGTTGGGACGGGCGGGCCGAGACCCGAGCGGCCCGAGACCGGTTGGGGGGCGGCCCGAGACCCGAGCGGCCCGAGACCGGTTGGGACGGGCGGGCCAGGACCGGTGAGAAAAATTCCGCGAGGAGCGATGAGTTCCTCCTGGACCCCCGGTCTACCCCCACGAACGGCAAGACACCGACGGAAGAGACACCGCATGTACCAGCAGATGATCTTCGTGAACCTGCCCGTGAACGACCTGGACGCCTCCAAGAAGTTCTTCACCGGGCTCGGCTACACCATCAACCCCGAGTTCAGCGACGAGAACGCGGCCTCGGTCGTGATCAGCGAGACCATCGTGGCGATGCTGCTCACCAAGCCCTTCTACTCGACGTTCACCGACAAGGAGATCGCCGACGCCTCCAGGACCAGCGAGGTGCTGGTGTGTCTGAGCGCGGAGAGCCGCGAGCAGGTCGACGAGCTGGTCGACCGCGCGATCTCCCTCGGCGGCACCGCCACCGGCAAGACCCAGGACATGGGTTTCATGTACGGCCGCGCCTTCGACGACCTCGACGGCCACACCTGGGAGATCATGTGGATGGACCCGGAAGCCGTCCAGGGCTGACCCCAGCCGTCCCGAACGCGGTGCCTAGCATGGGCGCGTGCAGACGATGCCCGCCCATGCGGCCCACCACAACGACCGCGAGATAGAGACCCTGGAGGAGTTCGACGCGACTGTCGCCGCCCGCGGCACGCTCGCCGGATTCCGCGTCCAGGCCGTCGACCTGACGGACCGTACGCGCGAACTCCTCACCACCGACACCGCGGGCGCCGTCTTCCTCGGCTGTCCGATGCGCGAGAACGCGGCCGCGAAGGTCCGCGCCGACGGCGCGCTGGTCTTCCCGCCCGTCCCGCACCTCCCCTTCGACCCGTACCGCGGGCTGCTCTACACCCCTGACGAACTCTTCTCCTCCCTCTCCGACGGCGGTTACGAGGCCACGCCCGACGCCCGCGCCTACGCCTGGTTCCAGCAGACGAAGACGGACCGGGACATCCTCTCCTCCACACTCCGCGCCATCCATGACGACTCCGTCTCGGACGCGCTCGACGAACTCCTCACCGGCGCCCGCGTGGTGGGCGTGATGGGCGGCCACGCGATGGCCCGCGGCACCCTCGGCTACGCCGGTGCCGCCCGCCTCGGCCGTGAACTGGCCCGCGCCGGCCTCACCGTCGCCACGGGCGGTGGCCCCGGCGCGATGGAGGCGGCGAACCTCGGCGCGTACGCCGCTCCCCACGAGGACAGGATGCTGACGGAGGCCCTCGAACTCCTCGCCAAGGCCCCGGGGTTCAGCCCGTCCATCACCGACTGGGCGGCGGTCGCCTTCGAGGTGCGCGCCCGCTGGCCCAGGGGCGGCGATTCGATCGGTATCCCGACCTGGTTCTACGGCCACGAGCCGCCCAACCCGTTCGCCGCGCACATCGCCAAGTACTTCGCCAACGCCACCCGCGAGGACGGCCTGCTGGTCCGCTCCAACACCGGCGTGATCTTCCTGCCGGGCGCCGCCGGCACCGTGCAGGAGATCTTCGACAACGCGACCCCGAACTACTACGAGTCGCGTGGCGAACCGACGCCCATGGTGCTCGTGGACCGGGAACACTGGACGGAGCGGCTGCCGGCCTGGCCGCTGCTCCGGTCCCTGGCCCGCGACCGCTCGATGGAGACACGGATCGCGCTGGTCGACCGGATCGAGGAGGCTCCGGAGGCGTTGAAACGTCTCGGCGGTTAATGAGCAGGCAAAGGCAACCTCCTTGACGTGCACACGGATTGACACTGCCGACCGAGCGCTTATAAACCTGTGAGCCTCGTGGGGGAGTTGAAGCGTCCCCTCCGCGGTGCGCGTTTCGGCTCTCCTCGGATATCAACCCCCCTCAAATTGCACATCACTTAAGGACAAACGTGTCCATATCCCGCCGTAACGCACGCCATTCCGTGCGTGCCCTCGGTGTCGCCGCCGCTTCCGCCACGCTCGCGCTCGGTGTCGCGGGCAACGCGCTGGCCTGCGACATCAGCGAGTTCACCGCCGCCGCCGTGTGCGACGGAAACAAGGGCGTCATCACCGTCACCGACAAGGACCCGGCCGGCATCACCGCCACGGTCTCGGTCTACCTCGAGAACAACGGTGCCGACGAACGCCTGGTCGGCACCCAGGAGGTGAAGGGCTCCGCCAAGGGCACCACCATCACCTTCGCCGAGGACTGGAAGCCGAACGCGGAGTACCGCATCCACGTCGTGGCGAAGGGCTATGTCGACGACGACATCAAGCCGAATCTCGTGACGCCGTCCACCCCCTGCAAGAAGGACGACACCCCGAAGCCGACGCCGTCGGCCCCCTCGCCGACGCCCTCCGAGAGCGCCCCGTCCCCCTCGGAGTCGGCGACCCCGACCCCGACGCCGTCGGCCCCGCAGAGCGAGAGCGCACCGCCCGCCGACAACGCTCCCTCGCCCGCGGCCGGGGACTCCAACCTCGCCGAGACCGGCGCCAACTCCAACACCGGTCTCATCGCCGGTATCGCGGCCGCTCTGGTCGTGGTCGGCGGCGGCGCGGTCTTCTTCGGCATGCGCCGACGCGGCTCGAACAGCCGCTGACGCCTCGCTTCACCGGGGCGGCGCCGACAGCGTCGCCCCCACCGCGCGGCACGAGAGCGGGCCATCGTCCGGGGTCACTCGAAGGTGGCCCGCTCCAGCCAGAACTCCAGGAGCTCGCGCTCGCCGAGCACCTCCAGACCGGGGCTGTCCAGCGACACCCTCCGGTAGAACGCGAGCAGCACGGACGTGAGCGGGCCGCGCAGCGCGACGGTCGCCTTCTCGTGACCGCGCCGCCACACGACCCCGTCACCGGGAAGTTCGACGATCCACTCCGCGTTCAGCCCGGCCGGGGCATCGGTGGCGTGGAGGTGGATGCTGCTGCCGGGCACCTCCGGCTGGATCGGCCGCGTGCGCTGCAGCCACTGGACTATCTGGAGCCACTCGTCGACCGCGTCGGCGGCCACCTCGGGCGCGACCTCGAAGGGCAGGCCGGCCGCGAGGGTCGCGTCGGCGCGGTGGATCGTCACCTCGTGGCACATCCGGCGGGACCAGAAGCCCGCGTCGACCATCCCGGCCCAGGACCACACCTTGGCGTCCGGCCCGGCCTCCCGCAGAGCCGCGGTCACCAGGTCACCGGTCTCGGTGAGCCAGGCCTCCAGGGCCGCGGCGTCCCCCTTGACGGCGGGTCCGTCGACGAGCGGGATCTCCTCCTCCGGGATGTCCTGCTCGGCCCGGGTGCGCACCAGGGCCTCCACCCAGCGCAGGGCACCTCCGGTGTGCTCCACGAGCTGCTGAATCGTCCATTCGGGACAGGTCGGGACCGGGGCGGCGAGGGCGACGCCGGAGGTCAGCAAGGACCTCAACAGGCCGATCTGGTGGGTGATCTCGTCGCAGTATCGATCATGGGTGAGTCGCGTCATGCGTTTCACGATAGGAGCCGGGTGATCAACGGGCTCCGGGTTTTCCACAGGGTCGATCGGATCATCACACCGCCCTCCGGGATCACCCGAGCACCATGACCCTCGCCCCGTCGAACCGGAGTCACCCGAGGACCACGACATCCGCCCGTAGAACCGGAGTCACCCGAGCACCACAACCTCCGCCCCGTCGAACCAGAATCACCCGAGCACCACGACCTCCGCCCCGTCGAAGGCGACAGCCACCTCGTCCCCCACCCCCGGCGCGTCCCGCAGCGCGCAGGCCGCCTCCAGCCGGGGCCCGTCGCCGGGCTGAAGGCGGACCGCCACGTGGGTGCCCCTGAAGGTGCGCGCGGTCACCGTGCAGCGCAGCCCGTCCGCCACCGGCACCAACCGCACCCCGGCGGGCCGTACGAGCACGGCATGCGTCCCCTGCGGGGACCCCTCCGGCACGGGCAGCTTGCCCCAGGGCGTGTCCGCGGCCTCCCCGGTCACGGTCGCCGGCACCACGTTGTCGAAGCCGAGGAAGCGGGCCACGAACTCGTCCGCCGGCCGCTGCCACACCTCAAGGGGCGTACCCGACTGGGCGATGCGCCCGTCCCGCATCACCACGACCCGGTCGGCGAGCGCGAACGCCTCGCCCTGGTCGTGGGTGACGGCCAGCACGGTCGTGCCCAACCGGCCGAACAGCTCCCGCAGTTCCATGACCAGCCGCTCGCGCAGCGAGCGGTCGAGCTGGCCCAGCGGCTCGTCCAGCATCAGCAGCCGCGGCCGGGGCGCCAGGGCCCGCGCCAGCGCCACCCGCTGCTGCTCACCTCCGGACAGCGCGGCCACGGCCCGCCGCGCGGCACCCGGCAGCCCGACCAGGTCGAGCAGTTCCTGTACGTGTTGCTGCCGCTGTGCCTTGGAGACACCGTGCATCCGCAGTCCGAAGGCCACGTTTCCGCCCACGTCCCGCTGCGGGAACAGCTGGTGGTCCTGGAACATCAGCCCCACCCCGCGGCGGTGCGCGGGCACGCCCGTCTGGTCGCGGCCGTCCAGCAGCACGCGCCCGGAGTCCAGCGGCTGGAGCCCGGCAACGGCCCGCAGCAGGGTCGACTTGCCGCTGCCGCTCGGTCCGAGCACGCACACGATCTCGTGCTCGGCGACCTCCAGACCGACCCCGTCCAGCACCGCCCGTCCGCCGAACCGCACGGTCGCGTCTTCACAGCTGAGCAGCACTAGAACTCCCCCGTCCGATCCACGACCACCAGTTTCTCCAGCAGGAGCAGAGCGGTGGCGCACACCACCATGAGAATCGTCGAAAGGGCCATGGCCTGGCCGTAGTTGAGGTCACCGGCCCGGGACAGCAGCTTGGCCACGGCGACCGGCAGGGTCGGATTGTCGGCCCGCGCGATGAACACCGTGGCCCCGAACTCGCCGAGCGAGACGGCGAAGGCGAACCCGGCGGCCACCAGCAGCGCCCGCCGCACCATCGGCAGGTCCACCTCCCGCCACACCCGCCACGGGGACGCGCCGAGCACGGCCGCGGCCTCCCGCAGCCGCGCGTCCACCGCGCGCAGCACCGGCAGCATGGTCCGCACCACGAACGGCACCCCGACCAGCGCCTGCGCCAGCGGCACCAGCAGCCAGGAGGACCTGAGGTCCAGCGGCGGCTCGTCGAGGGCGATCAGGAAACCGAAGCCGACCGTCACCGCGGACACCCCGAGCGGCAGCATCAGCAGCGCGTCGAAGCCGCGCACCAGCCGCCCGGCGTCGCGCCGGGTGAGCGCGGCCGCCGCGAGACCGCCGATCAGGACGGCGACAAGGGTGGCGACGGCGGCGTAGGAGAGCGAGTTGCCGATCGCGTCGATCGGCGGCACCAGGAACACACCGCCGTCGGACGAGGTCAGCGCCCGGTAGTAGCCGAGGTCGGGGGCCTTGAGGGACCGCTGCACCAGCACACCCAGCGGCAGCACCAGCAGGACCACGATCGAGAGAAGCACCCCGGCGAGCAGGGCCCACTGCCCCGCCCCGCGCGGCCGCCGCGCGGTCCCGGCCGCGTCCACCAGCCGTAGGGCGCTCTCGCGCCGCCGTACGGTCCACGCGTGGACGCCGAGGATCGCGCCCACCGCGGCGAACTGCACCAGGGTCAGCACGGCGGCGGTGGTCAGGTCGAAGATCTCGGTGGTCTGCCGGTAGATCTCGACTTCCAGCGTCGAGAAGGTCGGCCCGCCGAGGATCTGCACCACGCCGAAGGAGGTGAAGGTGAACAGGAAGACCATCAGGGCCGCGGCGGCGACGGCGGGCCCGAGCGCGGGCAGGGTGACCGTGCGCCACGCGGTGAGGCGGGACGCGCCCAGCATCCGCGCGGCCTCCTCCTGCCGCGGGTCGAGCTGGGCCCACAGCCCGCCGACGGTGCGCACGACGACCGCGTAGTTGAAGAAGACATGGGCGAGCAGGATCGCCCACACGGTGGTGTCGAGCCGTACGCCCCACAGCTCGTCCAGCAGCCCGCCCCGGCCCAGGACGGCGAGGAAGGCGGTGCCGACGACCACGGTCGGCAGCACGAACGGCACGGTCACCACCGCGCGCAGCGCCTGTTTGCCGGGGAAGTCGAAGCGGGCGAAGACATAGGCGCCCGGCAGGGCGATCAGCAGGGTGAGCGCGGTCGAGGCGAGCGCCTGCCAGGCGGTGAACCACAGCACATGGCGGATGCCGGGGTCGGCGAGAACCTCGCCGAGCCGGCCGAACTGCCAGGCCCCGTCGACCCTCAGTCCGCGCTCGACGATCGCGACGACGGGGTAGGCGAAGAACAGCCCGAAGAACGCGACGGGCAGGGCCATGAGCCCGAGCCGCGCCGCGTTCCTCACGCGGCCTACTTCACTACGAGCGAGGTCCATGACTTGACCCAGTCGTCACGGTTCTCGGCGATCTTGGCCGGGTCCATGGTCTCGGGGTCCTTCGCGGCCGGGCCGTACTCGGTGAACTCGGCGGGCACCTGAGCGTTCTTGTTCACCGGGTAGACGAACATGTTCAGCGGCATGTCCGCCTGGAACTTCTCCGAGATCAGGAAGTCGATCAGCTTCTTGCCGCCCTCGGCGTTCTTCGCGTTGCTCAGCAGGCCCGCGAACTCGATCTGCCGGAAGCAGGTCCCCTCGGCGACGCCGGTGGGCGCGGTCTTCGGCTTCGGGTCGGCGTAGATCACCTCGGCGGGCGGCGAGGAGGCGTAGGAGACGACGAGCGGCCGCTCGGCCTTCGCGGCCTTGCCGCCGGCCGAGCCGGAGAACTCCTCGTTGTAGGCCTGCTCCCAGCCGTCGACCACCTTGACGCCGTTGGCCTTCAGCTTCGTCCAGTAGTCCTGCCAGCCTCCCCCATCGCCGTAGCGCGCGGCCGTGCCGAGCAGGAAGCCGAGGCCGGGCGAGGAGGTGGAGGCGTTCTCGGTGACGAGGAGGTTCTTGTACGCCGGCTTGACCAGGTCGTCCAGCGAGGCCGGCGGGGCCAGCTTGTGATCGGCGAAGTACTGCTTGTCGTAGTTGACGCAGATGTCGCCGTAGTCGACGGGCGTGACCCGGTGCTCGTCCTTGTCGAGCTGGTAGTCCGCTCCGACCTGGTCGAGGCCCTGGGCCTCGTAGGACTGGAAGAGGCCGTTGTCGAGCGCGCGCGACAGGAGGGTGTTGTCGACGCCGAAGAACACGTCGCCCTGCGGGTTGTCCTTGGTCAGGATGGCCTTGTTGACGGCCTGGCCCGCGTCGCCGTCCTCAAGGACCTTGACCTTGTAGCCGGACTCCTTCTCGAAGGCGGCGATGACGTCCTTGGAGACGGCCCACGAGCTGTGGCTGACCAGGGTGACCGTCTTGGAGCCCTGGCCGTCGGAGCCGGAGCCGGCGTCGGACGATCCGCACGCGGACAGCGTGATCAGGCCGAGGCCGACGGCCGCGGCGACGAACGTCTTGGTGTGCACTGGATTCCTCCTGGGATGGACCAGGAAGAGACGCGGCCCCGCCCGGGACCCCCTGCGGGGTGCCCGGGCAGGGCGCAACAGCTTGAGTGATGACCGAACTTCCTACCCAGAATGACCTGGGCGAGGTTCAGAGGGTCTGCGGCCCGATTGCCGCACTCTCAGCGCTGTGGCGCTCCCCTGTCGGAATATGAAGATGTGACTTCCGTTGTCGGACGCAGCCAGATTATCGCTCGGTGGCCGCCAGCTGACCACAGGCCCCGTCGATCTCCTGACCACGGGTGTCCCGGACAGTGACCGGCACCCCGTGCGCGGCGATGGCCTCCACGAACGCCTTCTCGTCCTCGGGCCGCGAGGCGGTCCACTTCGATCCCGGCGTCGGGTTCAGCGGGATCAGGTTGACGTGCACGGGCTTGCCCTTGAGCAGCCGGCCGAGGCGGTCACCACGCCAGGCCTGGTCGTTGATGTCCCGGATCAGGGCGTACTCGATGGACAGCCGGCGCCCGGACTTCTCCGTGTACTCGAAGCCGGCGTCGAGCACCTCGCGCACCTTCCACCGCGTGTTCACGGGGACGAGCGTGTCGCGCAGTTCGTCGTCGGGGGCGTGCAGGGAGATCGCGAGCCGGCACTTGAAGCCCTCGTCGGCGAACCGGTGGATCGCGGGCACGAGCCCGACGGTCGACACGGTGATACCGCGCTGCGAGAGCCCGAGCCCGTCAGGGGCCGGGTCGGTCAGCGCCCGGATCGCCCCGATGACGCGCTTGTAGTTGGCGAGGGGCTCGCCCATTCCCATGAAGACGATGTTGGACAGCCGCGCGGGCCCACCGGGAACGTCCCCGTCCCGCAGGGCGCGCATCCCGTCCACGATCTGGTGGACGATCTCGGCGGTGGAGAGATTCCGGTCCAGTCCGGCCTGTCCGGTGGCACAGAACGGACAGTTCATCCCGCACCCCGCCTGCGAGCTGATGCACATGGTCACCCGGTCCGGGTAGCGCATCAGCACGGACTCGACGAGCGTCCCGTCGAACAGCCGCCACAGCGTCTTGCGGGTGGTCCCCTCGTCCGTCGACAGATGCCTTACGACCGTCATCAGCTCGGGGAGCAACGCCTCCCGCAGCCTGTCTCGGGAACCGGCGGGGATGTCGGTCCACTCCTGCGGGTCGTGGGCGTACCGCGCGAAGTAATGCTGCGAGAGCTGCTTGGCACGAAACGGCTTCTCCCCGACCTCGGCCACCGCCTCCTTGCGTTCGGCGGGCGAGAGATCGGCGAGATGCCGCGGCGGCTTCTTGGCTCCGCGCGGCGCGACAAAGGTGAGTTCTCCGGGCTTGGGCATGGTCCTACCAGTGTCGCAGATCGTTATGAGTGGCCTGCGATGTGAGGACCTCGCCGTTGCGTTCAAGGGCCTTGCCGGAATCCGCGGCCACGAGATCGCCTGCGGACGTGACCGTGCCACGCGGCCTACGTGGTCTGCTCCAGCAGCTGCTTGAGCAGCAGCTCGTCCCGTGGCAGCTCCTTGCGGACCTGCGGGCGGACGACGAGGGGCAGCAGGACCTTGCCCAGGCCATGGCCCTCGAAGTCGATCTCGATCGTGACGCGGGAGCGACGTCCCTCGTCGAGCGGCTCGATCGAGCCGTGGGTGCGCGGCCTGACAGGGCCCTCGACTCCGTGCAGGTCCCAGCTGTACGGAGGGTTGAGCATGTCGAACTCCACGGTCATCGGGAACTCGCGGGTGCCGATGCGACGGGTGACCTTGACCTGCGAGCCAGGGTGCATCGGCCCCTCCTCCAACGGCTCCGCCGCGACCGCGCTCAACTGCCATTCGGTCAGGTGGGAGGGGTTGGTGACATATGCGTAGACATCTTCCGGCGGGCGGTCGACGTCGATGGATTCTCGGATGGCGGTCATGGCGACCCCCTGTGAGGCGACCCCCGGTGAGGGCGTACACCGAAATCGTCCCACTCGGCACACTCAGCGGCCAATGCCCCGGAGAACGCGGTCGAGCCCCCACCCGGGAGGGGCAGGGGCTCGATGTCGCATCGGCGTTCGACTATGGCGTCGTACGAGCGAAGGAACGATCAGCCGGAGCCGACGAACAGCACCAGCAGCAGCCACACCACCGGGGCGGTGGGCAGCAGGGAGTCCAGTCGGTCCATGATGCCGCCGTGGCCCGGCAGCAGGGTGCCCATGTCCTTGATGCCCAGGTCCCGCTTGATCATGGATTCGCCGAGGTCGCCCAGTGTGGCGCTGGCCGCGACCGCGAGGCCGAGCAGCAGACCCTGCCACCAGGTGCCGTCGTCGACCAGGAACTCCATGCACAGCGCACCGGCGACCATGGCGAACGAGACCGCGCCGAGCAGTCCCTCACGGGTCTTGCCGGGGCTGATGCGCGGGGCGAGCTTGTGCTTGCCGAAGCGCCAGCCGACCGCGTACGCCCCGGTGTCGCTGACCACGGTCAGCAGCAGGAACGTCAGCACCCGCCAGGCCCCGTCGTCCGCCGTGAGCATCAGTGCGACGAAGGTGGCCAGGAACGGCACATAGAACGCGGCGAAGACACCCGCCGTGACGTCCTTCAGGTAGCCCTCGGGCGGCTCGGTCATGCGCCAGACCAGAACGGCCAGCGCGGTGAGCGCCATCGCCACCCACGCGCCCTCGGCGCCCCGGACATACCCGGCGACGACCATCGCCGCACCGCCCAGCGCCAGCGGGACGAGGGGCGCCTTGATGCCCTTGCGCTCCTCCAGCCTGCTGGTCAGCTCCCACAGACCGACGACGACGGCGACCGCGACGACACCGACGAACACGGCCTTGACGACGAACAGCGACGCCACGATCACCGCGCCGAGCCCGACGCCGACCCCTATCGCGGCACCCAGGTCCCGGCCCGCGCTCTTCTTCTGCGGTGCGGGCGCCGGTTGCGGGGCGTCGGGCATGGGCTCCGGATTCTGCGGCACCACCCGGGAGGGCTGCGCCTGCGGCATGTCGTACGGCCGCACGTGCGGCGTCTCGTCGCGGAACAAGGGGCCACTCAGCCGAGTGGCCCCCCTGTCGTCATCCTGGTCTCCGCCATACGCGGGTACGCCGGGAACGATGGGCATGGGGCGAGTCTGCTGCGCCTGAGGCGCATCGTACGCGGGACCCGCCGGGGCAGCCCCTTGGACATACCCCTGGCCAGGCCCCTGGTCGGACGGCCCCCAGTACCCGGCTTGTGGCGGCGCTCCCCAGGAAGAGTCGTTCATCAGACCTCGAGCAGCTCCGCTTCCTTGTGCTTCAGGAGCTCGTCCACCTGGGCGACGTACTTCGCGGTGGTGTCGTCGAGTTCCTTCTCCGCACGGCGGCCCTCGTCCTCACCGACCTCGCCGTCCTTGATCAGCTTGTCGATCGCGTCCTTGGCCTTGCGGCGCACGGAGCGGATGGACACCTTGGCGTCCTCGCCCTTGCCCTTGGCCACCTTGATGTACTCGCGGCGGCGCTCCTCGGTGAGCTCGGGGAACGTCACACGGATGATGTTGCCGTCGTTGCTCGGGTTGACGCCCAGGTCCGAGTCGCGGATGGCCTGCTCGATGTTGCGCAGCGCGCTCTTGTCGAACGGGGTCACGACAGCCATGCGCGGCTCCGGCACGGAGAACGAGGCCAGCTGGTTGATCGGCGTCGGCGCGCCGTAGTAGTCGGCCACGATCTTGTTGAACATCGCCGGGTGCGCACGGCCGGTGCGGATCGCGGCGAAGTCCTCCTTGGCGACCACGACGGCCTTCTCCATCTTCTCCTCGGCCTCGAGGAGGGTCTCTTCGATCACCACTTGCTCCTGCGTGTCTTGAGTAAGGCCCGGCTGCGGTTCCTCGTCGGGGCGGCGGCCGGCTGCGTCGCGTCTTCTTCTGCACGGTTCCCGACCGGCAGGACATTGTCCATCCCTCGGCCGGGCTCCGGGTGAATCTCCGGTCAGGCCCGGGAGCCCTGGTCACCCACCAGCGTGCCGATCTTCTCACCCTTGACGGCGCGAGCGATATTGCCCTCGGCCAGAAGCTCGAAGACGAGGATCGGCAGCTTGTTGTCGCGGCACAGCGTGACGGCCGTGGCATCGGCGACCTTGAGGTCGCGGGTGATGACCTCGCCGTAGCCGAGGGCGTCGAACTTCACCGCGTCCGGGTTGGTCTTCGGGTCGGAGTCGTAGACCCCGTCCACGCCGTTCTTACCCATCAGCAGCGCCTCGGCGTCGATCTCCAGGGCGCGCTGTGCGGCGGTGGTGTCGGTGGAGAAGTACGGCATACCCATACCGGCGCCGAAGATGACCACACGGCCCTTCTCCAGGTGGCGCACGGCACGCAGCGGGATGTAGGGCTCCGCGACCTGGCCCATGGTGATGGCGGTCTGCACCCGGCTGTCGATGCCCTCGTTCTCCAGGAAGTCCTGGAGGGCGAGGCAGTTCATCACGGTGCCGAGCATGCCCATGTAGTCCGAACGGGCACGGTCCATGCCGCGCTGCTGGAGTTCGGCGCCGCGGAAGAAGTTGCCGCCACCGATGACGACCGCGATCTGGGCGCCGTCGCGTACGACCGCGGCGATCTCACGGGCGATCTTGTGTACCACATCGGGGTCCACGCCCAGGCCCCCGCCGCCGGAGAAGGCCTCTCCGGACAGCTTCAGCAGATACCGGCCGGGTACTTTGCCGTCGTCGCTCTTCTGGGCCTTCGTGGTCATGGAGATCCCGCCTCTTTCACGTGTTGCACATACGAAGAAGGCCATTGCCGCTGGGGTGTGTTTCCCATGCTGGCAATGGCCTCCTCGTCAGATCTGCTGTCGTCCGTCACACGCGCGTTCCGCGGTGTACGCGGACGACTGCGGTCGACCCTAGCGGGTAGTCCGCCCCGGGTCGCGCGTCGGTCCCGGTACGGACTCAGATACCGACCTTGATGCGCGTGAAGCGCTTCAGGGTGACACCGGCCTCGTCCAGGACCTTCTGGACCGACTTCTTGTTGTCGAGCGCGTACGGCTGACCGAGCAGCGTCGCGTCCTTGAAGAAGCCGTTGACCCGACCCTCGACGATCTTGGCGATCGCGGCCTCGGGCTTGCCCTCGGCGCGGGTGGTCTCCTCGGCGACGCGACGCTCGGTCTCGACGACCTCGGCCGGCACGTCCTCCTTGGAGAGGTACTTCGGCGCGAAGGCGGCGATGTGCTGGGCGATGCCCTTGGCGATGTCGGCGTTCTGCTTGTCGAGCTCGACGAGGACACCGATCTGCGGGGGCAGGTCGGGCATCGTGCGGTGCATGTAGGCGAGCACGAAGCCGTCAGAGTACTGCGCGAAGCGGTCCAGGACGATCTTCTCGCCGAGGTTGGCGTTGGCCTCGTCCACGAACGCCTGGACGGTCTTGCCGGCCTCGATCTCGGAGGCGAGCAGGGCCTCCAGGTCGGCCGGGGAGGTCTTGGCGACGTGCTCGGCGATGGCCTCGGCCGCGGCCTGGAACTTCTCGCCCTTGGCGACGAAGTCCGTCTCGCACTTCAGCTCGACGAGGACGCCGGAGGAGTTGTCGTCGGCGATGATCGAGACCACGGCGCCGTTCTCGGCGGAGCGGCCCTCGCGCTTGGCGACGCCCTTCTGGCCCTTGATGCGCAGCGCCTCGACGGCCTTGTCGACGTTGCCGTCGGCCTCGTCCAGCGCCTTCTTGCAGTCCATCATGCCGGCGCCCGTGAGCTCACGAAGCTTCTTGACGTCGGCGGCGGTGTAGTTCGCCATGAGTCTGTGAGTCTTTCTCGAAGTCTGGAAGATCTCGAAGATCTACGGAGTCTGCGTTCCGGATGTAGCCGGGTCCGCTGACATCCCGCTGATCCACGGGTGAACGGCGGGGGCGGACTTCACCACGCCTGTAGGGGCGCTGAGTGGTGCCGCGCCGCCCCCGCCGTCAACACTGACGCTGGACGGGTCAGGCCTGCTCGGCGTCCGCGGCCGGAGCAGCCTCAGCCTCAGCCTCGGCCTCGGCGGCCGGAGCAGCCTCAGCGGCCGGAGCCTCGGCGGCCGGGGCGGCCTCAGCCTCGGCCTCGGCGGCCGGAGCGGCCTCAGCGGTCTCAGCGGTCTCGGCCTTCTTCTCACCCTCGAGCAGGTCGCGCTCCCACTCGGCGAGCGGCTCGCCCGCGGCCTTCTCGCCCTTGTCGCCGGTGGCGACACGGGAGCGGGAGATGAGGCCCTCGGCGACGGCGTCGGCGATCACACGGGTGAGCAGGGTGACGGAGCGGATCGCGTCGTCGTTGCCCGGGATCTTGTAGTCGACCTCGTCGGGGTCGCAGTTGGTGTCGAGGATGGCGACGACCGGGATGTTGAGCTTCCGGGCCTCACCGACCGCGATGTGCTCCTTCTTGGTGTCCACGATCCAGACGGCGCTGGGCACCTTCTGCATCTCGCGGATACCGCCGAGGGTCTTCTCCAGCTTGGCCTTCTCGCGGGAGAGGACCAGGAGCTCCTTCTTGGTCAGACCGGAGGACGCGACGTCCTCGAAGTCGATCTGCTCAAGCTCCTTGAGGCGCTGCAGACGCTTGTAGACGGTCGAGAAGTTGGTGAGCATGCCGCCCAGCCAGCGCTGGTTGACGAAGGGCATGCCGACGCGGGTGGCCTGCTCGGCGATGGCCTCCTGCGCCTGCTTCTTCGTGCCGACGAACATGACCGTGCCGCCGTGGGCGACGGTCTCCTTGACGAACTCGTAGGCGCGGTCGATGTACGACAGCGACTGGAGCAGGTCGATGATGTAGATGCCGTTGCGCTCGGTGAAGATGAAGCGCTTCATCTTCGGGTTCCAGCGACGGGTCTGGTGACCGAAGTGGACGCCGCTCTCAAGCAGCTCCCGCATCGTGACGACGGCCATAGCCGTTCTCCTCATGTTTCTCGGTTGTGCCGCGGGTGCCGGACGGCTCCCGCGCCTGACGCTCCCGATGCGCCTGCCGCGAAGGACCGAGGGGCGCGAGACACCGGCGGACTGACCGCCGACGTCGGGGCGTGCGAAGTCGACCCGGTGGCCCGGGTCGCCACCAGAAGTATACGGAACCCGAGAGGTGCCGGGTGACGCCGCTGTCCACAAGCGGTCGAGGGTCCACAGGTCCCGGCGGCTCTCGACCGTGTGCCGGACGCTCGTGTCATGCGACTGAAGCGATACGCACACCTGGCGTGGGTTCTGCTGCTGGGACTGACACTGACCGTCCTCACCTCCGCGGCCGCGGCCTTCGCGCCGGCGCCCGGGTCCGGGCCTGCTCCGCCGCCGTCGGCCGAACCCGTCCCGCCGCTGGCCCGCGGCTGGCCCGTGGGGCTGCGTCCGCCGGTCCTGCGCGGCTGGCTGCCTCCGCCTACGCCCTACGCCGCGGGCCACCGGGGCGTGGACCTGGCCGCGGCACCCGGGGCACCGGTACGGACGGTCGCGGCGGGCCGGGTGTCCTTCGCGGGGCGGGTGGCTGGCAGGGGCGTGGTGTCGGTGACCCTTTCCGCCACGGGTGAACCGCCCTTGCGGACGACGTACGAGCCGGTGCGGGCGGCGGTCCGAAAGGGGGACGAGGTATCACCCGGCGAGGTGATCGGCACGGTCGAGGCGACGGGCTCGCACTGTGTGCGGCCGTGCGTCCACTGGGGTCTGAGACGCGGGGACGTCTATCTCAACCCGCTCGCCCTGCTGCCGCCGTGGCTGCTGGGGAGGGGGCCGTCGCGGCTGCTGCCGGTGGCGGGGGTGGCGCTGCCGTGAACCGGCGGTGGCTGGTCGGGGGGCGGTGGTGCGCGGTCGGCGGGGTGCGCGCCCTCCGGTTCGCCGGCGGCGGCTGTCCGCGTGGCGGTGGCGGGCGGAGTTCGCTCTGCCGGGGTCCGTCGGCGGCCGACCTGCGAGTCGTGGTCGGCCGGTCGCGCAGTTCCCCGCGCCCCCTGGAAGCGGGCGGGCTGCGGGCCCTGGTGGGCGGAGGGCGCCCTGCCGGGAAACGTCGGCCGCCGACCTGCGGGCCGTGGGGGTTGATCGCGCAGTTCCCCGCGCCCCCTGGAAGCGGCCGGGCTGGGGACATGGGGGCGGGGCGGAGTGCACCCTGCCGGGAAACGGCGCCCGCCGACCTGCGGGTCGTGGTGGGTTGATCGCGCAGTTCCCCGCGCCCCTGGGCGCGTCGTTCCTCGCGTCGTTCGGGGCGGCTCAGCCTTGTACGCCCCGTAGGACCATGGCGATCGTGGCCGTCGCGATGACGTCCGGGGGTTCGGCCGCGCCCAGTTCGACGCGGCGGACCGCGGCGTCGACGACGCCCTGGACGAGCATCGCCGCCAGGCGGGGCTCCTCGTGGCCGAGGTCCCCGAGGGCGTCGACGATCATCGCCACGAGACCGCCGTGCGCGGCGCGGATCTTCTCCCGGGCACCCGCGTCCAGCTCGCTCGCCGAGATCGCCACGACGGCCCGATGCCGCCGGTCCCCGACCAGCTCCAGCTGCGCCCGCACATACGCCTCGACCTTGCCGGCGGGCGTGGCCTCCCGCTCCATGGCCGTCGAGACCTCCGCGGCCCACACGGGGAAGTCGACCTCGCACAGTTCCTCGACCACGGCGGCCCGCGACCGGAAGTACTCGTACACCGACGACCGCGCGAGCCCGGTGCGCTCGGCGAGGGCCGGGAAGGTCAACGCCTCCGTCCCTCCCTCGGACAGCAGGGAGCGAGCCGCGTCCAGCAGGGCGGCTCGCTGCATCGACCGGTGCTCGGCCACGGAGGCCGCTCGAATCCTTGGCACGTCAACCACTGTACGGACGTGCCACTCGCAACGGGAGCGTCCCGGCCCGGCCCACCCGCTCAGCGGCCGAAGCCGGCCAGCTTCGCGCGCAACTGGAGCACGGACTTGGTGTGGATCTGGCTGACGCGGCTCTCGGTGACGCCCAGCACGTTGCCGATCTCGGCGAGGGTGAGTCCCTCGTAGTAGTAGAGCGTGACGACGGTCTTCTCCCGGTCGGGCAGCGTGTTGATCGCCCGCGCCAGGAACCTCCGCAGCTCACGGTCCTCGGCGACCTCCACGGGGTTGTCCGCGGCGGTGTCCTCCAGGGTGTCCATGAAGCTGAGCCCGTCGCCGTCCTCACCCCCGACGTGCAGCAGCTCCTCCAGCGCCACCACGTTGGCCAGGGACAACTGGCTGAAGACGGCGTGCAGTTCGTCCACGGCGATACCCAGTTCGGCGGCCACCTCGCTCTCCGAGGGCGTGCGCCGCAGCCGGGCCTCCAGGGTGGCGTAGGCCCGCTCGACGTTGCGTGCCTTCTGCCGTACCGAGCGGGGGATCCAGTCCAGCGCCCGCAGCTCGTCGATCATCGCGCCGCGGATCCGGGTGATCGCGTACGTCTCGAACTTGATCTCCCGTTCGATGTCGAACTTCTCGATCGCGTCGATGAGCCCGAAGACGCCCGAGGAGACGAAGTCGGCCTGTTCCACGTTGGGCGGCAGACCGACGCTCACCCGGCCCGCCACGTATTTGACCAGCGGCGAGTAGTGCAGGATCAGCTGCTCGCGCAGCCGCTCGTCCGCGGTCGCCTTGTACGACCGCCACAGTTCGTCGAGCGTCGAGGGAGCGGGCGGCCGCACGCCGCCACCGTCGCGGGCGGCTGGGGGGATCGCCGCCCGGTCGGACCCGGAGGTGTGCTGGGGCATTCGTCGCCTTGAGCCGTTCTGCCGAGAAGCTTGCGAAGTAGGGGTGCCTGGGTGTGCTGTCGGACTGGTGCCGACTTGCCGGTCTGTGTCAGGAACTTCGTGAGCGTAGCGTGACTGGAGTGTCGCGGTGCGCTAAGAGCGGGGCCCGACTTGTGCGCAGATACGTTCCGCTGACCGCTCCGCCGGGGCATGGCAGGCATGCCCGGCGACCGCCGGGACTCGTCAACTGCGTGAATTCCCAAGGGGAGTACGGCTTCCCCCGGACGGACGAACACGCTCGGTCAGCAACGCGGACGATCACCGCGAAGGGAGACCATCGCCTGGCGTGTCAACTTCCAGCCGTCGCCGTGTCGTTCGACGTAGCCCAGTGCCCTGAGTTCGTACAGTCTCGCGACGGCGTCGTCCTCGGTCGTCTGCGCGCCGCGGGCGATCTCCCGCGGTGCGGCGGCCCGGCGGGCGGGCAGGGCGGCGAGGACACACCGGGTGGCGGCGGCCAGCAGGTCGCGGGGGAGCACCGGGCCGCGCCGCTCCGGGGCGAGCTGCCCCATGTCGCCGACCACCTCGACGACCTCGGCGGCGTCGGTGACCAGCAGCGCCTCCCCGCGCAGGAGTTCGTGCACCCCCGCGGAGAGGGCACTGGTGACCGGGCCGGGCACGCCCATCGTGTGCCGACCCAGCCGCTGCGCGGCCCGCGCGGTGACCAGCGAGCCGCTGCGATGGGCGGCCTCCACGACCACGGTTCCCCTGGTCAAGGCGGCGATCACCCGGTTGCGCAGGACGAATCTGCTGGGCGTCGGATGCTCGCCCAGGGGCAACTCCCCGATCACCAGCCCCTGTTCCGCGATCCTGTTGATCAGTCCGGTGTGTCCGCGTGGATAGGGCCGGTCGACGCCGCAGGCCAGCACGGCGACCGTGGCCCCTCCCGCGCCGAGGGCGCCGCGATGGGCCGCGCCGTCGACCCCGTATGCACCGCCGGAGACGACGACCCAGCCGTGCTCGGCGAGGCCCGCGGCGAGGGTGACGGCCAGGTGAGCGCCGTACTCGGTGCAGGCGCGTGCGCCGACCACGGCGACCGACCGGAGCGCCCACATCCGCAGACTGGGCCGCCCGCGCACCCACAGCCCGACCGGACGGGCGTCGCCGAGGTCGTCGAGCTGCGTCGGCCACTCGGGCCCGCCCGGGCACACGAACCGGACCCCGGCCTCCCGCGCGACGGCGAGGTCCCGTTCGGGCTCGGCCTGCCGCGCCCGGGCCAGCAGTCCGGCCCAGCGGGTCGCGCCGACCCCCGGAAGCGGGTCCCCGCCCTCGCGCAGCCGCGCCACGACCTCCCTCACTCCGACCTCCCGCACCCATCGCCCGGCCTTCTCGTCCCCGGGCTCGACGACCCGGGCGAGGAAGACACGGCCGAGGAGGTCGAGGCCCGGTTCGTCGCTCATGTCAGCGCTCCGATGGCCAGCGGCACCCCCCGCGGGACGCCTGTGCGCAGTTGCAGGGCGAGGGCGACGTCCATCCCGTTGGGCCGGTCGTGGCCGACGAGGTCCGCGACGGTCCAGGCGACCCGCAGCACCCGGTCCAGGCCCCGCGCGGTCAGCACACCCCGTTCGAGACCGCGCTCGGCCTCTTCCATCGCGCCGGTGGCGGCGTAGAAGCGGCTGCGCAGCTCACGGCCGGGTACCTCGCCGTTGGTGCGCCACGGGGTGCCGGCCAGCCGGGCCGCGGCCCGTTCGCGGGCCTGGCGCACCCGGTCGGCGACCGCCGCCGTGGCCTCCCCGCGGGCGCCGCGCTCGGTCAGCTCGGCGCGGGTGACGCGGTCCACCTCCACCCGCAGGTCGACCCGGTCGAGCAGCGGCCCGGAGAGCCGGGCCTGGTAGCGGCGGATCGCCGAGGGCGGGCAGTCGCACAGGTCGTCCGTCCGGGAGAAGCGCCCGCAGGGACAGGGGTTGGCGGCCAGCACCATCAGGAATCTGGCCGGGAAGCGCACCACACCGGCACTGCGGGCGATGACCACATGCCCGGCCTCCAGCGGCTGGCGCAGCGCGTCGAGCGCCTGGCTCCTGAACTCCGGTGTCTCGTCGAGGAACAGCACGCCCCGGTGCGACAGCGACACCGCGCCCGGCCTGGCGACGCCCTGCCCGCCGCCGACCAGCGCCTGCATGGTCGCCGAGTGGTGCGGTGCGCAGTAGGGGGCGACGTCGATCAGCGGCTTGCCCGGCGGCAGCAGCCCGGCCACCGAGTGCACGGCCGTGACCTCCAGCGAGTCCTGCCGGGTGAGCCGCGGCAGGATCGCGGGCAGCCGCTCGGCGAGCATCGTCTTCCCGGCGCCCGGGGGTCCCTCCAGGAACAGGTGATGACCGCCGGCCGCGGCGACCTCCACCGCCGTACGGGCCGCGAGCTGGCCCACCACGTCCGCCAGGTCGTGCCCCGGGTCGTGCTGGGCCGTGCCCACCCCGCGCATGCCGGTGGCGGCTCCGGCCGGGCACCCGCAGTCCGGCCAGCAGGGGATCGGGCCGGCCCTGCTCGTCGGGATCCTCCTCGGGCACCGGCTCGTCCGCCAGGACGGCGATGAGCTGCCGCAGGCTGCGCACACCCAGCACGGACACGCCCGGTACCAGCGAGGCTTCCGCGGCCGCGCACTCCGGCACGACCACCTGCTCGTACCCCGCGTCGGCCGCGGCCAGCACGGCAGGCAGGACACCGCGCACCGGGCGGACCCGTCCGTCCAGGCCCAGCTCCCCGATCATCACGATGTCGGCCAGGACCCGCGGATCGATGCGCTCCGCCGCGCCGAGGACCGCGGCCGCGACGGCGAGATCGAATCCGCTGCCGCTCTTGGGCACCGACGCCGGGCTCAGGCCCACGGTGAGCTTCTTCTGCGGCCAGGCCGTACCGGAGTTGACCACGGCGGCCCGGACGCGGTCGCGGCTCTCCGTGAGGCTCTTGTCGGGGAGGCCTACCAGGGTGAACGCGGCGACGCCTGGTTCGAGGTCGGCCTGGACCTCGACGACCACGCCCTCCACCCCGACCAGCGCGACCGAGCAGGTGCGTGCGAATCCCATCAGGCCACCCCCCGCACGTGTTCCACGACGGGCGCGCCGCGCCGGGGCAGCAGCACGCCCACGACGTCGATGCGGACGCCGCCGGGCGGGGCGCCTCCGTGGGTCTGGATCCAGCGTTCGGCGAGATCGCGCAGCCGCCCGGCCTTCTCCGGGGTCACCGCGGCCATCGGGTGCTCGTAGCCGCCGTCCCTGCGGGTCTTCACCTCGCAGACGACCAGGACGTCCCCGTCCCGGGCGACGACGTCGATCTCACCCGTGCGGCCGCAGCGCCAGTTGCGCCGCAGGACCGTCATTCCGGCTTCGGCCAGCCGCCGCGCGGCCAGCGTCTCGCCGTACCTGCCGAGGGCGCTGCGTGATTTTCCGTACGCGCCGCGCGCGTTTCGCGTGCTCATGTCGGCACCACCTCCGGCGCCAACGATCACGCAGCCCGCTCACAGCGAGTTGATCTTGGTGGACGGTGGGGCGTCTGTGGAAAACCGCCCCACCCGTTCGGGTGAAAAAGCCCTGACCCCACCCCGGGCCCGGCTCCGGGCTCGACCGAGCTCAGCCCCCACTCGCCCCGGCGCGGCCCCGCCTCGACACGCCGGGCTCAGCTCCCCGGCAGCTCCAGATCGCTCTTGTTGAGCTCCTCGATGTTCACGTCCTTGAACGTGAGTACACGCACCTGCTTCACGAACCGAGCCGGCCGGTACATGTCCCAGACCCAGGCGTCCGCCATGGACACCTCGAAGAACACCTCACCCTGGACCGAATGCACCTGCATCTCGTAGTCGTTGGTCAGGTAGAAGCGCCGCTCGGTCTCGATCACGTACTTGAACAGACCGACGACGTCGCGGTACTCGCGATAGAGCTTGAGCTCCATCTCGGTCTCGTACTTCTCGAGGTCCTCGGCGCTCATGGCATGTTCCCCTTCAGCCGTGCGATCCACCCATTGTGCGCCAGCCCCGTGTCCCCCTAGACGATTTCCGTGTCAAGGGTGACGGGACGGGCCGGGGGACCTTCGTCGAGCAGCGTGCGCAGCAGCCCGGCGAGTCTGGTCGGGTACACCGTCTCATGCGTCCGGGCCAGTTCCTCACACTCCCACCACCGGGCTCCGGCGACGCTGGCCCGCTCCAGTTCCGTCAGGGCCGTGGCCCGGGTCGCGGTCTGTGTCGTACGGGCCAGGTAGTACCACTCGTCCTGGTCCCAGCGGCGTCCCGCGAACGGGAACGAGCATCTGCGCCGCCACAGCACCGGCCCGAGTTCGACCTTGGTGATCCCCGTCTCCTCGACGAGTTCCCGCAACGCGGCATCCGCTCGCGTCTCGTTCCCCTCGACTCCCCCGCCGGGCGTGAACCACCAGTCGTTCGACGGATCGTCAGGCTCATGACCGTGGAGCAGCAGCACGCGGTCCCGCGGATCGAGCAGCACCACCCTGGCGACCTTGCGCACACCGCCCGCGTACGAATCCCGCGGCCCGGACAGCTCCGGCGAGTCACCCTCGTCCGAATCCCTCGGGCCGGACAACTCCGGCGAGTCACCTTCGTCCGAATCCCTCGGGCCGGACAGCTCCCGCGGGTCACCCTCGTACGAAGAATCCCGCGGCCCACCCTCGGCCCGGTGCTCGGCCGAGTCCCCGGACGGCTCCCGCGCCACCTCAGCCGGCACCGGCACCCACCGTCCGACGCCCGCGCGCACCGCCGACCCGCTTGGCGATGGGCCCGTACGCGGCGCCGACCATGACCAGCACGGCCCCGCCGGCGATCATGCCGACGAGCATCCGGAACGGTCCCGGCTCCGACAGTTCCGCACCCAGTGCCTCGAATCCGGTCGGGCGCGGCAGCAGGCCGTCCATCGGCCAGACGACGGCGTCGACCCGGCCGTCGACCGCGGACCGCGCGACCGTGCCGCTCGCGGCGTCCTGGAGGTGGGCGGTGGAGTCCAGCGAGCCCGCGCGCTCGTCACCGAGCAGGAACAGCCGGTCCTCGGGCACGGTCACCGTCGGGAACGCGATGCTCTCCGCTGCCTCGCCCTCGGGCAGGTAGGGCTCGTCGATCTCCTTGCCGTTCACTGTCAGCCTGCCCTGGGAGCAGCAGGCGACGGTGTCCCCTCCGACGGCGACGACCCGCTTGACCATGGGCGCGTTCGCCCAGGTGGCGTCCTTGAAGACGACGACGTCGCCGCGGCGTATCTCGTCGCCGTCCACGCGCTGGGCCAGCACCCGGTCGCCCGCCTCGATCGTGGGGCTCATCGAGCGCGTGGGCACGGTGTACGGCCGGTAGGCGACCGCTCCCCAGCCGAACCCGGCGAGGAACAGCACCAGTCCCAGCGCCACCGCCAGCCCGGACAGCACCTGCCCGGCCCGGCCGCCCGCCTCGCCGTTGCCCGTCCCGCCGCTCCGCGGGGCCGTATGTGTCGCACTCTCAGCACCCATGGGTCCGCACCCTACCCGGCGGTACGGGAAGCGGTCAGCCCCTCCGCACGCGACCGAGGTCACGTGAGAAGGGGCTGATGGCACGGTCGCGCGAGGCCGCGCTCGGCCTCACTTGCGGCGCCGCCGCCACACGGCGATCGGGAGCACGCCCACGAGCGCCAGCGCCTGGGGCGCCGCCGCCGGCGCCGGGGCCGCCGAGTCCTTGCGGTCCAGGCCGGCCTGGTCGAACGTGTCCGGCACGGGCAGCGTGCCCCAGCGGTTGATGGGCCAGGCCTTGACGACGGCCCGCCCGACGACCTTGTCCACGGGCACCATGCCGTGGTGGGAGTCGGACTGGTTGTAGCGCGAGTCGCGGGAGTTCTGGCGGTGGTCGCCCATGACCCAGATGAACCCCTCGGGGACCGTCACCTTGAACCGGCCGCCCTGGTCGTCGTCGCTGCACGGCGTGTTGCCCGGGTAGACGTACGGCTCGTCCAGCGGCTTGCCGTTGACCTTGAGCGGGCCGGTGCCGGAGCACTCGACGGTGTCGCCGCCGACGCCGACGACCCGCTTGATCAGGTCCTTCTCCTCCGCGGACGGCATGAGGCCGATCCAGCTGAGGACCGTCTGCAGGGCGTTCGGGTCGGGCGTGGGCTCGCCCGCGAGCCAGCTGTCCGGGTCGTGGAAGACGACGACCTCGCCGCGCTCGGGCTCGGAGCCGAACCACGGGGTCAGCTTGTCGACCAGGACCCGGTCACCCTGCTGGAGGGTGTTCTGCATCGAGTCGGAGGGGATCGAGAACGCCTGCACCAGGAACGTCTTGATCAGCAGCGCCAGCACGAGCGCGATACCGATAAGGATCGGCAGTTCCTTCCAGAAGGAACGCTGCTGCTTCTTCCTCGGTTCCGTCGGCTCCGCGCCCTCGGCGCTCTGTTCGTCCGTCACCGTGCCGCCCTCGGTCGTACCGGCGTCACTCCCGGAGCTCATGACGCTGTCCGCGGACGGGCCGGTCGCATCCCCGGGCCGCCCGCGGTGTTCCTCGCCGTCGTGCCCGGACCGTGCGCCAACCGCCACATCCCCCACGCCAACTCCTTAGTCTGTGCCACCGCCTGCGCCTCATCCGGTGCAGGCCCACCACTCCCATAACGAGCGGGAGTTCCGCAGGGCTCGGGAGCTGGGTCATAGCGTTCGGATCGTCAGGGGCAACCCTATGCGACAGCCGGGGAGCCGCGGTCGACCCGGGCGCGGAGTCGGGCACGGAGGAGAAGGTCTGCGGCTCGTTCAGGCCGGTCCAGTGTCCGACGGGCCAGCCGATGACGACCGCGCGTCCCACGACCTGGTCGACCGACACCGTGCCGCCGTAGTCCTGGTCCTGGTGGGCGCGGGAGTCCGCGGAGTTGTCACGGTGGTCGCCCATCACCCACAGGCGTCCCTCGGGCACCGTGATGTCGAACCTGGATTCGGAGGGGACGTTCCCGGGATGCAGGTAGTCGGTCTCGTCCAGCGGCATGCCGTTGACGGTCAACCGGCCCTGCGCGTCACAGCACACGACATGGTCGCCGCCGACCCCGACGACCCGTTTGATCAGGTCCTTCTCGTTGTCGGACGGCAGCAGGCCGATGAAGGTCAGCGCCTGCTTGACCTGCTTCACGACGACCGGGTCGTCCTTCTTCTGGGTGGGCTGCTCGCTCCGCAGCCAGCCACCGGGGTCCTTGAAGACGACGACGTCCCCGCGCTCGGGCTCGGAGCCGAACCAGGGGGTGAGCTTGTCCACCAGGACCCGGTCGCCGATCTGGATCGTCTGCTCCATGGAGCCGGACGGGATCACGAAGGCCTGCACCAGGAACGTCTTCAGCACGAGGGCTATGAGCACCGCCACTCCGGCCAGGAGCGGAATCTCCTTGATCGCGGAGCGGCGTCGGCGGCGCTTGACCTTGCGCTGGAGCTTGCGCCGGTCCGCCCGGCTGCGGCCGGAGGAGGACCCCGACGAGCGGCGGGTGCCGGTCGGCAGCAGGTCCTCGGCGGCGCTGGTCGCCGCGCCACGGGGCTTGCCGCGGTTACCCACGCGCACCACCGGAACCCTCGCCGGCGGAGCCCTCGCCACGCGAGCCGACGGAGCCCTCGCCACCCGAGCCGACAGAGTCCGTCTCACCGAAACCGGCGGAGCCCTCGCCCGCGCCGGCAGAGCCCTCGCCACCGGAACCGCCCGCCGCGGGCACGCGCGCGTACGCGCCGGGCCGTTCCAGCCGGTCCATGTGCCCGATCGGCCAGACGATCCCCTCCGCCCGGCCGATCACCGCGCCGACGGGCACCATGCCGCCGCCCGGGGAGCCCAGATGGTCGCGGGAGTCGCTGGAGGCGCTGCGGTGGTCGCCCAGCAGGAACAGCCGTCCCTCGGGCACGACCACCTCGAAGGGCACCGACGACGCGCTGTCACCGGGATACAGGAAGGTCGACTCGTCGACCGGCCGGCCGTTCACCTCGATCCTTCCCTCCCTGTCACAGCAGACCACGCGGTCTCCCCCTACACCCACGACGCGTTTGATGTAGTCGGCGTTCCCGAAGTACCCGCTGCCGTCGAAGACGACCACGTCCCCCCGCCGGGGCTCGGCACCGAAACGGTACGCCAACTTATTTACGAGAACGCGGTCCCCGATCCTCAATCCCCGCTCCATCGACCCGCTGGGGATCTGGAAGGGCTGCGCCACGAACGTGTTGACGAGCAGCAGGAAGAGCAGGCAGACGAGCAGCGACAGGGTGAGCCCGCCGCCGGGCAGCCAGGGGGTGATCCGCGACACCAACGCGAAACGCGACCGTCCCTCCGGCCCCGGTGTCGTGGGGCGGGAGGAGCGGTCGCGCTCCGTGGGCTGTGCTTCGGTGTCCATCGGGGCCAGATGTTATCCGGCCCCGATGTGAACCCCGACGCGAGATCAGCTGTCGCGCTTCTCCTTGATCTTCGCCGCCTTGCCGCGCAGCTCGCGCAGGTAGTACAGCTTGGCGCGACGCACGTCACCGCGGGTGACGAGCTCGATCTTCTCCACGATCGGAGTGTGCACCGGGAAGGTGCGCTCGACGCCGACGGAGAAGGAGACCTTGCGGACCGTGAAGGTCTCGCGCACGCCGGAACCCTGGCGACGGATCACAACGCCCTTGAACTGCTGCACACGGGAGCGGTTGCCCTCGATGACGCGGACGTGGACGTTGACGGTGTCACCCGGGCGGAAGGCCGGGACGTCGCTGCGCAGCGACGCGGCGTCGACAGTGTCGAGCAGGTGCGACATTTCGTCTGCTTTCTTCGTTGATGCCACAGGTCATCAACGGAAACTAGGTGTTCTGGTGGAAAGCCGTGCGGGTCGGAGCGGGCGTCGTGTCCCCCTGCGGCAGGGGCGCACGTCGGACGGCGCACAACAGCGCCCTATTGTTCCACGTCCTCGACCCGCCGCCAAAATCGGCCGTACCGCTCGCCCTCCGGGTCCGGGGCCCAGCCGAGGATCGACAGCATCTCCCGGTCCTTCTTGTCGAAGGTCCTCGGGTCGCAGCGCTCGATCAGGTCGGGGCGGTTGGCCGTGGTGCGTCGCAGGGCCTCGTCGCGGCGCCAGCGGGCGATCTTCCCGTGGTGGCCGCTGAGCAGCACCTCGGGGATGTCCCGGTCGCGCCACAGGGGCGGCTTGGTGTAGACGGGCCCCTCCAGGAGGTTCGCCATCGCGCCGGGCGCGAAGGAGTCGTCCCGGTGCGACTCGGCGTTGCCCAGCACACCGGGCAGCAGCCGGGCCACGGCCTCGGTGATGACCAGGACGGCCGCCTCGCCGCCGGCCAGGACGTAGTCGCCGATGGAGACCTCGTACACCGGCATCCGCGTGGCGTACTCGTCGATGACCCGCCGGTCGATGCCCTCGTAGCGGGCCGGTGTGAAGACCAGCCAGGGGCGTTCGGAGAGCTCGACGGCCAGTTCCTGGGTGAAGGGGCGGCCGCTGGGCGTGGGGACGATCAGCGCCGGCGCGCCGGCCCCCGACTCGTAGCCGTCGGCCAGCACGGAGTCCAGGGCGTCGCCCCAGGGCTCGGTCTTCATGACCATGCCTGGGCCGCCGCCGTAGGGCGTGTCGTCCACCGTGTTGTGGCGGTCGTACGTCCAGGACCGCAGGTCGTGCAGCCGCACGTCCAGGCGGCCACGCGCGCGTGCCTTGCCGACCAGGGAGACGTTCAGCGGCTCCAGGTACTCGGGGAAGATCGTGACGACGTCGAGCCGCATCAGTGGTCGTCCCCTTCGGCGCGGTCCCCACGCCCGCCGTTCCCGTCGGCGCCGTCCCCACGCCCGCCGTCCCCGACAGCCAGGTCCCCGCGCCCGTCGGCGTCCTCCTCGTCGGCCCCGCCCCCGTTGGCCCCGGCCGCACCCGTCTCGGCAGCCGCACCCGTCTCGGCGGCCTCGCCGGCCTCGGCGTCCCGGCTGGAGGCGATCTCCGCGCGGTCGTCGATCAGCCCGGGCGGCGGGTCGACGACGGCCCGCTGCTCCTCCAGGTCGATCTCGACGACGATCTCCTGCACGAAGGGGATCATCACCTCGCTGCCGTCCGCCCGCTCGACGATGAAGAGGTCCTGGGAGGGCAGGTGCGAGATCTCCGTGATGCGGCCGACCTCGACACCGTCCCGGGTGACCACGTCCAGGTCGATCAGCTGGTGGTCGTAGTACTCGTCCTCTTCCTCGGGCAGTTCCTCGGGGTCCACCTCGGCGATCAGCAGGGTGTTGCGCAGCGCCTCGGCGGCGGTGCGGTCGGCGACGCCCTCGAAGCGCAGGAGCAGCCGGCCGCTGTGGACACGGCCGGTGGCGATGGTGAGCGGCCCGGTGGAGGCCGGGTCGGTGGCCAGGACGGCGCCGGGCGCGAGCCGCAGCTCGGGCTCGTCGGTACGCACCTCGACGGTGACGTCGCCCTTGATGCCATGGGCGCGGCCGATCCGCGCGACTACCAGCTGCACGTGTACAGATCTCCTGTCATACGACTACGGGCCGGGGACGGCCCTGTGGCCCTCCCCGGCCCGAGCCGGTTGCCTGAAGCGTGAGCGGACTAGGTCCGCTTCGCCTGAAGCGTCAGCGGATGTTGTCCACGTCGACGAGGTCGACACGGACACCGCGGCCGCCGATGGCGCCCACGACGGTACGCAGAGCGCGTGCGGTGCGGCCGTTGCGGCCGATCACCTTGCCGAGGTCGTCCGGGTGGACCCGGACCTCGAGCACCCGCCCGCGGCGCAGGTTGCGCGAGGCGACCTGCACATCGTCGGGGTTGTCGACGATGCCCTTCACGAGGTGCTCAAGCGCCTCTTCGAGCATGGTGCTCAGGCCTCGGTCGACTCAGACGCGGACGACTCGGTGGCCGCCTCGTCCTTCTTCTCGGCCTTCTTCTTCTGGGTGATGGCCTCACCCTTGCCCTCGTCGTCGCCACCGAGGGCGTCGAACGACGGGCGGGCCTTCTTCGGCTCGGCGACGAGCAGCGGAGCCGGGGCGGGCTCGCCCTTGTACTTCTGCCAGTCGCCGGTCTTCTTGAGGATGGCGAGCACGGGCTCGGTCGGCTGCGCGCCGACACCCAGCCAGTACGCCACGCGGTCGGCGTCCACCTCGATGACCGACGGGTTGTAGGTCGGGTGGTACTTGCCGATCTCCTCGATCGCACGGCCGTCACGGCGGGTGCGGGAGTCGGCGACGACGATGCGGTAGTGAGGCGAACGGATCTTGCCCAGACGCTTCAGCTTGATCTTGACTGCCACGGGAGTGGATTCTCCTGGATTTGACGTGGTGGGTCACAGCGGGATGCCGCGTGGGGCTGCGGTACCCGAGTGGCCCGACGGACGCGTCAGCCGGAGGAGAGAGGGGTCCTATGCGACTGTCGAGTACAGCTAGACATTGTGCCACACCCCGCGGGGCGCCTCAGACCGAGGCCCGGGCGCCCGGCCGAGCGCATGCCGAGGAGCCGCACGTGGTCGTCCCCACGCGCGGCGCCCTCTTCGCCCCACCGCACCGACAGCCACGAGTTGCCGGTGTGTGCGTCGGGCCTTACGCCGCCCCGGCCACCTCGGGAATCCGGAACGGTTTGCCGCAGCCCCCGCACACGATCGGCGCCTGGGCGAGGACCGACGGGACCACGCGCACATTGCGCCCGCAGTCACAGACGGCCTTCACGCGCACACCGCCGCCGGACGAGCCGTGACGGGCCGCCGGACCCCGGAAGGACCGGGCCGTGTCGGCGGAGGTCGCCGCCGTATGGGCCTTCAGGGCCCGCTGGAGCTGCTCGATCGTCGGCCGATAGCGCCGTTTCGCCTCGGGGTTGAGCGTGACCAGCGAGAAGCCGCTGCTCGGATGCGGCTCGTCGGGATGGTCCAGGCCCAGCTCCTCGGCGATCGCGAGGAATCTGCGGTTGTGGTATCGGCCGGCGCGGGAGGTGTCGCGTACCCCGCGCGCGGCTGCGATGCCATGGACGGCCTCGTGGAGCAGCCGTTCGAAGGAGAGCTCGTGACCGCACGCGGACGAGGACTCCCCGATGAGGGACTCGGGCGCGGCGAGGTCCGGCAGTTCGGGGTGGTACCGCTGAATGTCGGCCCACGCCTGTGCCAGCTCCGCTGCGAGAACAGGTGTTGTCTGTGTCGTGCTCACGTAATGACAACGAGCCAGGGGCCCGCCGTGTTCCTATTCCGGGGCATCTCAAATAATTTGCACGTACCCGTCAGTTGCCGCTGATGCGTCCCGACGAGGGCGGGTGCGCTGATCTGCGGAGAAGCCTCGCACCTCGTATCAAGCCGGTGCGTAGCAACCCCTACGACCCCGGTCGTAGGAAGGTCGCGCGGGGCGGCTCGGCCGTGGCCAGCGAGAGCGCAAGAGGCGTTTCGGTCGCCTCGCGCGTAGATCGCTTCAGTTCCGACGACGGCGGCGACGTTACCGGGCACGTCACGGCCCGCCGTCACCGGCCCGTCCCCGGCGTCGCGGTGCGAAACGGGCTCGCGGTGATCGACACCGTACCGGCGCAGATTGCCGGAAGGTGAAATCTCGCCACATGCGCGACCGGTCCTCAAGCTGGGCCACACGACCACTGGACGGCACCGCGAGCCGGGAGTTACCTGGCATACGGGGGGACGAGCGCACGGCACGCGGGCCAGGAACACGGCCCGCCATCACCTCTCGGCGGATTGGGGCTCTTTTCATGACACCTACGCTCGTGCGGCAGCACCGGCCTCACTCGGGACCGCATCCCCGGGTGGATCCGCGGGCACGCGCGCGTGACTGGTCGGAGATCCAGGAGCGGATGCTCGTGCCGCTCTACGAGGCCGTGTACCAGCGGCTCGACGTGGGCCCGGCGACCCGGCTGCTGGGCCTGGGCTGCGGAAGCGGACTGGCCCTGCTGATGGCTCTGTCCCGCGGCGCCGCGGTCACCGGCACCGACCCCTCCTCCCCCGAGCGGCTCGCCTTGGCCCGGGAGCGCCTGCTGCCCGCCGACCCCGGGGCACGGGCACACGGTCAGGCCCGCATCGTCGAGGACGCGCCCCTGGGCACCGACGACACGGACGCACCCCGGTACACCCTGGTGACCGCCTTCGAGCCGGTCGGCTGTGTGGAGGGCGACGGGGAGGGGCTCGGCGAACTGCTCGCCCCGGTGGCCCGGCTGGCCGCGGACGGTGCCGCCGTGGTGCTGACCGGCTGGGGCCCACCGGAGCGCTGCGCCACCTCGGCGGTGCTGCGGTCGGTTCTCGGACCAGGCGACCCGCCGGGTGGAGCGCGCGGCTGGCGTGGCCCCCGGCGCGACGACCTGGAGGACATCGCCCAGCGGGCCGGCCTGCGGCCGGACGGCTCGGGCCGGGTCACCTGCGTCTTCGGGTACGCCGACCTGGACAGCGCGGTACGCGGGCTGATGTCGACGGGCCTGTTCGACACGGCCGTAGGCGACCGGGAGCAGGTCGACAAGGAGCTGTCGGAGGCCCTGCACCCCTACCGGCGCCCGGACGGCACGGTGTGGATGCCCAACGTCTTCCGCTACCTGATCACCCGGGTGCCGTAGGCGAGGTGGTCTCCGCCGATCACCCGGGTGCCGTAGGCGAGGTGGTCTCCGCCCGATCACTCGCGGGCCGTGGGCGACGGCGTCGCCACCTCGTCACCCGGTTCCGGGGGCGCCTTGCGCCCGAACATCCGCCCGCGCCGCCCAGGCCCTGGCGCATCCACCGAGCGATGAAGATCCACAGGACGATCAGCAGCAGCGTCGGCGCCGGTGAGACCAGCACATTGGCGAGAAACCGCGCTCCGGGACGACCGGCTCCGCGGCGACCGGCACCTTGTGCCTGGTGAAGGTGCGGTCGTGGTCCGGCCTGTCCCGCTTCTCCTTGGGCTGGCCCTGGACGGCGTCGCCCTCAGGGCCTCCGCGGACCTACGCCGCTGGGGGCGCCCTCCGTCGGAGGGCGCCCCCAGGGGACGTGCGCACAGGGCCGCGTCGGCCCTCACGCGGGGCCGCGTCAGCCCATGAACTTCTTGAACTCGTCCGGCAGGTCGAAGTCCTGTCCGGCCTGCTGGCCCGGCAGCCCGAAGGCACCGCCCTCGGCGGCGGCCGCACGGCGGGCGGCCTCCTCCTGCTCCTGCTGCTTGCGCTTCATCGGGTTGCCCGAGCGCTGCTTGCCCTTGGCCTTCTTCGGCTGCTTCTTGGCCCGGCCGGGGCCGCCGCCCATGCCCGGGATCCCCGGCATGCCGGGCATGCCGCCGCCCTGGGCCATGCGCGACATCATCTTGCGGGCCTCGAAGAACCGCTCGACCAGGTTCTTCACCGCGCTGACCTCGACGCCGGAACCCCGGGCGATACGAGCGCGGCGCGAGCCGTTGATGATCGTGGGGTCCTGGCGCTCGCCGGGGGTCATCGACTTGATGATCGCGGCCGTACGGTCGACGTCACGCTCGTCGATGTTGTTGATCTGGTCCTTGATCTGGCCCATGCCCGGCAGCATGCCGAGGAGCTTGCTGATCGAGCCCATCTTCCTGACCTGCTCCATCTGAGCCAGGAAGTCGTCCAGGGTGAAGTCCTGGCCCTTCTTCGACGCCAGCTTGGAGGCCATCTTCTGGGCCTCTTCCTGGCTGAACGTCTTCTCCGCCTGCTCGATCAGGGTGAGCAGGTCACCCATGTCGAGGATGCGCGAGGCCATCCGGTCCGGGTGGAACGCGTCGAACTCGTCGAGCTTCTCGCCGTTCGACGCGAACATGATCGGCTTGCCGGTGACCTCGCGGATCGACAGGGCCGCACCACCGCGGGCGTCACCGTCGAGCTTGGAGAGCACCACGCCGTCGAAGCCGACGCCGTCGCGGAAGGCCTCGGCGGTGTTGACCGCGTCCTGGCCGATCATGGCGTCGACGACGAAGAGGATCTCGTCGGGGCCGACCGCGTCACGGATGTCCGCGGCCTGCTGCATCATCTCCTGGTCGATACCGAGGCGGCCCGCGGTGTCGACGATGACGATGTCGTGGACCTTGGACTTGGCGAAGTCGATCGAGTCCTTGGCGACCTTGACCGGGTCACCGACGCCGTTGCCCGGCTCCGGGGCGTAGACGGCCACACCGGCGCGCTCGGCGACGACGCTGAGCTGGTTCACGGCGTTGGGGCGCTGGAGGTCACAGGCGACCAGCAGCGGCGAGTGGCCCTGCTCCTTCAGCCAGCGGCCGAGCTTGCCCGCGAGGGTGGTCTTACCGGCACCCTGGAGACCGGCCAGCATGATGACCGTCGGCGGCTGCTTGGCGAACCGCAGACGACGGGTCTCGCCGCCCAGGATCCTGACCAGCTCTTCGTTGACGATCTTGAGGACCTGCTGGGCGGGGTTGAGCGCGCGAGAGACGTCGGCCCCGAGTGCGCGTTCCTTGACGTTCTTGATGAACGTCCGGACGACCGGGAGGGCCACGTCGGCTTCGAGGAGGGCGATACGGATTTCACGCGCCGTGGCGTCGATATCCGCCTCGCTGAGCCTGCCCTTGCCGCGGAGATTTTTGAAAGTCGCGCTGAGGCGGTCGGAGAGAGTATCGAACACGGTGGCGTCGGTCCTCGGGGTCGGAAGTGGTCTGGGCTGCCCTCCAGAGTATCTGGCTCGGCCGGACAATCGTCTCCGCCCGCCGGAGTAAGCGGGCGGAGACGGAATCCCCGGGCGTGCGCGGAGCACTCAGGGATCCGCACCGGCTCGGCGTTGACCACCGGAGCGCCCCCGCATACGCGGGGAGCGCGTGAGGTGAACGCCTGCCACGAGCGCGGGGGTCACGCCCGCAGGGTCTCCTCCAGCTTCCGCGCCACCGCCACGGCCTCCTCCCCCGGCAGCGGAGCGCCCTCGTCGCCCGTGACGTAGAAGGCGTCGACGGCGTTCGCGCCGAGCGTGGACACATGGGCGCTGCGCACTCGGACCGCCGCGTCCTCCAGGGCCTGGCCGATCCGGAAGAGCAGTCCGGGGGCGTCCTGGGCGCGCACCTCTATGACCGTGGCGTGGCGCGAGGCGGCCGAGGCCACCGTCACGCGCGGCGGCGGGGCGATGACCCCCCGGCGCCTCGGGTAGGCCGCGTCCCGCTCGGCCAGGCGGCCGGGAACGTCCAGCGAGCCGTCCAGGGCGCGGACGAGGTCCGCGCGCAGCCGGGCGGCCTGCGGCAAGGAGCCGTACTCGGCGGCGACGCGCCAGCTCAGCACCAGGACCGAGCCGTCGACGCCCTCGGGCAGGTCCAGGGCGCGCAGCTCGGCCGTGCGGACGGTCAGCCGGTGCATGGCGAGGACGCCCGCGGCGGCGGGCAGCACCCCGGGCTGGTCCGGTACGGCCATCAGCAGCTCCACGCCCAGCGGCTCGGGCTCGTCCGCGACGGTCGCCTCGGCCGGCGGCTCGGTCTGCGCGCGCAGCGCGAGCACCGGGCCGCCCGTGCGGAACGCCTCGATGGCGAGCCGTTCCTGCTCGGCGGTCGGTGCGGACGCCTCGGGCTCGTCGGCGGCGTCCCCTGCGAGCACCGCCGAGACGCGTTTGACCAGGTCGGCGACCAGCGAGCCGCGCCAGGACGACCAGGCCGCCGGACCGGTGGCCAGCGCGTCCGCCTCGGTCAGGGCGTGCAGCAGCTCCAGCGTGCTCTGGGTGCCGACCGCCTCGGCGACGGCCCGCACGGTGGAGGGGTCCTCCAGGTCGCGCCGGGTGGCCGTCTCGATGAGCAGCAGGTGGTGTCGTACGAGGGTGGCGAGGACGGCGACGTCGGAGCGGTCGAAGCCGATCCGGGACGCCACGTCGCGGGCGATGATCTCGCCGGCCACGGAGTGGTCGCCGGGCCAGCCCTTGCCGATGTCGTGCAGCAGGGCGCCGACCAGCAGCAGGTCGGGGCGGCTGACGCGGCGGGTGAACTCGGAGGCGCGCACGGCGGTCTCGATGAGGTGCCGGTCGACGGTCCACACGTGCACGGCGTTGCGCTGCGGGCGGCAGCGCACCCGTTCCCAGTCGGGCAGG
Source organism: Streptomyces sp. NPDC006458 (assembly GCF_040612135.1). Taxonomy (NCBI): domain Bacteria; kingdom Bacillati; phylum Actinomycetota; class Actinomycetes; order Kitasatosporales; family Streptomycetaceae; genus Streptomyces; species Streptomyces sp. NPDC006458. The sequence goes on along the minus strand of NZ_JBEXPR010000020.1, from coordinate 57,812 downwards.
ATGCGGCTGATCAGGCCCTCGGCCTCCAGTGCCTCCCAGACCTCGATGGTCGGACGGCCGGAGCCGAGCAGGGTGACGAGCTGTTCGCGTGCCTCGGCGGGCCAGGGCGTGGGCAGCGGGCGCACGGTCGCGGCGAGACGCCGGACGGCGTGCAGGGAGAGCGGGAGACCGGCCTGGGCGGCGGCGGCCGCGGCGCGCAGCGGGAGTACGGGGTCGCGTTCGGGGCGGGCGGCGCGGGCGAGCACCGCCTCGCCGTCCTGCTCGACGACGCCCTCGGCCAGCGGCGACCGCTCGGCGACCGGTTTGCCGCCGCCCAGCATGGCGCGCAGCCGCGGCCGCACCGCGCGTGAGCGCAGCACGCGGCTCACCTCGCGCCAGGTGACGTCGCTGGCGTAGGAGATGACCCGCGCGGCCTCGTAGACCTGGCGCAGCAGGGTGTCGGCGTCGAGGAGGCCGAGTTCGGCGGCGACCTGGTCCTGTTCCTGGAGGGACAGCCGGTCGGTGGCGCGCCCGGTGGCCAGGTGCAGGGCGTCGCGGACGTCGAGGAGGTGGCGCCGGGCCTCGTCGAGACCCTCGCGCGGGGCGTCCGCGAGCCAGGAGGCGGCGACCGCGCGCAGGGTGGTGGCGTCGCGCAGCCCGCCGCGGGCCTCCTTGAGGTCGGGTTCCAGCAGGTACTGCAGCTCGCCCTGGCGTTCGGCGCGTTCGGCGCACAGTTCCTGGAGTTCGGGCAGGCGCCTGGGTGCCTGGTTGCGCCAGTCGGCGAGGACGGCGGTGCGCAGCGAGGCGGTCAGGCCGAGGTCGCCGGCGAGGTGCCGGGCGTCCAGCAGGCCGAGCTGGACCTTGAGGTCCTCCCCCGCGGTCCGGCGCGCCTCGGCCGGGGTGCGCACGGAGTGGTCGAGGGCGAGTCCGAGGTCCCACACCGGGTACCAGATGCGGTCGGCGAGCGCGGCCACCGCGTCGGAGTCGCCGCCGTCGTGCAGCAGGAGCAGGTCGAGGTCGCTGCGCGGGGACAGTTCGCCGCGGCCGTAGCCGCCGACGGCGATCAGGGAGACTCCGCGCAGTTGCTCGGCGCCGGCGGTGAACAGGCCGGCCAGCCACTGGTCGGTGAGCTCGGCGAGGGCGGCACGGCGCGGCGGCCCGGACCGCGCCCCCTCAGTGAGGAGACGCAGCCGGGCCGCCGCATAGCCGCTGGGTCCCGAGTCCTCTTCTTCCGTACGAACGTTCGTGCTCGTCACCCAGCGACTCCTGTTCTTCTGTGTCAGAGCGCGTCCGGGCCGCGCTCGCCGGTGCGGACCCGTACGGCCGTCTCGACCGGCAGGGACCAGACCTTGCCGTCACCGATCTTGCCCGTGCGGGCGGCCTTGACGATGACGTCGATCAGCTGTTCGGCGTCGTCGTCCTCGGCCAGCACCTCGATGCGGATCTTGGGGACCAGGTCGACGGTGTACTCGGCACCCCGGTAGACCTCGGTGTGGCCGCGCTGCCGACCGTAGCCGCTTGCCTCGGTGACGGTCAGACCGTGCACGCCGAAGGCCTGGAGGGCTTCCTTGATCTCGTCGAGCCGGTGGGGCTTGACGACCGCGGTGATGAGCTTCATGCGTCCACCTTCTTGCTCGCAGCCTCGGCGACGGGGGCCGGGACGGCCGTGCGGGCGGCACCGCCACCGGCGCCGCTGAAGTCGTATGCGGTCTCGGCGTGCTCGGCCTGGTCGATGCCGGCGACCTCGTCGTCCTCGGAGACCCGCATTCCGATGGTCTTGTCGAGGATGAAGGCGAGGATCGCGGAGACGACCAGCGAGTAGGCGAGGACCGCGAAGACTCCGGCGCACTGCTTCCAGAACTGCTCCAGGCCGCCACCGTAGAACAGGCCCTCGACGTCGGACTGGCCCTTGCCGCTGGCGAGGAGGCCGACGAGCAGGGAGCCGACGACACCGCCGACCAGGTGGACGCCGACGACGTCGAGCGAGTCGTCGTAGCCGAGCTTGTACTTCAGGCCGACCGCCATGGCGCACAGCAGACCGGCGACGGCACCGACGGCGATCGCGCCGAGCGGGGAGACCGCACCACCGGACGGGGTGATGGCGACCAGACCGGCGACGGCACCGGAGGCGGCGCCCAGCGTGGTGAACGCGCCGTGGCGGATCTTCTCGTAGAGCAGCCAGGCCAGCATGGCGGCGGCGGTGGCGATCTGGGTGTTGACGAACATCAGGGAGCCGACGCCGTCGTCGTTGCCGAGCCACGAGCCGGCGTTGAAGCCGAACCAGCCGAACCACAGCAGGCCCGCGCCGAGCATGACCAGCGGGAGGCTGTGCGGGCGCATCGGGTCCTTCTTGAAGCCGACGCGCTTGCCGATGACGAGGATCACGCCGAGGGCCGCGGCACCGGCGTTGATGTGGACCGCCGTACCACCCGCGAAGTCGATCACGCCCATGTCGAAGGCCCAGCCGCCCTCACCCCAGACCCAGTGGGCCACGGGGAAGTAGACGACGGTCGCCCACAGGGCGATGAACAGCGCCCAGGCGCTGAACTTCACACGGTCCGCGAGCGCGCCGCTTATCAGGGCGGGAGTGATGATCGCGAACATCAGCTGGAAGACCATGAAGACAAGGAGCGGGATGTTGTACGAACCCCACAGCTCGTTCTTGTCGACCCCGCTGAGGCCGACCCAGTCGGAGTTCCAGCCGATGAGGCTGCCGGAGTCGGTGCCGAAGGCGAGTGAGAAGCCGTAGAGCACCCACAGGATGGTGACGATCCCGAGGCTGATGAAGCTCATCATCAGCATGTTCAGGGTGCTCTTGACCCGGACCATGCCTCCGTAGAAGAAGGCCAGCGCCGGCGTCATGAGCATCACCAGGGCGGAGCAGATGAGCATGAAACCTGTGTTGGCGGCAGAGAGCTCTGTCTCTGCGGCAAGCGTGATGGCAGGTGCCATCGGCGTCTCCTCGTCGTTGGTACGGCCCCGTGCGGGCGAAGCCTTGAGCGGGATTTGAGGGGTGGGCCGGTTATGCGCCATGAGATTGGCGCAGCGCGGTTTCGGTGGAAGCCCCTCGTTGTTTCGCGGCGGTGACGAAGGTGCCGTGTGTGTTACGCGTCGGTGAATCGGCGGATTCGGGCCCGGAGGATCGTTATCGTGGCGCAACCTTCGCCGGGACGGACCGCGGCCGGGTCATCGAGGTACCCGGACGGCGAGCAGCCACGTCCGCGAGAGCCGCGTCGGCTCAGGCGCAAAAAATCAGTCCGGCCGCGGGCGGCCTTCCGAATGACTGGCATGGGGGAGCCGAGTCGGGCAGTTCGGGAGGGCCGGCCGCGGCCGGGGTTCAGGGGTGGTGCCGGTGTCTCAGACCGCCTCGGCGGTCTCGGGCAGTTCGACCGCGAGCCGGTCGGTGAGGTCCAGGACCTCGGCGAGGTCGCCGAAATCGCGTACGGCGGTGTCCACGGTCTTTCGGATACGAGTGTTCACGCGCTCGGAACGCACCTTCTTGGCCACCCGCATGGCCTCGGCGGCCAGCACGGTGCTCTGCTCGGGCTCTCGCCGGAGCAGGTGCACGGTGGCCATGCCGATGAGGTTGAGCACGTAGGAGCGCTGGTGCTCGGAGTCCTTGGCGAACAGCTCCACGGCCCGCTGCATCAGGGGCTCGGCCAGGGAGGCGTAGGCGGGGCTGCGGCCGGCGACGTAGGCGAGGTCGCGGAAGGAGTGGGAGTTCTCGCCGTGCAGTTCGGCCTCGGAGAAGAAGCGGATCCAGTCGGGGTCCGGCTCGTCCCACTCGTCGGCCTCGGTGAAGGTGTCCTCGGCCATCCGCACGGCCCGCTTGCACTTGCCGGGCTGGCCCATGTTGGCGTAGGCGCGGGCCTCCATCGCATACAGCATCGCCTGGGTGCGCGGGCTGGCGCAGTCCCGGCTGCCGTACTGGGCGAGGTGGATCAGTTCCAGGGCGTCCTCGGGCCGTCCGAGGTGGATCATCTGGCGGCTCATGCTGGACAGGACGTAGGAGCCGAGCGGCCGGTCGCCCGCCTCCTTGGCGGCGTGCAGCGCGAGGACGAAGTACTTCTGGGCGGTGGGCTGGAGACCGACGTCGTACGACATCCAGCCCGCCAGTTCGGCGAGTTCGGCGGCGACCTTGAACAGGCGGCGGCTGGTGGCCTCGGGCTGGCTCTCCTGGAGCAGGTCGGTGACCTCGTGCAGCTGGCCGACGACCGCCTTGCGGCGCAGACCGCCGCCGCACTGGGCGTCCCACTGCCGGAACATCACGGTGGTGGACTCCAGCAGATCCAGCTCGGGCCTGGACAGTTCACCGCGTGCGCGGGTGGCGGGGCCGCCGGTCTCAGGCTGCGGCACGGGCCCCGGGGCGACCGGGACCAGCCAGCGCTGCATGGGCTCGATGAGGGACGGACCGGCGGACAGGGCGAGCGAGGTGCCGAGGAAGCCGCGCCGGGCCAGCATCAGGTCGCTGCGCGAGAACTCGCTGAGCAGCGCCACCGTCTGGGGGCCGGTCCAGGGCAGGTCGACGCCGGACGCGGAGGGCGACTGGCGGGCGGCGCGCAGTCCGAGGTCCTCGACGGAGACGACACAGCCGAAGCGCTCGGAGAACAGCTCGGACAGGATCCTGGGGATCGGCTCGCGCGGGTTCTCCCCGTCGAGCCAGCGGCGCACCCGCGAGGTGTCGGTGGAGATGTGGCCGGCGCCCAACTGACGCGCACGGCGGTTCACTTGACGTGCGAGTTCGCCCTTCGACCAGCCACTGCGCACGAACCACGAGCCGAGCAGCTCGTTGGGGCGCTTCTCAGCGTTCGTCCCGCCTCCGCCGTTGCCGCCCACTGCAACGCCCCCATCCCTGAAGACCGCTTGTCGCCGCTCTGCGTCAAGCCCTATCAGAATGCCCGTCAAACGGGCCGCCCGTCCGGAAGTTCTCACCCTTCGAACGGGAAGCCGGGTTGCCCCCGGCATACCCACGAGTGCAAGTGCCGCACCGTCTTGTGTACTCAAAGTAACCCTACGATCACCGCTCCAGCCATGGCGATCCAGGAAACGCCACCATTCGCCACCCCTTCGAATGAACTCACAGTGGCCTCCTCACGATTCACTTGACATAGGACAGCCGGAAGTGGGCGGAGCGGTGCGCACAGGGGCGCACGCCGCCGGACACACCACCCGGTGCACGCGAAGGCGCCCTTCGAACCGGCGACGGAGCGCCTTCGTTCACCGACCGGCCGTCTCGTAACCACCGGTGCGTCGGACCCGTTGGAGGGGGCATGGGTTTCACGATCGGCAGTAGTCGGGGCATTCGCGACATCCGGTCTGGCACGCGCCGCCGCGGGCGCGCGTCGGAGTGCACCGCCGTGGCCGAGTACACCGGTCTGTGGGGCTGGAACGTCGTCCCCGGCGCACGGACCGCCGCGGGCGCCTGCTCCTGCGGCCGGGCCGGCTGCCGCACGCCCGGCGCCCATCCCCTGGAGTTCGCCCCCGAGGTACCGGCCGGAGCGACGCTGGACGAGGCGACCGAGGCATGGGCGGAGTTCCCGGGCGCCGCGGTGATGCTGCCGGTCGGGCGGGCGTTCGACGTCATCGAGGTCGCCGAGGCGACCGGGCGGCGCGCGCTGGTGCGGCTGGAGCGCATGGGCCTGCCCCTCGGCCCGGTCTGCGTCACCCCCGACGGACGCGCCCACTTCTTCGTCGCCCCCGGTGCCGCGACCGAGCTGCCCTCGCTGCTCTACCGCATGGGCTGGGACGACCCGGGCCTCGATCTGCGCGCCCTGGGGCACGGCGCGCACATCACCGCGCCGCCCTCCGACCGTGGCGGTCTCGGCCCGGTCCAGTGGCTCCGCGCGCCCTGCCTCGACTCGGCCACGAAGCCGCCCCAGGCCCGGCTGCTGCTGGGCACGCTCGCCTATGTGGCGCACCGCTCAGGCGCCTGACCGGGCCCCATGACGAAGCGCCCGTCCCCAACTGCACCTTGGGGGCGAGCGCTTCTCGATCACGGATCTGTTGGCGGGTGTCACTCCCCGATGAGCGCGTCCACGAACGCCTCCGGCTCGAACGGGGCCAGGTCGTCCGGTCCCTCGCCGAGACCGACGAGCTTGACGGGCACGCCGAGCTCGCGCTGGACGGCGATGACGATGCCGCCCTTGGCGGTGCCGTCGAGCTTGGTCAGGACGATGCCGGTGATGTCGACGACCTCGGCGAAGACGCGGGCCTGCACCAGGCCGTTCTGACCGGTCGTGGCGTCGAGCACGAGCAGCACCTCGTCGAGCGGGGCGTGCTTCTCCACGACGCGCTTGACCTTGCCCAGCTCGTCCATGAGGCCGGTCTTGGTGTGGAGCCGGCCGGCGGTGTCGATGAGGACCACGTCGACCCCGATCTCCTTGCCCTCCTTCACCGCGTCGAAGGCGACGGAGGCCGGGTCGCCAGCCTCGGGCCCGCGCACGGTGTGGGCGCCCACGCGCTCGCCCCAGGTCTGGAGCTGGTCGGCGGCGGCGGCCCGGAAGGTGTCGGCGGCGCCGAGGACGACCGTGCGCCCGTCGGCGACCAGGACACGGGCGAGCTTGCCGGTGGTGGTGGTCTTGCCGGTGCCGTTGACGCCGACGACCATCACGATGCCGGGCTTGCGGTCCTCCGGCTCGGTCTTCACGGTGCGGTCGACGTCGGTGCCGACGAGCTTCAGCAGCTCCTCGCGCAGCAGCCCGCGCAGTTCCTCGGGCGTGCGGGTGCCGAGCACCTTCACCCGCTCGCGCAGCTGCTCGACCAGCTCCAGGGTGGGCTGCACACCGACGTCGGCGGTCAGCAGGGTGTCCTCGATCTCGTCCCAGGTCTCGTCGTCGAGGTGCTCGCGCGACAGCAGCGAGAGCAGCCCCTTGCCGAGGGCGTTCTGGGAGCGGGAGAGCCGGGCACGCAGGCGCACCAGGCGCCCCTCGGTGGGCTCCGGGACCTCGATCTCTACCGGCGGGAGCTCCTCGGCGACGGGCGGCTCCTCCACCGTGACGGGGGTGCCGCCGCCGGGGAGGTCCACCTCCTCGATCGTGCGGCGGGGCTCGTCCCGGGGCGTCTCGGCCTCGTCGCCGACATGCGGCTCGGCCGGTGGGGTGGTGATCTCGGGTGCGGCGGGCGGGGGCGGGGGCAGCGACTTCTTCCGTCGGCTGCCGATGACGAGCCCGCCGAGCGCGCCGAGCACGACCACGGCGATGACTACAGCAAGGATGACGGTTTCCATAACCCGTCCAGTATCGGCCATGGGCCCGGCTCGGACACGGCTTGGACGTTCCTCCAATGGGCGGGCGTGGGCGGGGCGCCCGGGCGGGGGCGGGGGTTGGGCACCAGGGCGGGGTGCGGGGACGGGGCGCCCGGGTGGGGGCGGGACGAGGCGCGAGCGCCGGGACAAGGCGCAGGCGCCGGGCCGAGGCGACCGGGTTGGCCCGGCGAGGGGGCACCCGGGGCGGGTGCCGGGACGGAGCGCGGGTACCGGGGCGAGGCGCGGATGCCGGGACGACGCGCAGACGCCGGGACGAGGCAACCGAGGCTGGCACCAGAACGGAGCACCCGGGCAGATGCCGGGACGGGGCGCGGGCGCCCGGAACGAGGCGCGGATGCCGGGACAAGGCGCCAGGGCGGTGCGGGCGGGGTGCCCCGCCCTGGCCATCTGACACCCCGTCAGCTACGGGCCCGTGCCGAACCGCCCGTCGGAGGGGAACCCCATGCCCGTCACGGTCGTACGCCTCAATCTCGTCGAACCCGGCGCTACCCCCGCCTCGCTCGCCGCCCGCTACCGCGCGGCACTGGAGATGGCCGCGTACGCCGACGACCGCGGGATCGCCACCGTGCAGACCGAGGAGCGCCACGGGGTCGCGGACAACTGGCTGCCGTCGCCGTTCGCCTTCGCGGCGGCGGTCCTGGGCGCGACCCGGCGGCTGGCGGTGACCGTGTCGGTGGTGATCGGGCCGCTGCACGACCCGCTGCGGCCGGCGGAGGACATCGCCGTCCTGGATCTGATCGGCGGCGGGCGGCTGGTGACGGTCGCCGGGATCGGGTACCGGCCCGAGGAGTACACGATGTTCGGCGTGGACTTCGCCCGGCGCGGCGCGCTCCAGGACGAGCTGCTGCAGACGCTGCTCAGGGCGTGGACCGGCGAGGAGTTCACCTTCCGCGGCCGTACGGTACGGGTCACGCCCCGTCCCTTCACCCGGCCGCATCCCCTGCTGCTGGTCGGCGGCTCCTCGAAGCCGGCCGCCCGCCGGGCCGCGCGGTTCGGGCTGCCGTTCTTCCCCAGCGCGCATCTGCCGGGGTCGGCGTGATCCGAACGAGAGCCCTAGCGAAGACGCTGGGAGATGACCTTCGACACGCCGTCGCCCTGCATGGACACGCCGTAGAGCGCGTCGGCGACCTCCATCGTGCGCTTCTGATGGGTGATCACGATCAGCTGCGAAGCCTCCTGGAGCTCCTGCATGATCCGGATCAGCCGCTGGAGGTTGGTGTCGTCCAGCGCCGCCTCGACCTCATCCATGACGTAGAACGGGCTCGGACGGGCCTTGAAGATCGACACCAGCAGCGCGACGGCCGTCAGCGAGCGCTCGCCGCCGGAGAGCAGACTCAGCCGCTTGACCTTCTTGCCCGGCGGACGCGCCTCGACGTCCACGCCGGTCGTGAGCATGTTGTCGGGATCGGTCAGCACCAGCCGGCCCTCACCGCCCGGGAACAGCCGGCCGAAGACCCCCTCGAACTCCCGGGCGGTGTCCCGGTACGCCTCGGTGAAGACCTGCTCGACGCGCTCGTCGACCTCCTTGACGACCTGGAGCAGGTCGGCGCGGGTCTTCTTCAGGTCCTCCAGCTGCTCGCTGAGGAACTTGTGCCGTTCCTCCAGCGCCGCGAACTCCTCAAGGGCGAGCGGATTGACCTTCCCGAGCTGCTGGTACGCCCGTTCCGCGGCCTTGAGCCGCTTCTCCTGCTCCGCCCGCACGAACACCTTCGGCTGGTTGCGCGGATGCTCGGGGTCCTCGGGCAGCACCTCGCCCTCGGCCGGCGGGGACGGCGGCACGAGCTGGTGCGGGCCGTACTCGGAGACCAGCCCGGCCGGCTCCACGCCCAGCTCCTCCAGCGCCTTCGTCTCCAACTGCTCGATCCGCAGCCGCTTCTCCGCGCCCAGCACCTCGCCCCGGTGCACCGAGTCGGTCAGCTTGTCCAGCTCCGCCTTCAGATCCCGGCCCGAGGTACGGGCCGCGGTCAGCTCCTGCTCGCGGCGCGCCTTGGCGGCCTCGGCCGCGGCGCGCTCGCGTTCGGCGCGGCCGAGGGAGACCTCGACATGCGCCAGCAGGACACGCGCCCCCGCCGCCACCGCCTGCGCCACGGCCGCCTCGTGCCGCAGCCGTGCCCGGCGCTGCTCGGCACGCGCGCGTGCCTCGCGCTCCGCGCGGGCGGCCCGGTCGAGCGAGTCGGCCCGCCCGGCCAGTCCCCTGACGCGTTCCTCGTGCGTACGGACCTGGAGACGGGCCTCCATCTCGGTCTGGCGCGCGTTGGCGCCGTCGGCGGCGAGACGGTCCCGTACCGACGTGTCGGGCTCCTCCTCGAACGGCATCTCCTCGGCGACCGCCTGCCGTTCGGCCAGCTCCTCGACCTCCTGGAGCGCCTTCTCCAGCGCCTCCTGCGCCCGCGCGGCCGCGGCGCTGCTGCGCTCGGCCTCGCCCGCGGCGCCTCGCGCCTGGCCGGCGAGCCGTCCGAGCTGCTGGGCCACCGCCGACTTCTCACGCTCGGCGGCGCGGCGCCGTTCGCCGAGTTCCTCGACGAGCGCGCCCAGCTCCCTGCGCCGCTCGGCCGCGGTCTGCTGCCCCCTCGCGAGTTCCTCGCAGCGGGCTTCCAGCTCCTCCAGTTCCGCCGCCGCCTCGTCCACGGAGGCCTGGACCTCCAGGAGGCTGGGGGCTCCGGCCGAGCCGCCGTGGGCGAAGTGGGCGCCCAGGAGGTCGCCTTCCGTTGTCACCGCGGTGAGGTGGGGGTGGGCGTAGACGAGGTCTTCCGCGTCTTCGAGGGTGTCGACCACGACGATGCCCCGCAGGAGGCGGTGCACTGCGGGCAGCAGGTCGGAGGGGGCTCGGACGAACCGGGTCGCGGGCGGCGCGGGTGGATCGTCGTCCGCGGCTTCGCCGTGGCCGGTCGTGCCCGCGCGGCGGTGGCCGCAGGTCGAACACAGCCCCGCGCCCCTGGAAGCAGGCTCAGCCGGGGCGTTCGAAAGCAGTAGGGCCGCCCGTCCGCCATCCTGCTTGCGCAGCAGTCTGATCGCCTCGGCCGCCGCCGCCGGCGTCGATACGGCGATGGCGTCCGCCGCCGCCGCGAAGGCGGCCGCCAACGGGACCTCGTACCCCGCGGTGACCGTCAGCAGCTCCGCCGCCGGGCCCAGGATTCCGGTCAGACGATCCCGCGCGCCGAGCAGCATGCCCGAGCCGTCCTTGCGGCGAAGGCCCAGCGCCAGCGCCTCGTGGCGGGCCCGGGTCGCGGCACGGCGGCGTTCGGCCGCGGTGACCGCCTCGCGGGCGGCGGTCAGGGCGGCCTCGGCCTCGGCGAGCTGCCGCTTGGCGCTCTCGTGGCGCTCGGCGAGTTCGGCGTCGCCCGCGTCGAGGCCGTCGACCTCGGCCTGGAGCGCCTCGTACTCCTCCTGCGCGGCGACGGCGCGCTCCTGGGCCTCGTCGCTGGCGAGGGCGAGCCGGTCGATCTCGGCCTGGGCGGAAGTCGCGCGGGAGCGGGCGGCGTTGACCTGCCCGGCGAGCCGGGCGAGCCCCTCGCGGCGGTCAGCGATGGCGCGGGCCGCGTCCTTCAGACGCCGTTCCTCGGTCGCGAGGTCGCGTTCCAGTTCGGCGCGGTGGGCGACGGTGTCGTCGAGGGCTCGCTGGGCCGCCTCCAGGGCGGCTTCCAGTTCGGCCTCCTGCTCGCGGATACGGGCGGCCTCGCGCTCCATGTCCTCGGGGTCACGGCCGCGGCGCTCCTCCGGGGGCGCGGAGGTCGCGCTCTTCACGCGCGCGTCGGCCAGCGAGATCGTGCCGCGCACCCGCTCGGCGAGCTGGGAGAGCTCGTACCAGGTCTGCTGGGCGCGCTGGAGGCGGGGCGTGAGCCGGCGGACCTCGTCCTCCAGAGCCCCTTCGCGCTGAACGGCCTTGCGCAGCTCCTGCTCGGCCGTCTCCTTGCGTTGCTTCAGCTCGGCCTCGTCGGCGACCTCGGCGCTGAGTGCCTCCCGCAGCCGTACGAGATCGTCGGCGAGCAGCCGCAGGCGCGCGTCGCGCAGGTCCGCCTGGATGACCGCGGCGCGTCGGGCGACCGCGGCCTGGCGGCCCAGCGGCTTGAGCTGGCGGCGCAACTCGTCCGTCAGGTCCTGCACGCGTGCGAGGTTGGCCTGCATCGCGTCCAGCTTCCGCAGCGCCTTCTCCTTGCGCTTGCGGTGCTTCAGCACACCCGCGGCCTCTTCGATGAAGGCCCGGCGGCCCGTCGGATCGGCGTGCAGGACGGAGTCGAGCTGACCCTGGCCGACGATGACGTGCATCTCGCGGCCGATGCCGGAGTCGGAGAGCAGTTCCTGGATGTCGAGGAGGCGGCAGGTGTCGCCGTTGATCTGGTACTCGCTGCCGCCGTTGCGGAACATGATCCGCGTGATGGTGACCTCGGCGTACTCGATGGGCAGAGCCCCGTCGGAGTTGTCGATGGTCAGCGACACCTCGGCGCGGCCCAGCGGCGGACGGCCGGTGGTGCCGGCGAAGATGACGTCCTCCATCTTTCCGCCGCGCAGCGACTTCGCGCCCTGCTCCCCCATGACCCAGCTCAGGGCGTCCACGACGTTGGACTTGCCCGAGCCGTTCGGCCCCACGACACAGGTGATGCCCGGCTCGAACCGGAGTGTGGTCGCGGAGGCGAACGACTTGAACCCGCGGAGGGTCAGGGCCTTGAGGTGCACGGCGCTGGACTCTACCTTCCGGTCCCTGGGGCTGTCGTTCAGATCATGTCGGCGTCGCGGGGTCCGGCACGCACATCTGCGGCGTTGCCGCCAGGCCCCCGAATCCCCACTCTCGGCTTCACTCGCCCGGGGGGACCTCCGTCGCCTCGACGCCCTCCCGCGCCGTGCGACTGCACCCACCAGACCCCCGCTCGACTCGGCCGAGAGGTGCCGTCACTCGCGGCCGACCTGATCCGAACGGCAGCCCCCCGTCTCACTCCATGAACGCGCGGTTTCGCGGGTGAACGCGAAGGGCACACCAGACGTTGAAGAGGGTGAAAGGATGCGCGGGGGAAAGAAAGAAGGGACGCCGGAGCGTCCCTTGCAAATCTGACAACTGAGCGGTTGATACGGGCTGCCCAACCACTGCGTGTCGATGTGGTGCGATGCAGTGATCAGGTGAGCGCAGGCTCCGCCTGGTGTGCGTCGATGCTCTCCATGATCTCGTGGTGAGAAGCGGCAGCCGTCAGCGCGTCGTTCTCGGCCTGGATTCGCACGAGCTCCGATTCCAGGTCCTGCACGCGCTGCTGGAGCCGTCGCATCTCGGCGAGGAGTCGAGGGTCGGAGCCGCCGACGTAACCGAGAAGCGCCTTTGCCATGATGGATGGTCCTCCACACTGAGTGACCGACCGAAGCGGTGTGGGTCGTGAGGGATTCGCACCCGCGGTGCTTGGCGGGAGTACGTGTTGCTCTGCCGTTGTTCCATGCCAAACAGCTGAGGTGCGCGGGGCTTTCAGCGTCTCACCAAAAAGTTTGACGGTCAACACGATCACACCCCGTATTGGGGGCGACCCGGGGTCCGCGGCCGGAAGAACGGCGGCGTGACGACTCCTTCGGGGCCCTGGGGGTGTGGCGATCATCTTTCCGTGCGGAGCCTGACACGGCAAGGGGTTCTTGGCAACCACCAGGCGGTTTTCCCTCCTGAGGGCCTCTGGCGGAATGCCCCGGCGCACCCCGCCGGGGCCCTTGCCTCGCACGGGGTCAGCGAATGGCGAAGCCGTCGTAGCCGCCACGAGGTGTGTCCCAGATCTCGGTGACACCGTCCACGCGCCCGGGCGTGTCGTCACCCAGCAGCCAGTCGAGCAGCCCCTCGCAGCCCGTCCGCGGCCCCTCGGCGACCACTTGTACACGGCCGTCGTCGAGATTGAGAGCAAAACCACTCAGCTCGCCGATCTCCAGGGCCTTGGCCCGGGTGAACCAGCGGAAACCCACACCTTGGACGCGCCCGCGCACCCAGGCGACCAGTCGCACATCGTCGCTCATGACTGCAACCTAACCGCCCATTGTCACTCGGGACACTTCCTCCCCGCGTGGCATGCGGTACCGTCCCCACCCAATGAATCTCATCTGAAACTCACTCGATCGGGTGAGCTGCGTTGGCCGTGGGGGGACGAGTCGACGGCCAGTACCGCATGGACGAGGAAGGCCAGAACATGGGACGGCACCGACGCATCGCCGCCGGCCGGGCCGCCACGGGCCGCGTCACGGGGGTCACGCCGACGGACGGTTCCGTCGCCGGGAGCCGCGACCCGCAGCACTCGTACGGGGGCGGCCACGGCGCTCCGGGCATCGCGCCCTATCTGAACCCCGAGGCGTACGCCGAGGTCCACGCCAGGAGCACGGCCTACCTCTACGCGACCGAAGGGCGCGGGGGCGACGGGGCCGACCCGCTCGGCCCGCCCGTCTCGGGCCCGCGGCACGGGGACGGCACACGCTTCACGGGCCAGGACGCTCCGTTCCGCACCCAGTCGCACCGCCGGCCCCGCAAGAAGGCCGTCACTCCGGTGCGCACCGGGCTGCTCGGGGTCTCCGCCGCGGTCGCGCTCGGGGCGGTCGCGGTCTCCACCGGCATGCTGCCCGGCGTCGACAACTACCGGCTCGGCGGGTCCGGATCCGACCAGACGCGGTCCGCGCACAGCCCGGGCAACGTGGGGGCCCAGCAGGGCGGCACGTCCGGCGCGGCCCCCGAGGAGCCGAGCCACGAGCAGCCCGGCTCGGCCTCGCGCGGCAGCAAGCCCCCGGCACCCGCCCCCAGCGCGTCGCCCTCCGCCTCGGCGTCACCGACCAGGCCCCCGGCCGAGAAGAGGAAGCCGAAGGCGACCCCCTCGAAGAAGCCGAGCACGACACCTTCCAGGAAGGCCACCAAGGAGCCCGCCGAGCCGAAGGCGCCGGTGACGGTGTCCGCGGAGGCGGCGGCCGAGGCCGAGGTCCTGCGGCTGGTCAACGTCGAGCGCCAGAACGCGGGCTGCACCCCGCTCGCGGCGAACAGCGCCCTGGCCGGCCTGGCCCGCGTGTTCAGCGAGGACATGGCGCAGCGGGGCTTCTTCGACCACACCGACCCCGACGGCGCCTCGCCCTGGGAACGTGCCGAGAAGCTCGGCATCATCGACCTCGGCGGCGAGAACATAGCCCGCGGCCAGACCGACGCCGCGGCCGTGATGCAGGCCTGGATGAACAGCCCCGGCCACCGCGCCAACATCCTCAACTGCGACTTCAAGGCCCTCGGCGTCGGCGTGCACTACGGCGACGGCGGGCCGTGGTGGACGCAGGACTTCGGGTACTAGCGCCACCGGGACGACCGCAGCGCTAACCCACGGTTAGCGCTGTACGCTCGAAAGCATGACGACCACGCCCCAGGACCTCCCGTACGACGTCTTCGCCAGGGCCTGCCCCTCGCGCGGCACGCTGGAGCACGTCACCGGGCGCTGGGGCGCGCTCACACTCGGGGCGCTGCACGAGGGTTCTCTCCGCTTCAGCGAGCTGCGCCGGCGCGTCGACGGCGTCAGCGAGAAGATGCTCTCCCAGACCCTGCACGCCCTGGAGCGCGACGGCCTGGTCCACCGCGAGGCCCAGCCGACCAACCCGCCCCGCGTGGACTACGAACTCACCCCGCTCGGCCATGAGGTCGCCACCCGTCTGCTGGGCCTGATCCACTTCGTGGAGGGCCGGATGGACGAGGTGCTGGCCGCGCGCGGCCGCTACGACGAGGCCCGCGGCACCCTCTGACACTTCGGGCAGAAGTAGCTGGACCTGTTCATCCACGGCCGTCGCCGCATCGGGGTGCCGCAGCGCTTGCACGGCAGTCCCTCGCGGCCGTACGCGTCGAGGGAACGGTCGAAGTAGCCGGACTCGCCGTTGACGTTGACGTAGAGGCTGTCGAAGCTGGTGCCGCCGACGGCGAGGGCCGCGTTCATCACGTCCCGTACGTGGCCCAGGAGTTCGAGGGTGCGGGGACGGGTGAAGCCGGCGGTGGGGCGGTCGTAGTGCAGGCGGGCCCGCCAAAGGGCCTCGTCCGCGTAGATGTTGCCGACGCCGCTGATCAACGACTGGTCCAGCAGCGCCCGTTTGATGGTGGTCCGCTTGCGGCGCAGGGCCTGGTGGAAGGCTTCGTCGTCGAACAGCGGGTCCAGGGGGTCGCGGGCGATGTGCGCGATGACGTCGGGCAGGCCGTCCTCGGTGGTGTCGTGCAACGACAGTCCGCCGAAGGTGCGCTGGTCGACGAACCGCAGCTCGGTGCCCAGGCCGTCGGCGAACCGGACCCGGATGCGCAGATGCTTCTCGTCGGGTGCCTCGTGCGGCTGGACGAGGAGCTGGCCGCTCATGCCGAGGTGGGCGAGGACCGCCTGGCCGGAATCCTCCAGCGGCAGCCACAGGTACTTGCCGCGGCGGCGCGGGACGCCCACGCGATGGCCCTTGAGGCGATGGGCGAAGTCGTCGGCTCCGGCGGTGTGGCGGCGCACCGCGCGCGGGTGCAGTACCTCGGTCTCGGCGACGGCCCGGTGGGAGACCCACCGTTCCAGTCCCCGTCGTACGACCTCGACCTCGGGCAACTCCGGCATGGCTCCCCCGGTGACTGGCGGGCGGACGAGCCGAGCGCCCGGCCCCCGAGGGGCGCGGGCGCTCGGTCGTGTGTGTCGGTCAGGCGGAGGCCTTCGGAGCATCGGCGTCGCCCTCGGCCGTGGCCGGGGCGTCGGTACCGCCCTCGGCCGTCGCCTGGGCGGCGGCCTTGGCGCGCTCGTCGGCGGCGGCCCGGATGGCCCGCCACGCGGACTCCGCGGCCTGCTGCTCCGCCTCCTTCTTGCTGCGGCCGGTGCCGGTGCCGTACGAGACGCCTCCGACGCGGGCGGCAGCAGTGAAGGTCTTCTCGTGATCGGGTCCGGTCTCCGTGACCAGGTACTCGGGGACACCGAGTCCTTCGGTCGCGGTGAGCTCCTGGAGACTGGTCTTCCAGTCCAGGCCGGCTCCGAGGTTCGAGGACTTCTCGATCAGGGGGTCGAACAGGCGGTGCACCAGCTCCGCCGCCGAGTCCAGGCCCTGGTCGAGATAGACCGCGCCGATCACCGCTTCAAGGGTGTCGGCGAGGATGGACGCCTTGTCCCGGCCTCCCGTGCCCTCTTCACCGCGGCCGAGCCGGATGAAGGAGCCGAGGTCGAGCGTGCGTCCCACGTCCGCCAGCGCACGCGAGTTCACCACCGCGGCCCGCAGCTTGGCCAGCTGTCCTTCGGGCAGATCGGGGTGAGTGCGGTACAGCGTGTCCGTCACGACGAGGCCCAGCACGGAGTCCCCGAGGAACTCCAGGCGCTCGTTCGTCGGCAGACCGCCGTTCTCGTACGCGTAGGAACGGTGGGTCAGCGCTCGCACCAGAAGGGCGGACTCGAGCTGGTAGCCGAGCCGCCCTTCCAGAAGCGTGTGGGACGAGGCCTGATTGTCCGATGCGTTCTTCTTCGGCGTGGACACAGTGCCTCTCACCAGCCGCTCAGACCGCGAGGACCTGGCGCTTGTTGTAGGTGCCGCAAGACGGGCACGCGATGTGCTGCAGCTTGGGCTCGTGGCAGCGCTCGCACGCAACCAGGGTGGGGACCGCAGCCTTCCACTGCGACCGGCGGTGGCGCGTGTTGCTGCGCGACATCTTCCGCTTCGGAACAGCCACGGCTACTTCTCCTGCTTCTCGTCGGCGCGCGCTGATCGAGTCGCGCCGCCGCTCATCTCGTCCTTCTCGCCGGGTTCGAGCGAACCGGCGAGTCCCTGCAATGCCGCCCAACGGATGTCGACGGCGTCATGGTGGTGGTCCGGGTCGTCCGCGAGGCGCGCTCCGCATTCGGAGCACAGGCCCGGGCAGTCTTCCTGGCACACCGGCTGCATCGGCAGTGCGAGCACCACCGCATCGCGCAGCACGGGTTCGAGGTCGAACATGCCGTCCTCGATGAAGAGCATGTCCTCGTCGTCCTCGGCGTCGTCGTCGGGAGCCGTCTTCACACGGCCCCGCTCGTCGGCGTCAGGGTACGAGAACATCTCCTGGAATTCCGCTTCGACGTCGAGCTGAAGCGGCTCCAGACACCTTACGCACTCCCCCTCGGCCTGTGCACGGGCGGTGCCTGTGACAAGCACCCCTTCCATGACCGACTCGAGTCGGAGTTCGAGCTCCACCGGGACGCCTTCCGGCATTCCGATGACTCCCGCGATACCGAGGTCCCTCGGAGCGTCGACCGTGCGGGTCTGCCGCTGCAGCGCACCAGGACGCCGCCCCAGCTCGTGCGTGTCGAACACGAAGGGGTTGCGGTGGTCGAGGCGGGCGTTGGAGGACATTCCTGCTTTCGATCTTCTGGTTCAGAGGGACGCCGCCCCTCGTGTGCCGGGGCAGCGCTGATCGCGGACGTAGGCGCGACCGAACAGCCAGGATACTGGACCTTTCGCTCCTGGCCCAATCCGGTGCCGGCGGCCGTCCGGGAGCTACTGGCCGCGGCCCTGTTCGTACGCCCTGAGCTGCTCGGCACTGATCATGCTCGTGTCGAAGAGGCTGGTCTCGTCCAGCGCGTAGCCCTGCTGCGGCTCATGGGGCTGGTGGGCCTGGTGGGCCTGGTGCGGTTCGTAGGCGGGCTGCTGGGGGGCGTAGCCCGGGTAGCCGTACGGGTCGGCCTGGCCGGCCTGTTGGAAGGGGTCGCCGTCCGTCTGCGCGTAGCCCGCGGTGGTGGCGTACGGGTCCGGCTGCTGGTAGCCCGCGTAGGGGTCGGCCGCCTGCTGCTGGTAGCCGTAGGCCGGCTGCGGCTCGGGCTCGTACTCGGGACGGCGGTGCTGCTCGGCCGGGGCGTCCCGCTCGGCCAGGGCCGCGAGGTCGGCGAGGTAGTCGGCGTCGCTGGAGTGCTGGAGGGTGCTGGTGTCGTCGGCGAGGGCGCCGAGGTCGTCGGTGGCGATCCGGCCGTGGAGCTTCTGCCGGCCGCGGCCGACGGCCTCCAGGGTCTTGGCGAGCACCGCCTCGAACGCGCCCAGCTTCAGGTCGACGTAGGCGTCGGCGTCGCGGCGCAGGGTCTCGGGGTCGTGGCTGCGCTCGGGGGCGTCGTCCTCTTCGGGGTTCGCGTAGCCCTGCTCGTCCAGGCCCGGTCCGGTGCCCAGGAGCTTCTCGCGGCCGCGGCCGACCGAGCCGAGCGTCTTGGTGAGGACGACCTCGAAGTTGGCGAGCTTGGAGTCGACGTAGTCGTCGGCCTCCGCGCGGATCTCCTCGGCCTCCTGACGGGCCTCGGCGAGGATGCGGTCGGCCTCCGTCCGGGAACGGCGGGCGACCTCCGTGTCGGAGATCAGGGAGCCGCGCTCGGCGTGTGCGTGCTCGATGATCCGGTCGGCCTCCTGGCGGGCCCGCTCGACCATCTGCTCGCGGTCGCCGATCAGTTCCCGGGCCTGTGCGAGGGAGTCGGGCAGTGCCGCCCGCACCTCTTCGAGCATCGAGAGCAGGTCGGCGCGGTTGACCACGCACGAGGCCGACATGGGCATCGACCGGGCGCCGGAGACCGCGGCGACGATCTCGTCGAGCTTGTTCTGCACGTCCACCGTGTGCTCGCCACTCTCTACAGCTGTGATGGAGACGGACGGGACGACTGTAGCCCCATCAGGCTTCGCGCAGGCGCCTGTTCAGGGCCTCGAAGACGACCGGCGGAACCAGGTGGGAGACGTCGCCGCCCCAGGTCGCGACCTCCTTGACGAGCGAGGAGGACAGGAAGCTGTAGGTGGGGTTCGTCGGCACGAACAGCGTCTCCACGCCGGTGAGGCCGATGTTCATCTGAGCCATCTGCAACTCGTAGTCGAAGTCGCTGACCGCCCTGAGGCCCTTGACGATGGCGGGGATCTCGCGCTGCTTGCAGAAGTCGACGAGCAGGCCGTGGAATGCCTCGACCCGGACGTTCGCGTACTCGGCGGTGACCTGGCGGATCAGGTCGATCCGCTCCTCGATCTCGAACAGGCCCTTCTTGGCCTTGTTGATCATCACCGCGACATACACCTCGTCATAGAGGCGGGAGGCTCGGGAGATGATGTCGAGATGTCCGTTGGTGATCGGGTCGAACGACCCTGGACAGACGGCGCGGCGCACTGGGTATCCCTCGCTCTCGGGTCCGGTCATCGTGCGTCTTCGCACGCGGAGGCGGCGCGACCGTACCAAAACGTTCCCTCGCCGTAGCGCCGGGCCCGGAGCGGTTCGAAGCCGTCCGGCCACCGGAATTCGCCACCTCTGGTGCTGCGCTCCACGGTGACGAGCGCATGGGCCGTGAGCCAGCCCTCCGAGCGGAGTGTGAGGAGGATCTCGCGAAGATCGTCGTCCGTCACGGCGTACGGCGGGTCCAGGAAGACGATGTCGTACGGCTGCGCGGGCGCGGTCCTGATGACCTGTTCGGCTTTGCCGGACCTGGCCTCCGCGCCGGGGAGGCCGAGGTTCTTCACGTTCTCGCGGATGACGCGGGCCGCCTTGGGGTCGGCCTCGACGAGGAGGGTGTGCCCGGCGCCCCGGGACAGGGCCTCCAGGCCGACCGCGCCCGAACCGGCGTAGAGGTCCAGGACGCGCTCGCCGTCCAGGGGGCCGCCGAGGAGCGACTGCCAGGTGGAGAAGAGACCTTCGCGTGCACGGTCGGAGGTGGGACGGGTGCCGGTCCCCGGCGGCACGGCCAGGCGACGTCCACCGGCTGCGCCTGCGATCACGCGGGTCATCTTCGGTCCTTGCTGGAGGGCGGTTACGGATTCAGTCTGGCAGGCGGTCCGTCGTGGTTGCTCGCGCAGTCCCCGCACCCCTTGAGAGGCGTCCTTCCTCAGCCCTTCTCCAGGTACTGCTCCCTCTCCTCGTCCAGGAGGGCGTCCAGGGCCGTGCGCAGGCCGGGAAGGGCGGTCAGCTCGGGGTCGGCGGCCACCACCGCCGCCGCCTCCTCCCTCGCCTCCGCGATGATCTCCTCGTCCTCGATGACGGCGAGGACCCGCAGCGAGGAACGGGCACCCGACTGGGCCTGGCCGAGCACATCGCCCTCGCGGCGCTGTTCGAGGTCGATACGGGAGAGCTCGAAGCCGTCGAGCGTGGAGGCGACGGCGTTCAGCCGCTGCCGGGCGGCACTGGCCTCGGGCATCTCAGTGACCAGCAGGCACAGACCGGGGGCGGAACCACGGCCCACACGGCCGCGCAGCTGGTGGAGCTGCGAGACCCCGAAACGGTCGGCGTCCATGATCACCATGGCGGTGGCGTTGGGGACGTTCACCCCGACCTCGATGACGGTCGTGGCCACCAGGACGTCCGTGTCGCCCGCGGCGAAGCGGCGCATCACCGCGTCCTTGTCGTCGGGGTGCATACGGCCGTGCAGAACCTCCACCCGCAGCCCCTGGAGCGGCCCCTTGGCGAGCTGGTCGGCCGTCTCCAGGACGGCGAGCGGGGGCCGCTTCTCGGCCTCGTCCTCGGCGGACTTCCTGGCCTTCTTCGGGTCGTCCTCCTCGTCGCCGATGCGGGGGCAGACCACGTACGCCTGATGGCCTTTGCCCACCTCCTCACGGACCCGCTCCCAGGCACGGGCCAGGAAGTGCGGCTTGTCGGCGGCGGGCACGACATGGCTGGCGATGGGGGAACGACCTGCGGGGAGCTGGTCCAGGACGGAGGTCTCCAGGTCACCGAAGACCGTCATGGCGACCGTCCGCGGGATCGGCGTCGCCGTCATGACCAGCAGATGCGGCGGCTGCGCGCCCTTGCCGCGCAGGGCGTCACGCTGCTCCACCCCGAAGCGGTGCTGCTCGTCGACGACCACCAGGCCGAGATCGTGGAACTGCACCTTGTCCTCGATCAGCGCGTGCGTGCCGATCACGATCCCGGCGTCGCCGGTGACCAGGTCGAGCAGCGACTGACGCCGGGCGGCCGCGCCCATGGACCCGGTGAGCACCACCACCTTGGTGGCGTGCTCGGCCCCGCCCAGCATCCCGCCCTCGGCCAGCTCGCCCATCATCTCCACGACCGACCGGTGATGCTGCTGCGCCAGCACCTCGGTGGGCGCCAGCATGGCCGCCTGCCCGCCGGCGTCCACGACGGCGAGCATGGCGCGCAGGGCCACCAGCGTCTTCCCGGAGCCCACCTCCCCCTGGAGCAGCCGGTGCATCGGGTGTTCCGTGGCGAGGTCGTCGAAGATCTCCTTCGAGACCTTCCGCTGGCCCTCGGTGAGGGTGAAGGGGAGGCGGTCGTCGAAGGCGCTCAGAAGGCCGTCGGGCTTCGGCCTGCGGGCCGCGGCCGGGAGTTGGCCGTCCGCGTGGCGGCGGCGGGCCAGCGCCACCTGGAGGACGAAGGCCTCGTCCCACTTCAGCCGGGAGCGGGCTTCGTCGATGTCGGACTTGGTGTGGGGCCGGTGGATCTTGAGGAGGGCCTCGGGAAGGGCGACGAGGCCCCGGCCCTCGCGCAGGGCGGGCGGCAGCGGGTCGAGGGCTTCCTGGGCGCTGGGCAGGACCGTCTGGACGGCCTTGCCGATCTTCCAGGACTCCAGCTTGGCGGTGGCGGGGTAGATCGGGATCAGTGACCCGGCCCAGGTCTCCACCGCCTCCTCGCTGTCGCCGCGCAGCAGTTCATAGGCAGGGTGGGCGAGTTGGAGTCTGCGGTTGAAGACCGAGACCTTGCCCGCGAACATCGCGCGGGTGCCCGGCAGGAGTTCCTTGTGGGGTTTGTGCACGCCGTTGCCGAAGAAGACCAGTTGGAGCCGGCCGCTGCCGTCGGTGATCGTCACCTCCAGGCGCTGGCCCTTGCCGCGGGGCGCCTTGGCCGAGGCGAAGGAGTGCAGGCGGGCGTCGGCGACCTGGGCGACCACGGTGACGTGCTCGTCCATCGGCAGATCGGCGAGGTGGGTGAGCTGGCCGCGCTCCTCGTATCTGCGGGGATAGTGGTGCAGCAGGTCGCCCACCGTGTGCAGGCCGAGGTGCTCGGCCATCACCTTCGCGGTGGCGGGGCCGAGCACTTTCTTCAGTGGTTCTTCCAGTGCGGGCACGAGATCCATTGCACACCACAGCACTGACATTGCCGTATACGTACCGGGAAACACCTGGTCAGACGGCTCGTTCGGACCCTAGGATGGCCAGCCCGGCCATCCTTTTCCGCGGCCGCCGCCCCGACCCCCGGTGCCGCCCGACCCCGCGCCGTCGTTCCTCCCCCCCTCCGGCGCTGCGACGATGGACTCCCAGACCTCACAGTCACCCCAGGCATCCCAGACACCTCATACCTTCCAGGTCGACCTGCGCGGTCTGGTGGATCTGCTGTCCCATCACCTCTACTCCAGCCCCAAGGTCTACCTGCGCGAGCTGCTGCAGAACGCCGTGGACGCCGTCACGGCCCGGCGCGCCGAGCAGCCCGGCGCCCCGGCCCGGGTGCGGCTGCACACGGACTGCGAGGGCGGCGCCGGACTGCGGGTGGAGGACTCCGGCATCGGGCTGACCGAGGCCGATGTGCACAGTCTGCTGGCGACCATCGGACGCAGCTCCAAGCGCGCCGAGGGCATCCAGGCGGCCCGCTCCGACTTCCTCGGCCAGTTCGGCATCGGCCTGCTGGCCTGTTTCGTGGTGGCCGAGCGCATCCGGGTGGTCAGCCGCAGCGCCCGTACGCCCGAGGCTCGCCCGGTGGAGTGGACGGCGGGCGACGACGGCTCCTACACCGTGCGGACCCTGCCGCACGAGGCGCGCCGCGAACCGGGCACCACCGTGCACCTGGTGGCCCGGCCCGGCGCCGCCGAGTGGCTGGCCCCGCGGCGGGTGCTGGAGCTCGCGCGGGACTTCGGCGCGCTGCTGCCGTACGACGTGCGCGTGGACGACGAGGCGGTCACCGCGCCGGCGCCCTGGGACCGGCCCCACCCCTCCCCCGCCGACCGCCGCGTGGCCCTCGCCCGGCACTGCCACGGGCTGTTCGGGTTCACGCCGCTGGACGTCGTCGACCTGTCGGTGCCGCTGGCCGGGATCCGCGGGGTGGCGTACGTGCTGCCGACGGCGGTGAGCCCGGCGCAGCGCGCCCGCCACCGGGTCCACCTCAAGGGCATGCTGCTCACCGAGCGGGCCGGACAACTGCTGCCCGACTGGGCGTTCTTCGTGCGCTGTGTGCTCGACACGGACAGTCTGCGCCCCACCGCCTCGCGCGAGGCGGTGTACGAGGACGAGACCCTGGCGGCCGTACGGGAGGCGCTCGGCGCCCGCATCCGGGGGTGGCTGGCCGATCTCGCGGCCGGGGACCCCGAGCGGCTGTCGGCGTTCCTGGGCGTGCACCACCTCGGGGTGCGGGCGCTGGCCCGGCACGACGGCGAGATGCTGCGCACGATGCTGCCGTGGCTGCCGTTCGAGACCACGGAGGGGCAGATGTCCCTGGAGGAGTTCGCCCAGCGGCACCCGGTCGTGCACTTCACGCGGACCGTGGAGGAGTTCCGGCAGGTCGCGCCGATCGCCTCCGCGCAGGGCATCGGCGTCGTCAACGGCGGCTACACCTACGACGGCGAGCTGGTCGAGGCGCTGCCCTCGGTGCGGCCGGGCACCTCGGTGGCCGAGCTGGACGCGGACACGGTGACCGCGCACCTGGACCGTGTCGACCCGGCCGAGGAGCCGGCGCTGTCGGACTTCCTGGCCACCGCGAGGGCGGTGCTCGACCCGCTCGGCTGCGACGTCTCGCTGCGGGCCTTCCTTCCGCTGTCGGTGCCCGCGCTGCACCTGGACGACCGGGCCGCCCGGCACGAGCTTGCCCGTGCCGAGGCCGAGGCGCGGGCGGACGAGCTGTGGGCCGGCATCCTCGGCTCGCTGCGCGGCGGCGCGCCACGCGCGCGCGTGGTGCTGAACCATCTCAACCCGCTGGTGCGGCGTATCAGTTCGCTGAAGGAGCCGGACCTGGTGCGCACCGCGGTGCAGTCCCTGTACGGGCAGGCGTTGCTGAGGGCGCAGCGCCCGCTGCGGCCCGCCGACTCGGCGCTGTTGAACCGGGCGTTCATCGGCCTGCTGGAGTGGGCCACCCACGAGGAAGGCGGCCATTGATGCGCGGCGTAGGGGACTTGGGCGGCCTGCGGTCGGCGATGGAGGACAACGCGGGGCAGCCGGAGGGGCCGGCCCGCAACGCGCGCGCGGAGCAACTCGTGGGCGAGGCCGAGCGGCTGGGCGATCCGGCGGCGCTGGTCGAGGCGCTGGCGCATCACGTGCGGGTGGGCAACCACAGCTCCGAGAAGGACCGGGTGTTCGTGCCCTTCACGCGGCTGCTGGGGCTGTGGGACGAGCACCCGGAGCACTTCGGCGAGGCGGAGGCGCACTCCCTGCACTGGTTCTTCAAGTGGATGTCGGCCGGGATGCTCGACCAGGTGGACGTCCCGCTGGCCTCGATCGAGAAGTGGCTGGGCGAGATGGAGCGCCGCTACCGCCTGGCCGGGTACTCGGACCGCGCGGTGCGTGCCTCGGAGCTGTGGGTCGCCGCGCATGTCGGTGACACGGAGCGGGCCGAGCGGGCGTTCGTGGCGTGGCTCGGCGCCGACCGGGACGACATGGCCGACTGTCACGCCTGTGAGCTGAACGGGCAGGGCCGGTGGCACGCGGAGCGCGGCCGGGACGCGGAGGCGCTCGCTGCGTGGGCGCCGGTCGTCGAGGGGGAGTTCGTCTGCGCGCACGAGCCGCACAATGTCCTGGCCTCGTCCCTGCTGCCGCTGCTGCGGCTGGGCCGTGCGGCGGAGGCCCGCGCGAACCATCTGCGGGGCCTGCGGCTGGTCCGGCCGATGGAGAGCATGCGCACCGCGTACGCGGACCATGTGGAGTTCTGCGCGCTGACCGGGAACGAGGCGCGCGGCCTGGAGCTGCTGGCGGAGCGGCCCGCGTACTTCGACGGGGCCGGGCATCCGCGCGGCAGGATGGAGTACCTGAGCACGGTCGCCCTGCTCATGGACCGGCTGGCCGCGCTCGGCCTGGGCGAGCAGGCGGTGCCGGGCCCGGCGGGCCGTGCGTGGACCGCGCGCGAACTGGCCGGCCACGCGCGGGAGAACGCCCTGTCGCTGGCCGCCAGGTTCGACGCGCGCAACGGCACGCCGTACGTCGGTGAGCGCACGCGCGCGCGTATGGAGCGGGCTCCGCTGGTGGAGCGGCTGCCGCTCGGGGTGCGGGTGACGCCCTCGCCGCCCGCGCGCGGGCCGGAGCCGACTGTGCCGCCCGTTGCCGTGCCACCCGTTGCCGTGCCGCACGACACCGTGCCACCCGGAACGCCCCTCGCGGAGCCCGGTCCGGCCGCCCTGCTGGACCGTGCGCGGCGGCTGTCGGAGGCCCTGCGGCCGAACGCGATGGAGGCGTGGGCGGCCGCCGCGCGGGCGTGCGAGGGAGTCGAGCTGGACGTCCGCGAGCGGGCGGAGCTCGCCGACCACCGGGCGATGGGGCAGGGCCCCGAGGGCGCGGCGCTGTTCGAGCACGCGGCGGAGCTCTACGCGGAGGCGGGCGACCCGGGCGAGTCCCTCGCGGCACGCACGCGTGCGGCCTATGTCCGGGCCCTGGGCGGTGACGTCGAGGGCGCCCTCGCCTCCGTCGCCGGGCCCTACGAGGAGGTCCTCGCGCTGTACGCCGAGGACGCGACCGGTGTACGGCAGGCCGCCTCGGTCCTGATGGGCCGGGCCCGGGTGCTGATGCGCCGGGCGCAGGAGGCGGTGGAACGCACCGGTGCCGTACCGGCTCCCGAGGTGCTCGGTGCGGCCCGGGACGCCGTGACGGAGGTGCTGGCGCTGGTCGACGGGCGCGGCGACGGGGACGTACGGCTGGCGGCGCGGGCGGCCGAGGCACGGGCGATGCTGGCGGACCTGGCGGCGCACGCCGGTGAGCCGGCGCGGGCGGCGGCGCTGTTCGAGCGGGCCGCGGCGCAGTTCGTGGCGGCGGGGCTGCCGTGGTTCGCGGTGGAGTACGAGGCCCGGCTGGCGATGCTCGCCCACCAGCTGGAGGACGTGGACGGGACCGAGCGGGCGCTGCGGGCGGCCCTGGAGCACGGCGGACCCTATCTGGAGCCGCCGGGGCGGGCTCAGCTGCATCTCCAGCTCGCCGAGGTGCTCGGCGGGCTCGACGAGGTCGACGAGGCGGCCCGCCAGGCCTTGGAGGCGGCGCACTGGGCCGACGAGGCGGGCGACGCTGCGTTCGGCGCGTGGGCCCGGCAGATGCTCGGCGGGTTCCTGCTGCGGCAGGGCGACTGGGCGGAGGCGGCCGAGGTGCTGGAGTCGGCGCTGACGGACCTGTCGGCCGAGGTGCACGGCGACGGCCCGGTGGTGCAGACCCTGTGGTGGCTCGGGGACTGCCTGAGCGAGCTGGGCGAGCACCGGGCGGCGGCGGAGCGGTGGTTGCTGGCCGCCGAGACCGCCCGGCACTGGCCCGAGCAGCAGGACCACGCCACGCTCGCGCATCTGGCCGGCGAGGCCCTGGGCGCCGCGGGGCTGCCCGCCGAGGCCGACCGGGCGTACGCGCGCGCGGGCGCGCTGTGGCGTGAGCTGGGTGACCCGC
The DNA here is from genome assembly GCF_040612135.1 of Streptomyces sp. NPDC006458. Taxonomy (NCBI): domain Bacteria; kingdom Bacillati; phylum Actinomycetota; class Actinomycetes; order Kitasatosporales; family Streptomycetaceae; genus Streptomyces; species Streptomyces sp. NPDC006458. The sequence continues at coordinate 31,105 of NZ_JBEXPR010000020.1, read as the reverse complement.
ACGGGCTGGTCCGGTCCCTGCGCGCCAGGGCGTGGCTCGCGCTGGACGCACCGGACGCACCGGACGCACCGGACGGAGCTGAGCCCGCGACGGGGTCGGCGGCGGCCGTACGGTGGATGGAGGAGGCCGTCGAGGAGTGCGCGTCGGCTCTCGACGCGGCGGCCGGCGAGGACTCCCGGCGGCTGCTGACCAACGAACTGGGCGACACCCACCGGCAGTTCGGCGAACTGCTGGCCCGGATCGCCGAGACGGAGACGGCCGTCGGGAACGGGGCCGGTTTCGAGGCGGCCCTGGCCCGGCTGCTGGAGGCCGTCGCGGTGTTCGCCGCGCTCGGGGACCTCGCCGTGCACGCCCGCACCGAGGCGGAACTCGCGGCGGGAAGGCTCGCCCTCGACCTCGGCCGCCCCGGGGAGGCGCGGGCCCGCGCGAGTGCCGTGGTGGCGGCGTACGCGGCGCTGGGCCCCGAGTCCGGCCCCGAGTCCGGCCTCGATGCCGACCCCGGCTCCACCTCTGGGTCCGAGGACACGGCGCGGGAGCGGGTCAGGGAGGCTGGCCGACTGCTGCGGCTGGCGCGGGAGCGGGAGGAAACCTGAGCCGGGGCGGCGCCCACCCCCGAGCGGACGCCCACCTACGAGCGGGGCGCCCACCACAAGCGGGAGGCCCCCCTAAGCGGGCACCCACCCATGAGCGGACGCTCCCCCGCGAGCAGGACGCCCCCCACGCGCGGGGCGCCCACTACAGCGAGACGCCGACCACCAGCAAACGCCCTACTCCACGCCGATGAGCAGCAGCGCTCCCTGCCGCCCGCCCTGGTAGACGACCGTGTCGACCGCGAGATAGGTCTCGCGCACGCGTGCCTCCAGGCACTCGGCGATGTCCTCGGGCGCCTCGTCGCCGAGGACGAGGGTGACCAGCTCGCCGCCGGCCGCGAGCATGCGATCCAGGACGGTGCGGGCCGTGTCGGTGACGTCGGAGCCGATCACCGCCACATCGCCGTCGATCAGCCCGAGGACGTCCCCGGCCTGGCAGATCCCGGCCGTGGTCCAGGACTCGTGCTCGGCGACGGTGACCTCGGCGTAGCGGGTCGTGCCGGCCGCTGAGGTCATGGCCACGACGTCCTCGTCGAAGCGGCGCTCCGGCTCGTGCACGGCGAGCGCGGCGATGCCCTGGACCGCCGAGCGCGTCGGGATCAGTGCCACCCTGATGCCCTCGGCACGGGCCTGCTCGGCCGCCGCCGCGGCCGTGTGGCGCAGGTCGGCGTCGTTGGGCAGCAGCACGACCTCGCGCGCGTGGGCGCACCGAACGGCGTGGACGAGCTCGCCGCTGGCGGGCGGCTCCCCGGGCCGGGCGAGCACGGCGGTGGCACCCGCCTCGGTGTAGAGCCCGGCCAGACCCTCGCCGGGCACGACGGCGACCACGGCCCGCTGGGCACGCTCGCGCGGCGGCCGCTCCCCGCGCGTGGTGTGGACGTCGCCGAGCCCGAAGTGCGTGATCCGGATCCGGTACGGACGCCCGGCCTCGACGCCCGCCTCCACGGCGGCTCCGGCGTCGTCCACATGCACATGGACGTTCCACAGTCCGTCGCCGCCGACCACGACCAGGGAGTCGCCCAGTACGTCCAGCCGTCGCCGCAGCCGCGCCACGGCCTCGTCCTCGGCCTCCAGGAGGTAGATCACCTCGAAGGCGGGACCGTCCTCGTGGCCGCCGTCCGCGCACGCCACGGGGTGCTCGGTCCCGGCCTGCGGGAGCCCGTGCACGCGCGCGTGGGCCGCTTCGGCCGCCTCCTCGCGTGCGCGTGCCCCGTCGGAAGCCGCTGTCGGCGACTCCCCTGTGAACGTCTCCACCAGCGCCCCGAGCACCGTCACCAGCCCGCGTCCCCCGGCGTCCACCACCCCGGCCCGGCGCAGGACGGCGAGCTGGCCCGGGGTGGCGGCGAGGGCGGCACGGGCACCGTCGTAGGCGGCGAGGGCCACCTTGCCGCAGTCGCCCTCGGCGCCCTCGGCCGCGTCGGCGGCCGCCGATGCGACGGTCAGCACGGTTCCCTCGACGGGATGGGCGACGGCCTGGCGGGCGGAATCGGCTGCCTGGCGCAGGGCGAGTTTGAGGCCGGGTCCGTCGGTGTGCGGTGCGGCGCCGTCGGCGGCCAGCACCTGGGACATGCCGCGCAGCAGCTGGGCGACGATCGTGCCGGAGTTCCCGCGCGCCCCGATGAGCGCGCCGTGGGCCATCGCCCGGACGGCGTCGGCGAGCGAGGGGCCGGCCGGGCCCTGGCGGCCGGCCGCGTGCCCGTCGAAGACGGCCTCGACCGCGGCGGCGGCGGACTCCAGCGTCAGATAGAGGTTGGTGCCGGTGTCACCGTCCGCGACGGGGTACACGTTGATCGCGTCGATCTCCTCGCGCGCGCGCCCGAGCGCTCGCAGCGCCAGTCCGCACCAGGTGCGCACCGCGAGAGCATCGAAGAATGTCTGCGGCACCTGCGGCACCTGCGCCTCCCTGACATGCTGGACGTGGACGCAGCGTAGACCTTGGGGCGGTGCCCGCCGGAAGAGGGCCGGGAGCGGGCCCCTGAGCTGCCATGGTAGTTTCCTTGTACGGGAGCAGCCGTTGTATGCTGCTCCGGTTGCCCGATCCACATCGGGCTCTCCCCCTGGCACCGCCACTGAGATCCTTGATCTTGATTCCGGCATGCCGGGATCAACCGTAAGTGCATCTGAAGTCTTTGGAGTGACCCGTGGCTGCCAACTGCGACGTCTGCGGCAAGGGGCCGGGCTTCGGCAACAACATCTCGCACTCGCACCGCCGTACGTCCCGTCGCTGGAACCCGAACATCCAGCGTGTGCGTACCGTGGTCGGCGGGACGCCGAAGCGCGTGAACGCCTGCACCTCGTGCATCAAGGCCGGCAAGGTCTCGCGCTGACGCAACAGCTGAGCGCGCTGCCACTGCCTGGTCCGCCGCACAGAGCCGGTCCACCTCAGGGTGGACCGGCTTTTTGCCATGCCCTGGCGGACCAGGCCACGCCCGCGGATCAGTCCACCGGCGGTGGAGAGGTGCACCGCCCCGGACCGCTCCACCGCCACAGATCGTCCGCCCCGCGGATCAGCCCCTGAAGCGCCACCCGTGATCCACCGGCCCGATCCCCGCCCCGAGCGCGAACCCGGCGGCGATGGCGCCGGTGACGTACTCCTTGGCCGCCGTGACGGCCTCCGGCACGGACAGGCCCTTCGCGAGCCCGCAGGCGACCGCCGAGGCGAGCGTGCAGCCGGTGCCGTGGGTGTGCCGGTTGTCGTACCGGGGCGCCCTCAGCCAGTGCTCGGCGAAGCCGTCGGTGAGCAGATCCACGGCCTGACTCCCACCCGCCCGCCCGGTGTCCCCGGGCAGATGCCCGCCCTTGATCAGCGCCCAGCGCGGCCCGAACTCCAGCACGGCAGCCGCGGCCCGGCGCATATCTCCCTCGGACTCGACCCTCACGCCTGTGAGTTGGATCACCTCGTCGAGGTTCGGGGTCGCCACGGTGGCCACCGGCAGCAGCTTGGCGCGGACGGAGTCCAGCGCGGAGGCCGCCAGCAGCGGGTCGCCGTGCTTGGAGAAGCCGACCGGGTCGACGACGGCCGGCGCGTCCGTGCCGGAGATCAACTCGGCGACCGCCTCGACCAGTTCGGCCGAGGCCAGCATGCCGGTCTTCACGGCCTGTACGCCGATGTCGTCGACGACGCTGCGGTACTGGGCCCGGACGGCCTCCACGGGCAGTTCCCAGGCCCCCTGCACGCCCACGGAGTTCTGCGCGGTCACAGCGGTGAGCACGCTCATGCCGTGCACGCCGTGCGCGAGCATCGTCTTCAGGTCGGCCTGGATGCCCGCGCCCCCGCCGGAGTCCGAGCCCGCCACCGTGAGCACCCGGGGGATCACGGCTCCTCGTCCCCGAAGTGGTCCCAGCCGCCCTTGCTCGTCCACGGGGCCCCGTCGACGGTCACCTGCGGCAGCGCGGACGGGTTGAGGACCTCGCCGATGACCTTCCAGCGGGCGGGCAGCTTCACATCCGGCGGGAAGGTCGCCACGATCGCGTGGTCCTCGCCGCCGGTGAGCACCCACTGCATGGGGTCGACGCCGACGGCCTGGCCGATGTCGTTCATCTGCGAGGGCACATCGATCGCGCCGGAGCGGATGTCGATACGGACCTTGCTGGCCTCCGCGATGTGCCCGAGGTCGGCGATCAGCCCGTCGCTCACGTCGCACATCGCGGTGGCGCCGAGCCCCGCGGCGGCCGGACCGGCGTGGTACGGCGGCTCGGGGCGGCGATGGGCCTCCACGAAGGCGCGCGGCGAGCGGAAGCCGCGGGAGAGCACCGCGTATCCGGCCGCGGACCAGCCGAGCCAGCCGGTCACCGCGACGAGGTCGCCGGGCTGGGCGCCGGCCCGGGTGACGGGCTCCTGGTTGCGCAGATCGCCGAGCGCGGTGATCGACACCGTGATCGTGTCACCGCGCACGACGTCCCCGCCGACCACGGCGGCGCCCGCGACCTGGCACTCGTCGCGCAGTCCGTCCATCAGCTCGCTCGGCCAGGTGACCGGGAGTTCGGCGGGGACGACGAGGCCGAGCAGCAGCGCGGTCGGCACGGCGCCCATGGCGGCGATGTCCGCGAGGTTCTGGGCGGCGGCCTTGCGGCCCACGTCGTAGGCCGTGGACCAGTCGCGGCGGAAGTGCCGGCCCTCCAGCAGGATGTCGGTGCTCGCCACGACCCTGCGGTCGGGCGCGGCCACCACCGCGGCGTCGTCGCCGGGGCCGACCCGGACCGCCGGGGTGGTGGTGAGACGGGAGGTGAGCTCCCTGATGAGCCCGAACTCGCCGAGCTCACCAACAGTGCCCTTCATCGGGATATCGCCCCTTCTCTCCCTGTGCATGCCAGGTCGCGAGCCAACTCTGTCCTCGTTACGGTCGTGATGACCGTCAACTTCTGTCGTGCCTGCACCCCGGCGCGCGAGCTCCGGTACCCGCAGGTCTCCCCGCGGCGAGCGGCGACGCGATACCGTGGCGTTCCTTTTCCCCACATGATCCTCGTGGCCGCCCTGGAGGTTCCGTGGTACAGGCGTACATCCTGATCCAGACGGAGGTCGGCAAAGCGTCGACCGTCGCCGAGACGATCAGCAAGATCCCTGGTGTCATCCAGGCCGAGGACGTGACGGGTCCGTACGACGTCATCGTGCGCGCCCAGGCCGACACCGTCGACGACCTCGGTCGCATGGTGGTCGCCAAGGTCCAGCAGGTGGACGGGATCACCCGTACCCTGACCTGCCCGGTCGTCCATCTGTAGCCCCCGTCTACCCTTGGCCGGTGCACTCTCATCGTCACCGGCTCATCGGCCTGTCCGCGTTCGCCCTGCTGTTCGCCGTCGCCGGCTGCTCCACAGGGGACGACAGCGCGTCGGCGGCGGTTCCCGAGCCCGGCGCGAAGGTCGCCGGGCTGTGCCGGAACCTGGACGAGGTGCTGCCGGCCGAGGTGGGCGGTGCGCGCCGGTCCGATCCCGAGCCGGCGTCGGCGCTGACCGCGGGCTGGGGGGACGACCCGGCGATCATACTGCGGTGCGGGGTGCCGCAACCGCCGAAGATGGTCTCTCCCGAAGTGGCCGAGGGGCGCGATCCCGACGCCGTCCCGGGCGGCGTCGAGGGCGTCGACTGGCTGATGGAGAAGCGGGACGCGGGCGCGTACCGCTTCACCACAGCCAATCGTGAGGCCTATGTCGAGGTGACGGTGCCCTCGGGCGTCGACAGCTCGGCCGTCCTCATCGACCTGGCGTCCGCGGTCAGGAAGACCGTTCCGTGGCGGGAGGGCTATACGGCGCCGTAGGGGTGCGGAACGTACTCCGGCGCGGGCTTCTCGCGCCCGCGCGGCGGAGCCGCACCCCGGTACGGCCCCGCGCGCCCGGGTCACCTCAGCCCGGTGGACCTGCGCAAAGCCGCCTGGATCAGGCGGTCCACCAGCTCGGGGTACTCGACGCCCGTCGCCTGCCACATCTGGGGATACATCGAGATGGGCGTGAAGCCGGGCATCGTGTTGATCTCGTTGATCACGAACTCCCCGTCCTCGGTGAGGAAGAAGTCCGCGCGGACCAGGCCCTCGCAGGAGGCGGCCTCGAAGGCGTCCACCGCGAGGCGCTGCACCTCGGCGGTCTCCTCGGGGGTGAGGGGCGCCGGGACGATGCCGGGGGTGGAGTCGATGTACTTGGCATCGAAGTCGTAGTAGGCGTGCGCGTCCGGCGGCGGGATCTCGGCGGGGACCGAGGCGCGCGGGCCGTCCTCGAACTCCAGGACGCCGCACTCGATCTCGCGGCCGCGCAGGGCGGCCTCGACGAGGATCTTCGGGTCGTGGCGCTGGGCCTCGGCGATCGCCTCGCCCAGTCCGGAGAGGTCGTCGACCTTGGTGATGCCGATCGAGGAACCCGCGCGCGCGGGCTTCACGAACAGCGGCCAGCCGTGCTCGCCGGCCAAGTCGACGATCTTCTTGCGGGCGGCCGGCTCGTCCTGCTGCCACTCGCGGGGGCGGATCACCACGTACGGGCCGACCTTGAGCCCGAAGGAGGTGAACACCCGCTTCATGTACTCCTTGTCCTGCCCGACGGCCGAGGCGAGCACGCCCGAGCCGACGTAGGGGACACCGGAGAGCTCCAGGAGGCCCTGGAGGGTGCCGTCCTCGCCGTAGGGGCCGTGCAGGACGGGGAAGACCACGTCGACCTCGCCGAGGGCCTTGGGCACCGATCCCGGCTCGCTGTAGACGACTTCACGGCTGGCGGGGTCGACGGGAAGCACCACGCCGCCCTCGCCGGACTCGGCCAGTTCGTCGACGCTGGGCGTACGGCGCTCGGTGATCGCCATGCGCTCCGGCTCGTCGGCGGTCAGCGCCCACCGGCCGTCCCGGGTGATGCCGATCGGCAGGACCTCGTACTTCGTCCGGTCGATGGCCTTCAGGACGGCGCCGGCGGTGACCACGGAGATCCCGTGTTCGGAGCTGCGTCCGCCGAACACGACGGCCACCCGCGGCTTGCGGGCGGCCTGCTGGGGGGTCTGGGGGAGGTTCTCGCTGCTCATATCGCGTTGAGAGTACCCGCTGGTACCGGCTTCGTCAGTGCCCGCCGCCCGCTGTCGCTCAACGTCGCACGTACGGTCGCTCCCTGTCGTGATCAGCGGCGCTCGGCCTTGGCGCTGCGCGACATCAGCTCCTTGAGGGCGACCACCGGCGGCTTGGCCTCGTGGACGATGCCGACGACCGTCTCGGTGATGGGCATGTCGACGCCGTGCCTGCGGGCCAGATCCAGCACGGACTCGCAGGACTTGACGCCCTCGGCGGTCTGCTTGGTGACCGCGATGGTCTCCTGCAGGGTCATGCCCCGGCCGAGGTTGGTGCCGAAGGTGTGGTTGCGCGAGAGCGGCGAGGAGCAGGTCGCCACCAGGTCGCCCAGGCCCGCCAGTCCGGAGAAGGTCAGCGGGTCGGCGCCCATCGCCAGGCCCAGCCGAGTCGTCTCGGCGAGGCCGCGGGTGATCAGCGAGCCCTTGGCGTTGTCGCCCAGGCCCATGCCGTCGGCGATGCCCACGGCGAGCCCGATGACGTTCTTCACCGCGCCGCCCAGCTCGCAGCCGACGACGTCGGTGTTGGTGTACGGGCGGAAGTACGGCGTGTGGCAGGCGGCCTGGAGCCGCTGCGCGACCGACTCGTCGGTGCAGGCGACCACGGCGGCGGCCGGCATACGCGCGGCGATCTCCCGGGCCAGGTTGGGTCCGGTGACCACGGCGACGCGGTCCGGGCCGACCTTGGCGACGTCGGCGACGACCTCGCTCATCCGCATGGTGGTGCCGAGTTCGACGCCCTTCATCAGGGAGACGAGGACCGTTCCCGGGGCCAGCAGCGGCGTCCACGCGGCGAGGTTCTGCCGCAGCGTCTGCGACGGCACCGACAGCACCGTGAAGTCGGCGCCGGCGGCCGCCTCGGCGGGATCCGTGGTGGCCCGCACGTTCTCCGGGAGTTCCACGCCCGGCAGGTAGTCCGGGTTGATCCGGGTGGAGTTGATCGCCTCGGCGACCTCGGGGCGCCGCGCCCACAGGGTGACCTCGCACCCCGCGTCGGCGAGCACCATGCCGAAGGCCGTGCCCCACGAACCGGCGCTGAAGACCGCTGCCTTGACCGGCCTGACCGCCTTGCTCACGTGCCCTGCCCTTCTGCCTGCCTACCCTGGTTCTGCGCCTCCGTGCGACGCCGCTGCTCGATCCGCTCGCGGCGCGGGTCGTAGGGCGTCTCGGGCGCCTTCTCGCCGCGGATCTCCTCCAGCAGGCGGGTGATCGCGGCCATGATCTCCTCGGTGGCCTCCTTGAGCACGTCCGCGGTCATCTCGCGGTCGTAGAAGCGGGCGAGGTCCACCGGCGGGCCGGCCAGCACGCGGTGCGTCTTGCGCGGCAGCAGCTCGGGCTTCTTGGCGTAGGGCGGCAGCAGTTCGTTGCAGCCCCACTGGGCCACCGGGATCACCGGGCACTTGGTCTGCAGGGCGACGCGGGCGGCGCCGGTCTTGCCGGTCATGGGCCAGCCGTCGGGGTCGCGGGTGAGGGTGCCCTCGGGGTAGAAGGAGACGCATTCGCCGCGTTCCACGGCCTCGATCGCGGCGCGGAAGGCGCTGAGCGCGTCGGTGCTCTCGCGGTAGACGGGAATCTGTCCCGTGCCGCGCATCGCGGCGCCGAGGAATCCCTTCTTGAAAAGGCCGCTCTTCGCGAGGAATCGCGGAACGCGCCCGGTGTTGTACTGGTAGTGGGCGTATCCGAAGGGGTCGATGTGCGAATTGTGGTTCACCACGGTGATAAATCCACCCTCGGCCGGAATGTTCTCCATTCCACGCCAGTCCCGCTTGAGCAGAACCACCAGCGGTGGTTTGCAGATCACCGCGGCGAAGCGGTACCAGAAGCCGATTCTGCGGCGCGGCACGCGAGCACCTTCCTCTAGGACCTGGGGGGCCGCACAAGTGTCGCCCCAGGTCGCCGGTCTGTCGAGAACACCGTACGCCCGCCCGTCTGCCGTCACCGCCCCCGCGTGCGGCTCAGCGCCGCTCCCCGTACCGGAGCGCGCCGGAAGCGGCAGGTGACAATGGCCCGGACTAGAGAGGGACACATACGCGTGCAGTGGACGTTGGTCATTCCCCTGAAGCCCCTGGCGCAAGCCAAGAGCAGGCTCTCGGACACCGCCTCGGACGGGGTCCGGCCGGGGCTGGCCCTCGCGTTCGCGCAGGACACGGTGGCTGCCGCGCTGGCCTCGGCAGCGGTGCGGCGTGTGGCGGTCGTCACGGACGACGCGCTGGCCGCGCGAGAGCTGGCGGCCCTGGGGGCGCGCATCGTCCCGGACGAGCCCCGCGGGGGCCTGAACGCCGCGCTGGCGCACGCGGAGGCGGTCGTACGCACTTCGCGCCCCGAAACCCCGCTGGCGGCTCTGAACGCCGATCTGCCGGCCCTGCGTCCTGAGGAATTGGCTCGGGTCCTGGACGCGGCGGCGGAATTCCCGCGCGCTTTCCTCCCTGACTCGGCCGGAATCGGCACGACTCTTCTCGCCGCGGCCCCCGGCCGGGATCTGCTCCCGGCATTCGGCCCCGATTCCCGGGCACGCCACCGCGCGTCCGGCGCGGCGGAACTCCTGCCGCCCTCGGTGGATTCCGTACGGCAGGACGTGGACACGGGCGACGATCTGCGGGCGGCGCTCGCCCTGGGCGTGGGCCCCCGTACGGCGGCCGCGGCCGCGCGGCTGCTGACCTCCGGGCAGTAGGCTGCGGCCATGCATGCGACCGCATACACGTACGACGCCGAGACACGCAGCGGCCAGGTGCTGCTCGACGACGGCACCCCCGTCCCCTTCGGCACGGCCGCGTTCGACGCGGGCGGGCTGCGGCTGCTGCGCCCCGGACAGCGGGTGCGGATCGAGACCGAGGGCGAGGGCGAGGCCCGCCGGATCACGCTGATCACCCTGCAGACCCTCTGAATCCACGGGTCTTGCGCTTGCGGGCCTTTGAAGTGCCCGTTCCCCCGGACCCTTGTGGAACGCCGCGGGCCGGACTCCCTGGGGAGTCCGGCCCGGCGCGTGAGTGCCCTGTGCCGTCGCCTACTTGCGCGCGGTGGTCTTCTTGGCGGTGGTCTTGCGGGCCGTCGACTTCTTGGCGGGCGCCTTCTTGGCGGTGACCTTCTTCGCCGGGGCCTTCTTGGCGGTGGTCTTCTTGGCCGCGGTGCTCTTCGCGGCCGCCGTGGTCTTCTTGGCGGGCGCCTTCTTCGCCGTGGTCTTCTTCGCGGCCGCCGTCGCCTTCTTGGCGGGCGCCTTCTTCGCCGTGGTCTTCTTCGCGGCCGCCGTCGCCTTCTTGGCGGTCGTCTTCTTCGCGGCGGCCTTCTTCACCGTCGCGGAGGCGCCTCCGGTCAGGCTGCCCTTGGGCGCCTTCTTGACGGCGACCTCGCCGCCGCGCGGCAGCTTCTTCGAGCCGCTGACCAGGTCCTTGAAGCCCTGACCGGCACGGAAGCGCGGGACGGACGTCTTCTTGACCCGAACCCGCTCGCCCGTCTGGGGGTTGCGGGCGTAGCGAGCAGGACGCTCGACCTTCTCGAACGAACCGAAGCCGGTGACCGAGACCCGGTCGCCGGCGACGACCGCGCGGACGATGGCGTCCAGGACCGCGTCGACAGCGTCGGCGGCCTGCTGGCGGCCGCCCACCTTGTCGGCAATCGCTTCTACGAGCTGCGCCTTGTTCACGTCTTCCCCTTCGGAGACATCGCCAGAACGAAAGTGTTCAAGCTTTTTCGCACGTTAGGCAGATATATACCGCAAATCAAACACGAAACGGGCTTATCACCCTTGTGCCGCAACGGACTCGACCGCACCGGGCTTGTTCAGCCGTCCTCTTCGGGGAGTCGACCCTCGACGAGGTCCGCGTTGAACCGCTCCAGACGCCTTGCCGCATCGGCGAGATCGTGCTTGGCCGCGGCCGTAATGACCAGCAGCTTCCGGGTCAGCGCCATCCGTACGCCCTCCGGGACTTGCAGTGCGCGCACCTTTGAGTGCGCTTCCTTGAGTTGGATCGCGACCGCCGCATAGAGCTGAAGTTGGCCGTCGCGTTCCATGCACAGATTGTGCCATCTGGGGCGAGTTGTCGCCTGCTCGGGGGGCAACTCACCCCCCGGCGGGCCGTCCGAACTCCCGCCGCCGCCACGGTCCGAGGGCCCGCCTACCCCGGCAATCACCCCTGTAACCAGGGAAGTTGACAGGGCGGGCCAGTGATGCGCACGGCCGTACGAGTGTGAAAACAGCTGTACCCCCGATCGGGGTGATCGGGGGTACAGCGGGGGTTGCGGGTGGCCTGAATTCGACCCCGCTCAGGGGGTCGGGGTCAGACCTGGAGAGTCCGCGGCTTGTATTCGGGGCGCTCGGCCTCGTACGCCGCGATGTCGTCCTCGTTCTGGAGGGTGATGGAGATGTCGTCCAGGCCGTTCAGCAGCCGCCAGCGGGAGTTCTCGTCCAGCTCGAAGGAGGCGGTGATGCCGGCGGCGCGCACCTCTCGGTTCTCCAGGTCGACCGTGATCTCGGCCTGGGGGTCGCTCTCGGTGAGCTCCCACAGCGCGTCCACGATCTTCTGCTCCAGCACGACCGTGAGCAGGCCGTTCTTCAGGGAGTTGCCGCGGAAGATGTCGGCGAAGCGGGCGGAGATCACGGCCTTGAAGCCGTAGTTCTGCAGCGCCCAGACGGCGTGCTCACGGGAGGAGCCGGTACCGAAGTCGGGGCCGGCGACCAGCACCGTCGCGCCCTGCCGCTCGGGCCGGTTGAGGATGAACTCCGGGTCCTTGCGCCAGGCCTCGAACAGACCGTCCTCGAAGCCGTCCCGGGTCACCTTCTTGAGCCAGTGAGCAGGGATGATCTGGTCGGTGTCGACGTTGGAGCGGCGCAGCGGGACGGCCCGGCCGGTGTGCGTGGTGAATGCTTCCATTGCTGATCAGACTCCAGCGGGCGTACGAGCGTCGGACAGGTCGGCCGGGGAGGCCAGGTGGCCCAGCACGGCCGTTGCGGCCGCGACCTGCGGCGACACCAGGTGGGTGCGGCCGCCCTTGCCCTGCCGGCCCTCGAAGTTGCGGTTGGAGGTGGACGCGGAGCGCTCACCGGGCGCCAGCTGGTCGGGGTTCATGCCCAGGCACATCGAACAGCCCGCGTGCCGCCACTCGGCGCCGGCCTCCTTGAAGACGACGTCCAGACCCTCGGAGACGGCCTGCAGGCCCACGCGCACGGAGCCGGGGACGACCAGCATCCGTACGCCGTCGGCGACTTTGCGGCCCTTCAGCAGGTCGGCGGCGGCGCGCAGGTCCTCGATGCGGCCGTTGGTGCAGGAGCCTACGAAGACGGTGTCCACCTTGATGGAGCGCAGCGTCTGGCCGGCCTCCAACCCCATGTACTCCAGGGCCTTTTCGGCGGCGAGCCGCTCCGAAGCGTCTTCGTACGAAGCCGGGTCGGGGACGGCCGCCGAAAGCGGCGCACCCTGGCCCGGGTTGGTGCCCCAGGTGACGAACGGCGACAGCGCGGCACCGTCGATGACGACCTCGGCGTCGAACTCGGCGTCGTCGTCGGTGCGCAGCGTCTTCCAGTACGCGACGGCGGCGTCCCAGTCGGCGCCCTCGGGGGCGTGCGGGCGGCCCTTGAGGTACTCGAAGGTCGTCTCGTCGGGAGCGATCATGCCCGCGCGGGCGCCGGCCTCGATCGACATGTTGCAGATGGTCATCCGGGCCTCCATCGAGAGCTTCTCGATGGCCTCACCGCGGTACTCCAGGATGTAGCCCTGGCCGCCGCCGGTGCCGATCCTGGCGATGATCGCCAGGATCAGGTCCTTGGCGGTGACGCCCTCGGGCAGTTCGCCCTCGACCGTGATCGCCATGGTCTTCGGGCGGGCCAGGGGCAGCGTCTGGGTGGCCAGCACGTGCTCGACCTGCGAGGTGCCGATGCCGAAGGCCAGCGCGCCGAAGGCGCCGTGCGTGGAGGTGTGGGAGTCGCCGCAGACGACGGTGGTGCCCGGCTGGGTCAGACCCAGCTGCGGTCCCACCACGTGGACCACGCCCTGCTCGACGTCGCCCAGCGGGTGCAGCCGCACACCGAACTCGGCGCAGTTCTTGCGCAGGGTCTCCAGCTGGACGCGGGAGACCGGGTCGGCGATGGGCTTGTCGATGTCGAGGGTGGGGGTGTTGTGATCCTCGGTGGCGATGGTCAGGTCGAGCCTGCGCACCTGGCGGCCGCTCTTGCGGAGGCCGTCGAAAGCCTGCGGGCTGGTCACCTCGTGCAGCAGGTGCAGATCGATGTAGAGGAGGTCGGGCTCGCCCTCGGCGCGCCGGACGACATGGTCGTCCCAGACCTTCTCCGCGAGTGTCCTACCCATCGCTTTCCCTCCGGCCGGCAAGAGGTGCGCCGGCCCAACTAGAGATCTGAGGTGGCGGCACCCGCACCCCTGATGCGGGCACCAGCCGCCGGGCCCGTTCGGTGCGCGGGCCACTGTGTATCCAAGGGTTGCGCGTTCTGGAGAAAATTGAACTTGCGTTTCACAGAGTGAGACGCGAGTATCGTTGCATGGACAACAGTAGCGGCGTCGGCGTTCTGGACAAGGCGGCCCTCGTCCTGAGCGCTCTGGAGTCCGGTCCGGCCACCCTCGCGGGTCTGGTCGCGGCTACCGGACTGGCACGACCCACGGCCCACCGCCTGGCCGTGGCTCTGGAACACCACCGCATGGTGGCACGCGACATGCAGGGCCGTTTCATCCTCGGCCCGCGCCTGGCAGAACTGGCCGCGGCAGCCGGTGAGGACCGCCTCCTCGCCACGGCGGGCCCGGTGCTCACCCACCTCCGTGACGTCACCGGCGAGAGCGCGCAGCTCTACCGCCGCCAGGGCGACATGCGCATCTGCGTCGCCGCGGCGGAGCGCCTGTCCGGACTTCGGGACACCGTCCCGGTCGGCTCGACGCTCACGATGAAGGCGGGCTCCTCGGCGCAGATCCTCATGGCCTGGGAGGAGCCCGAGCGCCTGCACCGCGGCCTCCAGGGCGCCCGCTTCACGGCCACGGCCCTGTCGGGCGTGCGCCGCCGCGGCTGGGCCCAGTCCATCGGTGAGCGCGAGCCGGGCGTGGCCTCGGTCTCCGCGCCCGTGCGGGGCCCCTCCAACCGTGTGGTGGCCGCGGTCTCCGTCTCCGGCCCCATCGAGCGGCTCACCCGTCACCCGGGCCGGATGCACGCCCAGGCCGTCATCGACGCGGCGGCCCGCCTCTCCGAGGCGCTGCGCCGCACGGGCTGACCCGGCCCGGAAGAACGACCCTCCACAGGGACAGAGCAGCCTCGACGCCGCGGCGGCTCTGTCCCTGTTCTGCCGGGGCCCTGCCGGGGGCTCTGCTGGGGGCTCCCTCTCGGGGTCACGGGCCCGCATCCACGTACGGCCACGACCATGCCTCACGGTCTTCTGCGCGCCTGACGCCGGGGGTGGTGCTGTCCTGTCGCGGCTGCCGGTTGTCTGTGGCTTGTCGCGCAGTTCCCCGCGCCCCTCAAGGGGTGGTCGCCTGCGTACGTGAAGGCCGACCTGCATCCCTCCCCTCGCGGCTGCGGGTCGTGTGCGGCTTGTCACGCAGCTCCCCGCGCCCCTCAAGGGGTGGTCGCCTGCGTACGTGAAGGCCGACCCGCCTCCCTCCCCTCGCGGCCGCCAGGGTGGTCGCCGGCATGCGGTCATGCGGCGGCGTACGGCCGGCGCTCGCGGAGCGGCGTCAGCCATGTTTGGATAGCGCCGCTACCCAAGGAAAGGCGCAAGGAATGCGGCTCGCCGAACTGAGCAGACGCAGCGGTGTGTCCATCGCGACGATCAAGTACTACCTGCGCGAGGGCCTGTTGCCGCCGGGCCGGCAGATCAACGCGACCACGGCCGAGTACGACGGCACACATCTGCGACGGCTGCGGCTGGTGCGGGCGTTGATCCAGGTGGGACGGGTTCCCGTGGCGAGCGCCCGGGAGGTGCTGCGGCATGTCGACGACGAGTCCCTGGGGCGCACGATCCGGCTGGGCGCGGCCCTGTGGGAGCTGCCGCAGGGGCCCGAGCCGGACGAGGAGGACCCGGCCGCGGCCGCCGCCCGAGCCGAGGTGGACCAACTGCTGCGCATCGTCGGCTGGGAGTCGGCCCGGAAGATCGGCCCCCTCTCCCCCGTCCACCGCTCGCTGGTCGCCCTGGTGGCCGCGCTGGTCCGGCTCGGCTATCCCTGCGACGCCCAACTCATGGCTCCCTACGCGGAGTTGATGCACGAGGCGGCCAGGCGCGATCTGGACCGCACGGAGTCGTACGAGTCCGACACGGAGCGCGTCGAGATGGCGGTGGCCTCGGCGGTGCTGTTCGAGCCGGTGCTGAGGGCGCTGCACCGGCTGGCACAGGAGGAGGAGTCGGCACGGCGGTACGGGTTCGCCTGACGGTGTCAGCGGGGCACATGGCAGAAGGCCCTCCGCCGAAGCGAAGGGCCTTCCTGGATGTACCCCCGACCGGATTCGAACCGGCGCTACCGCCTTGAGAGGGCGGCGTGCTAGGCCGCTACACAACGGGGGCATGGACACTGCGTTTCCGCAGGCCCGAGCTGGTCTACCTGGACTCGAACCAAGACTAACTGAACCAGAATCAGTCGTGCTGCCAATTACACCATAGACCAATGTGGTTTAGACCAGTCAGTACCCCCGACCGGATTCGAACCGGCGCTACCGCCTTGAGAGGGCGGCGTGCTAGGCCGCTACACAACGGGGGCCCTAGCGATCCTGCATCGGGGTCAGCGGGATCTACCCAACTGTCCTCGCGGGAAGGATCTGTACCCCCGACCGGATTCGAACCGGCGCTACTGCCTTGAGAGGGCAGCGTGCTAGGCCGCTACACAACGGGGGCTTTGCAGATAAGCTCTGCGAGCTGGCCTACCTGGACTCGAACCAAGACTAACTGAACCAGAATCAGTCGTGCTGCCAATTACACCATAGGCCACTGGAACTCAAGCCCCTGAGGGGTTCTCGTTCTAGCTTGCTCCTCGGGGCTTCGGCCTTTCGGCCCACGCCCCTCGGCGCAGGAAGAACATTACCCGAAGGTGTCCGGGGCTCCAAAACGGGTATCCGAGCCGAGGACGTCCGGGAGTTCGGCGAGAGTCCTGATCCGGTGTCCGCCAGGGGGTGCGTCGCCGACGGCACAGGCTCCGTCACGGTCGAGCCACACCGACAGCAGACCCGCCTCGGCGGCCCCGCGCCCGTCGATGTCCGGGTGGTCGCCGACGTAGGCGACCTGGTGCGCGGGCAGCGACATGGCCTCGCAGGCCGCGTAGAACGCGGCCGCCTCGGGTTTGGAGACGCCCAGCTCGGCGGCGCACAGGATGGTCTCGAACCGGTCGTGCACACCGAGCACCCGCAGCTTGCGGTCCTGCACGGTCAGGCTGGAGTTGGACAGCACACCGTGCCGGTACCGGCGGGCCAGGAGGTCGAGCGCCGGCACCACGTCCGGGAACAGCGCCCAGGCCGTCTCGTAGTGAGCCACGTAACGCTCGAACCAGTCGTCCGCGTCGGCGTCCGTCAGCTCCCGGCCGAGGAAGTCCCTGACCCGGTCCCGGCGCTGCCCCTGGAAGGTCGTCTCGCCCGCCGAGAAGCGTGCCCACTGGGCGTCGGTGACCTCGCGCCAGCGCACCAGCGCCGCCCGGGCTCCCCCGAAGTCCTCCAGCAGCCCCTCGGCGGCCAGATGCGCCCGCATGCCCTCGCGGTCCGCGCTCGAATAGTCGAACAGCGTGTCGTCCACGTCCCAGACCACGGCACGGATGCTCATGCTCCGACCGTAACGCGACGGGGCCGTTCCCGGGGCGGATACGGCGAAGGGGCGGTACCCGGGACCCCGGATACCGCCCCTTCGCGCGAGTGGCTTACGCGGCCAGCTTCGCCAGTGCGGCGTCGATGCGGGCCAGCGTCGTCTCCTTGCCCAGGACCTCCAGGGACTCGAAGAGCGGGAGGCCGACGGTGCGGCCGGTGACGGCGACACGGACGGGGGCCTGGGCCTTGCCGAGCTTGAGTCCGTGGGCCTCGCCGGCCGCCAGGACGGCCTCCTTCAGGGACTCCGCCGAGGTCCAGTCGGCCGACTCCAGCTTCTCGCGGGCCGTGCGCAGCAGGGCGTCGCTGCCCTCCTTCATCGCCTTGGTCCAGCTCGCCTCGTCGAGGACCGGCTCGTCGAGGAAGAGGAAGTCGACGTTGTCGGTGATCTCCGACAGGACCTTCAGACGGGTCTGCGCGTGCGGCGCGATCGCCTGCCACTTCGACTCGTCGAAGTCCTCCGGGGCCCAGGGCGCGAACGGGGCCGTCAGCCAGGGCGCGCAGCGCTCCGTGAAGTCCTTCACATCGAGCATGCGGATGTGGTCGCCGTTGATCGACTCGCACTTCTTGAGGTCGAAGCGGGCCGGGTTGGGGTTCACGTCCTTGATGTCGAAGGCCGCGACCATCTCCTCGATCGAGAAGATGTCCTGGTCGGCCGAGAGCGACCAGCCGAGCAGGGAGAGGTAGTTGAGCAGGCCCTCGGGCAGGAAACCCTGCTCGCGGTAGAGGTTCAGCGAGGCCTGCGGGTCACGCTTGGAGAGCTTCTTGTTGCCCTCGCCCATCACGTACGGCAGGTGACCGAAGGCGGGGACGGCCCCCGCGATGCCCAGCTCGATCAGGGCCTTGTACAGCGCGATCTGGCGCGGGGTGGAGGAGAGCAGGTCCTCGCCGCGCAGGACGTGGGTGATCTCCATCAGGGCGTCGTCGACCGGGTTGACCAGCGTGTACAGCGGGGCGCCGTTCGCGCGGACGATGCCGTAGTCGGGGACGTTCTCCGGTGTGAAGGTCAGCTCGCCGCGGACCAGGTCGTCGAAGGTGATCGTCTCGTCGGGCATCCGGAAGCGGACGATCGGCGCGCGGCCCTCGGCCTGGTACCGCGTGACCTGCTCCTCGGTGAGCTCGCGGCAGTGGCCGTCGTAGCCGGACGGCTTTCCGGCCGCGCGGGCGGCCTCGCGGCGCTCGTCCAGCTCGTCCTGGGAGCAGTAGCAGCGGTAGGCGTGGCCGGCGTCCAGCAGCTTCTGCGCGACGTCCTTGTAGAGGTCCATGCGCTGCGACTGCCGGTAGGGCGCGTGCGGGCCGCCGACCTCGGGGCCCTCGTCCCAGTCGAAGCCCAGCCAGCGCATCGCGTCGAGCAGCTGGTTGTACGACTCCTCGGAGTCGCGGGCCGCGTCGGTGTCCTCGATGCGGAAGACCAGGGTGCCCTGGTGGTGCCGCGCGAACGCCCAGTTGAACAGGGCGGTGCGGACCAGGCCCACATGGGGGTTACCGGTGGGCGAGGGGCAGAAACGGACGCGTACGGGGGAGCCGGGTGCGCTAGCCACGCTTGACAACCTTGTTGGTGAGAGTGCCGATGCCTTCGATGGTGACGGCGACCTCGTCGCCGACAGCCAGGGGGCCGACCCCTGCCGGGGTGCCCGTGAGGATGACGTCGCCGGGCAGCAGCGTCATGGCCTCGGTGATGTTGACGATCAGGTCCTCGACCGAGTGGATCATCTCGCTGGTGCGGCCGAGCTGGCGCTGCTGGCCGTCGACCGTGAGCTGGATGGTGAGGTCGCCCGGGTCGAGTTCGGTCTCCACCCAGGGGCCGAGCGGGCAGGCGGTGTCGAAGCCCTTGGCCCGCGCCCACTGCTGCTCACGCTTCTGCACGTCACGGGCGGTGACGTCGTTGGCGCAGGTGTAGCCGAAGATCACGTCCTTGACGCGTTCGCGCGGGACCTCGCGGCACATGCGGCCGATGACGACCGCGAGCTCGGCCTCGTGCTGGAGGTCCTCGGTGAAGGACGGGTACTGGATGGCGTCACCGGGGCCGATCACGGAGGTGGCGGGCTTGAAGAAGGCGAACGGGGCGTCCGGCACCTCGTTGCCCAGCTCGCGCGCGTGCTCCGCGTAGTTGCGGCCGAAGGCCACGACCTTGTTGGGAAGCACCGGCGGCAGCAGCCTGACCTTGCTCAGCGGCACCTTCGTACCGGAGAGCTCGAAGTCCGCGAACGGGATGCCCTTGATGATGTCGAGGACGAGCTCGTCCTGCTTCTCGCCCTCGACCGCGCCGAAGGCGACGTTCCCGTCGATGGAGAACCTGGCGATGCGCACGGGTTGCTTGGCCCCTATGACTCGAGCTGGATCTGACGCTCCAGGCTAACGCGGCAGGCGGCGACGGCCGCGCGTAATACACGAGGGCGCCGCGGACCGGACGGGTCCGCGGCGCCCTCGAACGATCTGTGGGCCGCGTGCGTACTACTCTGCGGAGGCGCCGACGGCGACCGGCAGGTCCATGAGGACCGTGCGCCGGGGGTTGGCGGTCTGGGCGGGGAGGTCGACCGAGTGCTCCGGCTGCTCCGGGGTGAACAGTTCGCCGGTGTCATCCAGGTGGGCCAGCGTCGTGCGCCGCGGGTTGGCGGTGGTGCGGAACATGGTCCTCGTCTCCACGGGGTCGCTTGTCAGATGGTTACCTCTTGTAAAGCTTCAGGCTAAACATCCGATTCCCTGCGCAACGCGTGAAGACCCCATGATCGGCATGTGAGTTTGCTCACGAATCGATCCTCAAACCGGTCAATTCAGGCCCAAGATCGATGCCGACCAATCGGGCATTTCCCCCCTGAACCCGCCATTCCGCTCCTGATCATCGCGACTGGGACACGGGACCCACCTCGACGGATGGTGCAGGTATGTCCGCTATCCGGGCGCCGCAGGTGTACGACATGTGACGCGTCACTCACATGCTGTCACGGAGGTCACAGCCTGACCAACGGGCCTTGTTGGAGATCCTGCACTGTGCTGGAATTCCACGAACCGCCGCGGGATCGAGCCGGCGCGCAAGGGCGCAACAGCGCCGAGTGGCGGCCAGAAGGGGGAAACCGCGCCGGTCACTCACGACCATCCGGGGACGTAATTCAGGGCGGCCCCCGGATGCCGACACCGTTTTTCCGTTCACCCGGAAGAACGCCTGGTCCAGAGGTTGCGACGCTAGTGCAGGGACGTTTCAAGAGGGATGGCAGCGCTTCGGCGGGGCCGGAGCCGCATGGCGGGACGGGCCCCAAGGCCGTCAGCTCCTCGCCCCAGCACGCCCAGAACCAGGGTTCGCCCCAGCCCGACGCGGCCGACCGCGGCGGGCGTTCCGGCGTATCCGCGGCCTCGGCTCCGCCCACCCCCGGCGTGAAGCCACCGACCGGTCCGACCGGCCCCGGCCCGCGAATAGCGATGCGCAACTGGCGCATCTCCACCCGACTGGTGTCGCTGCTGGCACTCCCCGTCGTCGCCGCGACCACGCTGGGCGCGCTGCGCATCAACCAGTCGATGGAAGACATGCAGCAGCTCGACAACATGCGGCTGCTGACGGAGATGACCAAGCAGGCCACCGAGCTGGCGGCCGCGCTCCAGGAGGAGCGCGACAAGTCGGCCGGTCCGCTGGCGCACAACTCCACGGCCAACGAGCTGACGATCAAGGGCTACCGGACCAAGACGGACCGGGCCGTGACGAACTTCGTCGACGCCTCGGAGAAGATCGACGCCGCCGCCAGGGACGGCAACCTCCAGGGCGTGCGCGACACCCTCGTCGGCCTGGTGGGCGAGCTCGGCAACGTCGCCAAGATCCGCTCCAAGGCGTACGAGACCGATGACAACTCCACCCAGACGGTGGAGGCGTACCACCGCCTGATCACCCACCTGCTCGACCTCTCCCAGGACATGGCGGAGTCCACCAGCAACTCGGAGATGATCAAGCGGACGCGTGCGCTGGCGGCGTTCTCCTCCGCCAAGGAGTACGCGTCGATCCAGCGGGCCGTGCTGGCCGCCGCGCTCCCCGCCAACACCAAGACCACCGGTGACCTCTCGGAGAACGACCGCCTCTACGCCCAGTCGGCGCTGGAGAGCGAGGAGTCCGAGCTCGCCAGCTTCCGCAGCATCTACGGCGACGAGAGCGCGGCCGAGCTGCTGAAGCCGATCGAAGAGGGCAACGCGACCATCAAGGACGCCGACCTCTACGCGGACCGTGCCTTCGGCCGGGCCGACGGCCTCGCCGGCCTGGAGCGCCGCTCCTACCTGGACTGGGTGGACGACGCGTCCACCAAGATCCAGCAGATGCGCAACATCGAGACCTCGCTGCTCGACGACATGGAGCAGAAGGCCCGTGAACTGCGCAGCGAGTCCGAGCGCGAGGCGATCATCTCCGGTGCGCTCATCCTGCTCGTGCTCGGTGTGTCCCTCGTCGGCGCCTTCGTGGTCGCCCGCTCCATGATCCGCTCGCTGCGCCGCCTGCAGGAGACCGCCACCAAGGTCGCCCAGGACCGTCTGCCCGAGCTGGTCAAGCAGCTGTCCGAGGCCGACCCGCAGGACGTCGACACGTCCGTGGAGTCGGTCGGTGTGCACTCCCGGGACGAGATCGGCCAGGTGGCCGCGGCCTTCGACGACGTGCACCGCGAGGCGGTCCGCCTCGCCGCCGAGCAGGCCCTGCTGCGGGGCAATGTCAACGCGATGTTCACCAACCTCTCGCGCCGCTCCCAGGGTCTGATCCAGCGCCAGCTGTCGCTGATCTCCGAGCTGGAGTCCCGCGAGGCGGACCCGGACCAGCTGGCCTCGCTGTTCAAGCTGGACCACCTCGCCACGCGTATGCGCCGTAACGGTGAGAACCTCCTCGTCCTCGCGGGTGAGGAGCCCGGCCGCCGCTGGACCCGCCCGGTCCCGCTGGTCGACGTGCTCCGTGCCGCCGCGTCCGAGGTGGAGCAGTACGAGCGCATCGAACTGGCCGCGGTCCCGACCACGCAGGTCGCCGGCCGCGTCGTCAACGACCTCGTGCACCTGCTCGCCGAGCTGCTGGAGAACGCGACCTCGTTCTCCTCGCCGCAGACCAAGGTCAAGGTCACCGGTCACGCCCTGCCCGACGGCCGGGTGCTGATCGAGATCCACGACACGGGCATCGGTCTCTCCCCCGAGGACCTCGCGGCGATCAACGAGCGCCTCGCCTCTCCCCCGACGGTGGACGTCTCCGTCTCCCGCCGCATGGGCCTCTTCGTGGTCGGCCGTCTGTCGCAGCGGCACGGCATCCGCATCCAGCTGCGCCCCTCCGACTCCGGTGGCACGACCGCGCTGGTCATGCTGCCCGTCGATGTCGCCCAGGGCGGCAAGAAGCCTCAGCCCAAGCCCGTTCAGGGTGCCGGCGGCGGTCCGGCCGCGGCTCAGGCCGCAGCCGGCGCGGCCGCGGCCCGCCGCCAGAACGGCGGTGCTCTCGGCGGCGGTGCTCCCGCCGCGGGCGGTGGCCTGCTCGGCGGCGGACAGGGTCCGCGCGCCGCGCTGCCCGGCCGTGACGGTGCCCGACCGGGTGCGCAGTCCGGCGCCATGGGCGGCGCCGGTGCGCCGGGTGGCCCCGGTGGTGCCCGCGGCCCGCAGGGTCTGTCCGCCCCGCAGGCGCCCGCGGCCCCGCAGGGTCCCGGCCACCAGCAGCAGGCCCCCGGCGGCCGACAGGGCCGTCCCGCCCCGGCCGGGGCCGGCTTCGGCCAGGCGCCCGCCGCTCCCCAGAACTTCCAGTCCACCGGCGCGGGCCAGGGTCAGGGTCAGGACGCCTTCGGCGCCACCCGCGGCCCGGTGCCCCCGCAGCGCGGCAACGCGGGCGCCGAGCAGGGCGGCGGTCCCCGCGGCCGCCGGCCCCAGCTGCCGCCGCGCGGCGGTGCGCGGCCCGAGCTGCCCGGCGGACCGCAGCAGCCGCAGCGGTCCGGCTGGACCGACGAGTCCGCGCAGCCGCAGGTCTCGCGCGCCTCGCTGGACGCCCCGCGCGGCCACGAGGAGCCCGATGTCGCCTCGACGGGCCGACTGCCCCGCGTCGACGACCGCTCCGGTCCCGGTGCCACCACCGAGATGCCGGCGATCCCGCGCGGCGACGAGCGCCAGGGCCTGCCCCCCGCGCCCTCCGACTACGCCCGCCCAGGTGCGAACGGCCCGCAGGACACAGGCCAGTTCGCCCGCCAGGACCTCTACGGCCAGCAGCCGCAGGGCTACGAGAACAACGCCACGGGCCAGTTCCCCGCCCCGCAGGGCTACCAGAACGGCTCCACCGGCCAGTTCCCGGCCGTCCAGGGCTACGACAACGGCTCCACCGGTCAGTTCGAGCGGCCGCAGCAGCAGGGCAACGCCGACTTCGGCCGCCCGGCCTCTCCGCAGCGTCCGCAGGCGCGGCCCGCCCGCCAGGAGCCGGAGGCGCTGCCGCCGGCCCCGACGCCGGGCGACGGCCGTACGCCGCTGTACGACACACTGGAGACCAACTGGTTCCGTCAGGAGCGCCAGGCGGAGGCGGGCCCGGCTCCGGCCGCACCGCCGCAGCAGCCGCCGGCCGCTCCCGCACCTCAGCGTCCCGCGACCGGAGCCTGGCGCAGCTCGCCGAACGACGACCTCGTCCGGCAGGCCGAGCGCGTCCGGCAGCCGGCCGCGGGCGGCATCACCACCTCCGGCCTTCCGCGCCGGGTGCCCAGGGCGAACCTCGTCCCGGGTACGGCTCAGCAGCAGGAGAACCAAACCGGTCCGCAGGTCTCGCGCGCGCCTGACGACGTGCGCGGGCGGCTGACCAACCTCCGTCGGGGCATCGCCCAGGGCCGTCAGGCCGGCAACGGCCAGACCGGCAGCTTCCCCAGCCCCACTCACCAGCAGGAGCGTTAGTTGAGCCAGATGAGCCAGGCCGCACAGAACCTCAACTGGTTGATCACCAACTTCGTGGACAACACCCCCGGGGTGTCCCACACGGTCGTGGTGTCCGCCGACGGCCTCCTCCTGGCCATGTCGGAGGGCTTCCCGCGCGACCGCGCCGACCAGCTGGCGGCTGTCGCGTCGGGGCTCACCTCGCTGACGGCCGGAGCCTCCCGGATCTTCGAGGGCGGCAGCGTCGCACAGACCGTGGTCGAGATGGAGCGAGGATTCCTCTTCCTCATGTCCGTCTCGGACGGCTCGTCGCTCGCCGTGCTCGCGCACCCCGAGTGCGACATCGGTCTGGTCGGCTACGAGATGGCGCTGCTCGTCGACCGCGCGGGTGCGGTGCTCACGCCCGACCTGCGCGCCGAACTCCAGGGAAGTCTGCTTCACTGACCGGCCCCGGATCCACCCGCCTCACCAAATCACCGTTCGGCCGACACAATCCCCCCACCGGCCCTGCTCAGACGGCACGACCGACCGAGACTTGTTGTCCCGCCCGGAGGATTCATGACCCCGCCCACCGCCTCTCATGATCCGTACGCAGATGATCCGTACGGGGACGAGGGCGACCAGCCGCTGGTCCGGCCGTACGCCATGACCGGCGGCCGGACCCGGCCGCGCTACCAGCTCGCCATCGAGGCGCTGATCAGCACCACGGCCGACCCGGCTGCGCTCATGGGGCTCCTGCCGGAGCACCAGCGCATCTGCCATCTGTGCCGTGAGGTGAAGTCGGTCGCGGAGGTCTCCGCCCTGCTGTCCATGCCGCTCGGCGTGGCGCGGATCCTCGTGGCCGACCTCGCCGAGGCCGGCCTCGTCGCCATTCACCAGCCGGGTGGCGACGAAGCCACCGGCGCGCCTGACGTGACACTGCTCGAAAGGGTGCTCAGTGGACTTCGCAAGCTCTAGCGCCGGGCCGGTCTCCACCGCTCGGTCCACCACCTCCGCGAAGATCGTGGTGGCGGGCGGCTTCGGCGTGGGCAAGACCACGTTCGTCGGTGCCGTCTCGGAGATCAACCCGCTGCGCACCGAGGCCGTCATGACGTCCGCGTCCGCGGGCATCGACGACCTCACCCACACCGGGGACAAGACGACCACCACGGTCGCCATGGACTTCGGCCGCATCACCCTCGACCAGGACCTGATCCTGTACCTCTTCGGTACCCCGGGCCAGGACCGCTTCTGGTTCATGTGGGACGACCTCGTCCGCGGCGCCATCGGCGCCGTCGTCCTCGTCGACACCCGACGCCTCGCCGACTGCTTCCCCGCCGTCGACTACTTCGAGAACAGCGGCCTGCCCTTCGTCGTCGCCCTCAACGGCTTCGACGGACACCAGCCCTACAACCCCGAAGAAGTCCGCGAAGCACTCCAGATCGGCCCCGACACCCCGATCATCACCACCGACGCCAGACACCGGGCCGACGCCAAGTCCGCCCTGATCACCCTGGTCGAACACGCCCTCATGGCCCGCCTGCGGTAGGCGGCCAAATCTGCAGTGCCGTACGGCAGTTGCCGTAGACGTTCCGGAGCCGGCTGTGGCCTTAGACACGGCCGGCTTCGGTGTTCATAACGTTTCGGCAGAGGAATCCGGTGGTACCGACACGCGTCGCGGTCGGGCCGTCTCACTGTGCGCACGAAAGCCCCGCCATTTGGCGGGGCTCGCTCTTTATGACCGTTTTATCTGGGGCTCACAAGATCGGAATCCGCCCTGTTCCCATGTTTGGTCCAGCACCGGTTGACGTGCTGGAATGCCTGAACTGCCCAATAGTCAAAGTCGTACTTCATGGTCGATGGAGATCTGGGCTCTGAGACACTGCGGCACAACGTTGGTGCCGACCGCCGGAAGGTTGTTGGTCGAGTGAGGCGAAGCAAGAACGGTCCCGAGCCGCCCGCCCGGGGCAACTTCACCCCGCCCCCGCGTGGAGCGGCGCCTGCCCCGGTGCCCGGCTCGGAGCCCGCGGCGGCCCCCGTCGAGAGCGGTGGCCGGTTCTCCCCGCGCAACTGGCGGGTGCCGACCCGGCTGAACGCGATCCTGCTCATACCCGTGCTGGTCGGCCTCGTCATGGGCGGCTTCCAGGTGAAGAGCTCGATCGACACCTGGCAGTCGGCCGAGGACGCCGAGAAGGTGGCGCTCCTGGTGCGCGCCGCCGACGAGTACGGCCAGGCCCTGCTCGACGAGCGCGACCTGAGCGCCCCCGACCTGCTGGGCGGCCAGGGCGCGACGAACCAGGTCGAGCAGTTGCGGGCCGCCACCGACGCGGCCAAGGGCAAGTTCGACGAGGCCGCGCAGGAGATGCCGGACACGGCGTCCCTGCAGCGCCGTATGGAGCTGTTCCGCTCCAACGAGAGCAAGCTCGACGCGCTGCGCAAGGCCGCCTACACCACGGCGATGGACCCGGTGAAGACCGAGGAGGGCTACGTCGCCGTCCAGCACGGTCTGATGGAGTTCGCCAACGAGCTGAGCCTGAGCTCCGGCAACGTCACCAGCTACGGCCGTACCGTGTACGCCGTCTCGCTGGCCAAGGCCGCCGCCTCGCTCCAGCGCTCGATCGGCACGCACCTGCTGGTGCGTCCGAGCGAGAAGGACAGCCTGGCCCAGCAGCAGCGGGTCTCCCTGGTCTCCTACCGCTACCTCGAAGGCATCGCGGTCAACGAGTTCGTCTCCGGTGCCACGGAGTCCGACGTCGACCGGCTCGACGAGGTCATGGCCGGGCAGCGCAAGGCCGTCGGTGACAAGGGCACCGCGGTCGACGCCGGCCAGAACTCCTCCACGCAGGGCGGCGTCTACTCCGCCATGCCCGCCGCCGACCGCATGGTCGAGGGCATCGCCTCGGGTCTGTTCACCACTGCGCAGCTCGCCGAGAAGGGCGTGACCGTCAAGAACTGGATGGGCGCCTCCACGGCGAAGTACCAGGGCTACAACACGGTCGAGACCGAGCTCGTGGACAAGGCGGTGGACGCCGCCCAGGTGATCGCCGACGACGCCAAGCAGGACGCGTTCGTCACCGGCGGCATCACCGTGGTCGCGCTGCTCGCCGCGTTCATCCTGGCCGGCATGGTCGCCCGCCAGATGTCCCGGTCGATGCGCCAGCTGCGCAACGCCGCCTTCGGCATCGCCGAGCAGCGTCTGCCGATGCTGGTCGACCAGCTCTCGCGCACCGACCCCGGCCGGGTCGACACCCGGGTCGCGCCGATCCCGATCACGTCCACGGACGAGATCGGCGAGGTCGCCCGCGCCTTCGACCAGGTCCACCGCGAGGCCGTCCGGCTCGCCGCCGAGCAGGCCCTGCTGCGGGGCAACATCAACGCGATCTTCACCAACCTGTCGCGCCGCAACCAGTCGCTGATCGAGGGCCAGCTGACCCTGATCACCGACCTGGAGAACAACGAGGCCGACCCGGACCAGCTGGAGAACCTCTTCCGCCTGGACCACCTGGCCACCCGTATGCGCCGCAACGGCGAGAACCTCCTGGTCCTCGCCGGTGAGGAGCCCGGCCGCCGCTGGGAGCAGCCGGTCCCGCTGGTGGACGTGCTGCGCGCCGCCTCCTCCGAGGTGGAGCAGTACGAGCGCATCGAGCTGTCCGGCGTCCCCGAGGCCGAGATCCACGGCCGCGCGGTCACCGACCTCGTGCACCTGCTGGCCGAGCTGCTGGAGAACGCCACCACGTTCTCCTCGCCGCAGACCAAGGTCCGCGTCACCGCGACCCGTCTGCCCGACGGCCGCGTCATGATCGAGATCCACGACAAGGGCATCGGCCTGACGGCCGAGGACTTCGCGGACATCAACCACAAGCTGGCCAACCCGCCGACCGTGGACGCCGCGATCTCCCAGCGCATGGGTCTGTTCGTGGTCGGCCGGCTGTCCGACCGGCACGGCATCCGGGTCCAGCTGCGCCCCTCGGGCGAGCAGGCCGGCACCACCTCGCTGGTCATGCTGCCGGACGCGATCACGCACGGTGGCGGTGGCGAGCCCGCGATGGCGGGCGACCAGTTCACCGTCTCGCAGATCATCCCGGAGCGGCAGTTCAGCGGGGAGAGCTTCAACCAGCAGCAGCCGCTGCTCACCGCCGCCGAACTCGGCTTCGACGACAGCCGCTACACCGAGGTCCCGGACGACATCCGTGACCTGGACCCGGTGGGCCGTTCGCTGATGCGCGGGGGGCGTCGCGCGGAACTGGAGGCCCGGACGCACGGGCAGCCCGGTCCGGACGGCGCCGAGGGACCCGGCTACGACGAGTTCACCGGGCGGCCCTACGCCGATGGCCAGGGCGGCTACCCGGACGAGTCGGAGTCGTACGGCCAGCAGACGGCGTACGACGACCAGCAGCAGGGTGCGTACGACGAGCAGTACTACGCGCCCAACGGCGGCCTGCCCCGGGACGACGGTTTCTCGTCCCCCGGCGGCTATCCCGAGCCCAGCTATGCGGAGGCCGCTCAGGCTGAGCCCGCGACGGTGCCCACCGGCGCCTCGGAAGACTTCTCCGGTTACGAGGAGCAGTCCTACCAGGCAGACTGGCAGCAGCAGAGCGGCTACCAGAACGGCTACCCGGACCCGTACGCTCCGCAAGCGGAATCCCCGCAGGCCCCTGACGCGGGTGAGCGTGACCGTGTAGGTTTCGACCGTCCGGACGCGGCTTCCAGCACCGGACACGCGCTGACCGACGCAGGGCTTCCGCGTCGCGGCTCCACCCCTGGTGGCGCGAACGGCGCACGGCCCGCCGACCGCGGGGCACCGGCGTCCGCGCCGCAGCCCGACAGCGTCTGGCGCTCGGCGAACGACGAGCGCTGGCAGCAGGCCTCGCAGCTCAAGAAGCCCAAGGCGGGCGGGGTCACCTCCTCCGGCCTGCCGAGGCGGGTACCCAAGGCGAACCTGGTCGAGGGCACCGCGGAATCGACCCCGCAGGGCGGCCCACAGGTCTCCCGCGCCCCCGAGGACGTACGGGGCAGGTTGAGCAACCTGCGCCGGGGTGTCCAGCGGGGACGCAGCGCAGGAAGTGAAACGAACGGTCAGGGCTTCGGTCCTGACAGCACCTACAACCAGGAGCGTTAGTGTGAGCCCGATGAGCCAGGCGGCACAGAACCTGAACTGGTTGATCACCAACTTCGTGGACAACACCCCCGGGGTGTCCCACACCGTGGTGGTCTCCGCCGACGGACTCCTTCTGGCGATGTCCGAAGGCTTCCCCCGCGACCGGGCCGATCAGCTCGCGGCCGTCGCCTCCGGTCTGACCTCGCTGACCGCCGGTGCCTCGCGCATCTTCGAGGGCGGCAGCGTGAACCAGACGGTTGTGGAGATGGAGCGGGGATTCCTGTTCATCATGTCCATCTCCGACGGTTCGTCGCTCGCGGTTCTCGCACACCCCGATGCGGACATCGGTCTCATCGGGTACGAGATGGCGCTTCTGGTGGATCGGGCGGGCACGGTTCTCACACCGGACCTGCGTGCGGAACTCCAGGGCAGCCTTCTCAACTAAGAAACGGACGGTGCGTTTTCGCCTCCCGAGACCGTAAGGTTTCGGGACGCGGCTCCACATGGATGGGTGCCCGGCACAGTCGGAGGAGGAGAAAGTGGCAACACCCCCAAGCGGTTCATCGGGTAACTGGTCGTACGACCCGGCCCAGGGTCAGAACGACGGTTCCCAGAACCGGTACAACTTCCCCTCCGCGCCGGGCCACCGGCAGCCGTACGCTCCGCAGGGCCCCGGTCCTTCGCCGTACGACCAGCCGCAGGCTCCGCGCATCCAGCCGGTGCAGCCGCGACGTGCCCCTGAGCCGGCGCCCGCAGGGGCGACGAACAACCCCCTGGTGCGTCCGTACGCCATGACGGGCGGCCGCACCAGGCCCCGGTACCAGCTCGCCATCGAGGCGCTGGTGCACACCACCGCAGCTCCGCACCAGATGCAGGGGCAGTTGCCCGAGCATCAGCGGATCTGCAATCTGTGCCGGGAGATCAAGTCGGTGGCCGAGATCTCGGCCCTGCTGACGATCCCCCTCGGCGTGGCCAGGATCCTCGTCGCCGACTTGGCGGAGGCGGGCCTGGTCGCCATCCATCAGCCCGGCGGCGCCGAGAACGCCGGTGGCCAGCCTGACGTGACACTGCTCGAAAGGGTGCTCAGTGGACTTCGCAAGCTCTAGCGGCGGTCCTTCCCGCTCCACCACCTCAGCGAAGATCGTGGTGGCGGGCGGCTTCGGCGTGGGCAAGACCACGTTCGTCGGTGCCGTCTCGGAGATCAACCCGCTGCGCACCGAGGCCGTCATGACGTCCGCGTCCGCGGGCATCGACGACCTCACCCACACCGGGGACAAGACGACCACCACGGTCGCCATGGACTTCGGCCGCATCACCCTCGACCAGGACCTGATCCTGTACCTCTTCGGTACCCCGGGCCAGGACCGCTTCTGGTTCATGTGGGACGACCTCGTCCGCGGCGCCATCGGCGCCGTCGTCCTCGTCGACACCCGACGCCTCGCCGACTGCTTCCCCGCCGTCGACTACTTCGAGAACAGCGGCCTGCCCTTCGTCGTCGCCCTCAACGGCTTCGACGGACACCAGCCCTACAACCCCGAAGAAGTCCGCGAAGCACTCCAGATCGGCCCCGACACCCCGATCATCACCACCGACGCCAGAGGCCGGGCCGACGCCAAGTCCGCCCTGATCACCCTGGTCGAACACGCCCTCATGGCCCGCCTGCGGTAATCCTCCTCCCGCGGTCGGCGCAGAACCTCGCGGCCACCGAGCTGCCCCGGACGGTCCTCGACCGTCCGCAGTGGGCGGTGGCCGTTCGCGCAGTCCCCGCGCCCCCTTCCACGGCATGCAGCAGGGCCCCTCTCGTGGTGAGAGGGGCCCTGCTGTTTCGTCCGGGTGGGCTCAGCGCCAGCTGTGCGGTGCGCGGAAGCCGGACTCGCGCTCCAGTCGGCGCCAGCCGGCACGGGGGCGGCCCGGGTGGGCCTGGTCGCCGGCCGGCTGGGCGGCCGCGCGGGCCAGGAGGATCGCCGTGAGAGCGGCGACCTCCTCGGGGTCGGCGTGGCCCTTCTCGACGCGGATGTCAGGGGAGTTCATAGGTCTCAGTCTCCGTGAGAGAGGTTTCCGCGGGGGTACCGCGGATGATCCGCTGGGTTACTGCGGGGGGTTGCCGTGCTTGCGGGACGGCAGGTCGGCGTGCTTGGTCTGGAGCATCGCCAGGGACTTGATCAGCACCTCGCGGGTCTCGGCGGGGTCGATGACGTCGTCGACCAGGCCGCGCTCGGCCGCGTAGTACGGGTGCATCAGCTCGGCCTTGTACTCCTTGACCATGCGGGCCCGCATGGCCTCGGGGTCCTCGGCGTCGGCGAT
>NZ_JBEXPR010000019.1:164187-179938 GCF_040612135.1 Streptomyces sp. NPDC006458 | reverse complement strand
AGCTCCGCTGCTCGACCACCCGCATCACCAGCCTCGTCCAAGCCGTCCTCACCCTGCATCTGGCCAGCTCAGAGTGAAGATGGAAAAGGCTCAGTATCTCGTACAACTCAGAGAGGATTACCCGTGGGGGACCATGTCAAGGCGGATCTGGCCGCCATCAAGCAATGCTCCCGTGATCTTCACAAGATCCATCGCGAGTTCGAGCAGAACGGCAATCCCGCGGAGGACTACGGCCCCGCTGTGGGACATGGTGGACTGAAAGACGCTTTCGCGGACTTCGGGGACACGTGGAAGAAGACGCGCAAGAAACTGATGAAGGAACTCGAAAAGCTCGCCGAGTTCACTGCGACCGCCGCCAAGGCGTACGACGACATCGACCAGGAACTGGCCAAGGCCATCCGGGACGCGAAAGCCCAGGGTAAGGGGAAGAAGTGAGCAGGACGGACGCGGACTGGCCGCCGCTGTGGCACGACGATCCCACCCCGGGCGACGCCGAGGACGTGGCTGCCCTGGGGCGTAAGTTGCGCAAGATGGCCGACATGATCGATGAACAGTCCAGAGTCATCGACGCGCTCGCCTCCGTGGAGGGATGGGACAGCGAGGCCGGAAAAGGCTTCCACGAAATGGCCGGTGGCACGGCGGACAAGCTGAAGAAGTCTTTCGAGCGGTACGACGAGGCGGCCAAAGCCATCGGCGAGGACGTACGCGAAGGGGAATCGGACCAGTTCGCCAGCGAAATGCGCCGCGCACAGCGCAAGGCGGACAAGGCGCTCGCCGACTATCGCGAGGCCAAGAGTGACCACGATCTCGCCGACCGCGAGGTGGAGAAGTTCACCGACAAATACCCCACCCACAACATTCCTGCCGCGGAGAAGGAGGAGTACGAACGCTGGGTGGGTAAACGCGCTGAAGCCCTGCACAGAATCGGAGGCGCCCGAAAAGCGGTGAAGGACGCCCGGGACATCTACGACGACGCCGGCGACAAGGCCGCTCGCCACATCAGGAACGTCGTCCACCATGACGCGGTTCGGGACCCGGGTGGGTTCATGAACTGGCTGGCGGACTGGGCGGACACGCTGTCCAACATCTCGGCCGTCCTGTCTGTTCTCGCCGTGATCTGTGCTTTTGTGCCGCCGCTTCAATTCCTTGTGCCCATTTTCGCGGCACTCGCCGTGTTGACCAGTGCGGCAGCCCTTGCGGGTCACGCGTACGACATGACGGTGCGGGGTGGAAAGGTCGACTGGCTCAAGCTGGGAGCCGACACACTTGGTGTGCTGCCCGGGCTCGGTGCGCTGAAGGGCTTCAAACTGATCAAGGGCGCCAAGGGGCTGTCGAAGTTCAGGCTCAGCGGGCTGGGCGCGCTCGACGGTGTCGGGCACAACTTCCTGAACGGCGTCAGCGTCACGCTGGTCAACAAGGTTCTGGGCAGGACCGCGCGCAGCGCGGTGATCGAGGGCAAGAAGATCACCGCCGTGATCAAGGGCGCGGGTCTCGCGAGCGCGCTGAACAGGATGCTCAGCGGTGAGAACGGAGAGAGGACCGGCTATCAGGAGCCGGCCAAGGCGCCCACACCCACTCCTACTCCGTCGCCTTCACCTCGTCCCGCCCCGAACGTCTCACCCAAGGCGTTCAACGCCGCCCTGGCGGCCTAGGTCCAGTGACCCGTTCAAGGAGGGAAGTTGTGGTGGAACAGGATCGCGGCTTGGGGGAGTGGGAGTTCATCGGCCGTCGCGGCGGTGACGTCGCCGGCTTGGTGCGCAGCTCGGTGATCGCCGCGGTGCCCGAGGCGCTACGGGCCGCGGAGGAGGCCCGCGAGGAGCTGCGGTTCGACTTCCTCGATGATCGCGCGGTGCTCACGCTACTGCGGCGACGTCATGACGACGAGCAGGACATGTTCCAGGCCGGTCTCGCGCATGGACTGCCGCTGGCGCTCGTGGGCTTCGGCGCCGTCATCTATTGGGGCGGCGTGGCCCAGTACTGGGAGAACTCCACCAACCGAACGGTCTATACGGCCGTTGCCGCGGCTGTCGTCGTGACACAACTCTTCCTCTTCGTGCGGAGCGCGCTCTCGCACTGGGGTGATCCGGTTCGGCAGAACCTGCGGGCTCGCGCGGCGAGATACCGGCAGATCGCCCACATCGCCCGCGGAGGGGGAGCCGACATCCCGGCCTTCTACCCTCACTACGGGCCGTACCCCTTCGCCGCACACTTCCGTCCCGAAGCGGACGAACTGGAACAGCCCGGGAGCAGAGCTTCAGATGACCACTGACATCGTCGACGAGGCCCAGCGCAGCCTCCTGGGAAGTGCCGGTACGGAGGTCCGCTGGATCATGCCGGACGGCTTCCTGGAACTGCCCTTCGAGGCGGACGACCTCGACGAGCTTGCGGAAAGGCTCGTCGAGCTGGCCCAACAGGCCCTGCCCGGTGCGACCGAGGAGGTTCAGCTGCAGTACGCGGCCATGTGCGCCGCGAACTATGACGAGTTCATCGAGGCCGGCGTGCAGTACGCCGGGTTCGTCACGACAGAGGTCGACGGCGTCCGCTGCACGGCCACGGTGAGCGTGAGCCACATGGACCTGGACGAGCGGGCGGGCAGCAGCCCAACCGGTTTCATCGCCTCCACCATGCGGCACATCGAGCTCGGACAGGTCGGCGAGGTGCACCTGCCCTGCGGTCCGGCCGTGACGTGCGTGGGCAACCGCCCGGCTTCGATCGACGGCAGCCTGACCCGATCGGGGCAGGACGAGCCGATCTGGACCTCCTTCATCCAGGTCCAGATCCCGGTGAGCAACGGCACTGTTCTCCTGCTGGAGATGGGAACACCGACCGTCGAAGGATGGGACGTCTTTTCGGCCATGTTCGCCGGGGTCGTGAAGAGTGTTCGCTTCTTCGACGAGCAGGGGACTCCCTTGGTGATGCCGGGGTGACGGGGTCGGCGGAGGCGGATGTCGCGTCGGCGGGAGGCGTCCCGAGGGACTACAGGCTGCTGGTTCCCAGGGAGTGGTTCCGGGTGGATCTCACGGGGGAACGCTGGCGGGCCCAGCTCAAGACATTCGTGGACCAGCAGACGGCAGGCCGACACGTCCCCGAGGAGCGAAGGCGCGGCGTCTGGTCAACATTGCGCAACACCGCCGAAGCCGGTCTCGCTCGTGGCGCCCTGGAGTTCTTCCTCCTGGCGCTCACGAACGACGGCGGCCCGCCCGTCTCGCTCCTGGTGTCCTCGATGCCGCTGGGCCGGACGCCCGCCGATCCCCAGAAGTACGCGGCGTGGCTCGAGGCGCGAGATCCGCGCAAGCAGGTCTCGCTCGTGGACCTCGCCGCGGGCACAGCCGTACGCGTCCTCGGCGCCACGACGTTGAGTGTCCATGTGTGGATGCCCGATGGGGCCGGCTATCTGACGCTGTCCTTCTCAGCCCCGCTCACCGGGATGACCGGCCCCATGGAGCGACTCTGTGATGCCATCGCCGGTTCTCTGCGGTGGGTGGTGTGAGACGGGTTCGAAGGGGATGAGGGCGGGGGAGCGAGGGTGCTCGTCAGGACACCATCAGTCCTGCGGTGCCAGCACGCTCAGGCTGCGCGCGAAGGTGTCGAACTCGTCCGTGTTCGCGGTGATCCAGCCGATGTTGTCGCTGATGGTCCTCAGGACGACGTCGATGCCGAGGGACTCGATGCGCCAGGCGTAGTTCACCGAGCAGCAGATCTCGCCGGCCTTGGGGGAGACGAAGTAGCGGACGGAGCGCATTCCGCGGCCCAACTCGGTGTCGAAGTCGCTGACTTCCGGCTCCTGAAGAGCACCGGGAGTGTTCTTCTGGACGAGTTCAGCGAGGGTGGACTCGGTCTCGCCCTCGCTGACGTCGATGTGGACCACGAAGGTGATCGCTGTCCGTGTCGAGGGCGAACTGGACTTTCACTCGGTCCTCCAGCGGAAGGTCGTCATGAGGGCATCGAACAGCTCGACGAGGATGTCGGCGAGGCCAGTCGGCGGAGGCGGTCCCCTGCGCGCCGAGGGTGAACGCTCCCGCGAGCAGCGCGCTCACGGCGATCCGGGAGCGTGAGGTCAGGGGGTGCACGACTCGTGCCCCCTCTTCGAGGTGAGCTGTGTCGTCTGCCAGACGCCTTGTTCGCTCTTCTCCAGGCGTGTGGTGTAGAGGACGTACGAATTGTCGGTCACCTCGGTCTTGTGGACCTCTCCCGACTTCCGGTCCTTGGCGTAGGCCTTGCCCTGGTCCTCGCAGTACGTGACACCTGCGGAGCCGGCGTCGAAGACGTCGACCTTGGCGTTGTAGTAGCGGTTCTCGCCCGTGATCGTGTAGCCGTCGCCGACGATGGACTGGACCCAGTCCTGGGCTTCACCGAGAGCGGTGCCGACGTAGTAGAAGCCCAGCGCCGGCACTTCGGGATCCCCCTGCGTGATGGCGTAGTTGGTGGCGTCGATGCGCTGCGCGACGTCCCCGAGGACTGATTCCTGCGTTGCGTCGGCGGCGTTCCAGCTCTCGAACGTGTCCTTGAGGTCGCTCGGAAGGGCGATCTCGGGGCGGTCGACCGCGTTCTCCGCACTCGGCGACGCCGCCCCCCCGGCCCCCGTCGGCGCCCCCGCGATCTTGTCGTTCCTCTCGGCCTCGTCACCCCCACCGCACGCGGTCAGCAGCAACGCAGCCGACACCGCGAACGCGACAGCAACGGGCAAAGTGCGGCGCTTCACAATGGACTCCCCCGTGAGATCAGTTCAGTCAAGGGAACCGGCGGTATCGGTGGGGTCAGCGGTTTCGCCAGACAGAACTGCATTCAATACACGGGTAATTGTGAATGTAATGGAGCAAGTTGGTGAGATTCCAGAGTGAGTGTGCGCACTCGCCGTCGTTCCTCGCCGTGCGCCGACCCACGCGGGCGAGACGGATTGTCACAGCCCGTGTTCGCGGGCGCGATTGCCCGGTTCCGCGCTTGAGGCGGCCCTTGGCCGGTCCGATCGCGGCGCACAAGGCGACTGTCGCTTGGCAGGGGCACAGGCACAGTTGCCGATGTCTCGGACTCCTGGCACGGAGGCCCTGCCTCGTCACTGCTCAGCCGTCTCCACGACGGGGTCGACGAACGTGACCGTCTGCAGAATGGCTGACAGAGCGCGGTAGAGCTCCGTCCAGTGGCCCAGCGAGGTCGTGTACAACGTGAAGACCGCGATGAACGGGCCGGTGGGAAAAGGGATGTGCACCTGAGTCTGCCCGGTGAGCAGCTGGGTCGCCTCACCACTCGCCGTGATCTCGGGGCCGAGCGTGTATTCGCGCATGCTGATGCAGGACACCGCCGGACCGCACGGCAGGTCGAGCCAGATTGCGTCGTTCAGGGGGTCGCTGGAAAGCGTCGCGAGGATTCCCTGGGCGACGACGTCGACGTCTGCTGCTGCCGGGTCCGTGGACATGACGGCGACGGTGAGTGCGCACTGGGCAACGCCCTCGGAGGGTTCGTGCCGGACGATCCCCCCTTCGGGGGAGTCGGCTCCGGCGGCCGTGGAGAACAGGCCCATCGCCGCGTAGGAGACACCGGTGCTCCCCATGACCTCGGCTATGGACACGTAGTAGGGAGCGGCTGGTGCCCAGATCTCCTCGTCGCCACGCGAATACAGCTCCCGTACGAAGGCGCGTGCGCGCTCGGCGCGTTCCTCAGGGTCGGCGGCCAGGGGGAGCGCGAAGAAGCCCTCCGGGGTGAGGAACCAGAGAGGAGGCAGGTTCCCGTCGCCCGGGCTGACGTAGAGACTGCCTGCAGAGTCGGTTGTAGGGCTCATGAGACGTGGAATGCCGATCCGGTCGGGGGGAACAGAGCGGGTGTCATGTCAGGAGGTCCTCGGGGTGGTACTGCATGAGCGTGAGCTGGGTGCCGGTGGCATCCATGACCGTGTTCAGGCCGGAGTGGCCGAAGGATCCGTCGATCTTGCTCGGTGCCAGGACCTCGATGCGGAAGCAACCGCAGGGGTTGCGCTTGACGAGTGGCGCCTGGGCATCCGGCGCCTGGGCCGCCGCGAAGGCCTCCGCGGTACGCCGCTGGTCCGGCGTGAGTGAGTGGAGTGGAAGGAAGTCGAGAGGTTCCATCAGATATCGGGTGAGCCGCTCGCGGGCTCTGCTGCTGACCCTGCACCACGAGCCGTCCGTGAACAGGATCTTGGCGTCGGTTCCGGCCTTGAACTCCCGCAGTTCGACTCGCTCGATGGTGGTCCGAGGCGTCTGCCAGAGCAACTCGTCGTCGATCAACTTGTCGTCAGCCTTGACGTGGGCAAAACCTACGATCACGAGACGGCGGTCGGTGATCACCGCATGAGTACGGTACGTCTTCTCCTTGCAGCGCCCTGGGTCCATCTGCCAGGGCATAGTGCGCGCGAGGGTGCCAGGAGCAGCCCACATGACGGGAAAGTCGTCGATCTCGTCAGCGCGGTCGTCGGAGGTGTCCGAGCCCTTGTCGGAGCTGCCCGGTCCCACGCTCCCGGACTGTGAGCTCAGGATGCCCAGGATGACCACGCCGGTAGCGATCGCAAGCCCCTTGACCGTGTTCCGAGCCGCGGTGCCGCCCGTGGAATGGGCGGTGTAGGTCGGTCCTTCGGGCCAGCCGTCGAGTTGGCTCTGGATGTCCCTGCGGTCGAAGTCGCGGAACCAGCGCATCCCCCTGACTCGCATGGCCGCGCCCGTGGCAAAGTGCACCGGAGCGCGCGCGAGGAGTGTTTCGCCCGTTTCGGGAAGCCAGACGCTCATGTCGATACGAATCCTTCGTCACCGTCAACTGGGTCCGATGCGATCGCTCTCACCCTGCCATGCGTGACAGGACAGGAAAGGACCGAACGTGGGCCGATCCGCGCTGTCAGTCGCCCGTCACGTGTTCGATGATCTTGGGGGCGATCTTGATTCCTGCGTCGAGGGCTCGGCCGCCGACCCCGAACGGATCGATATTCACTCCGGGGAGGAGGTTCGCTCCCTTGGTTCCGAGGAGCTGGCCCGGGTGATAGCCGGCGACGGCGAGTCCTCCCATGCGTGACATCAGCCCACTGCCCGAATGGGCGACCTGGTAGACGTCCTGGGAGAAGCCTCCGATCTTCACGAGGCCGGCCTTGCCGAACCCGCCGACGAGGCCAACGGATTCCTGTCCGAAGGACATGATGATCCGCGAGCCACCTGTGATCTCGGTCGCTGTGAAGCCCTTGCCGAGTCTCCCCGCCGTGGTCATGGCCTTCCCCGCACCGATGATCTTGGCGCCCTTGCCGAACATCCCGATGCCCGGCAGCAGCCCCACGGCGTCGAGCCCGAGCGTTGCCCAGCCCACGTCCGCTCCGGACGCCTTGGCCACTCCGTGGGCGGCGAGGGTGAGCCCTGCTCCGATGAGTGCGGCCGTGCCGAAGATCGCTGCGAGGGGCGGGAACGGGAGTGTGACGATGGCCAGCAGGGCCAGGACTGCCGTGATGTTGCTGAGGACGTCGCCGATCGCCTTGATCAGGTCGGCATGGTCCTTGAGCCAGTCACCTGTGGCGTCCCACGCGTCCGAGATGCTCTTGCCGAGCTTGTCCCAGAAGCCGGGCTCGTCGGGGGCGATGTCGGCGGCCTTGTCCAGTTCCCTGCCGATGTGGCGGGCCGCGCTGCGGTAGCGCTCCTCCAGGTCGTGGACCTTCTGGATGACGCCGTCCACCGCGCTGGAGGCCTCACCGAGTTCCTCGCTGCCCTTGTCGCCGGCTTTCGCCTTGGCGTCCGCCCTCGCGTCCAGCTTCTCCCCGGCGGTCTTCTCCAGTCGGTCCGCCTCGTCCTGGAAGCCCTGGAGTTCGCCCGCCCACCGGTGCAGCGCGCGGGAAGCCTTGTCGAAGGATTCGTGACTCTTGCGGACGAGTGGGGTGACGTCCTGGCCGATGTACTCGGTGAAGGCGAGCGCGGTCTTGCCCTTCCAGGCTCCGCACTCGATCCGTTCCAGTTCCTGTACCGCTGTGCCCAGTTCGCTCGCGAGACCGCCCAGTCTGCGGGCGAGTTCCCGAGTGTCCTCGACGTTCCCCGGGGTGGGGTCCCAGCCTATGTTCGGGAAGGACGGCCGCTGCCCCGCCACGTCACTTGCCCTTCCGCTTGGTCGCCTTGAGGGATTCGGCCAGCTCCAGGTCGAGTCCCTCGAAGGTCTCGCCGATCTTGTTGATCATCTTCACGGCGCCTTGCGTGTGCTTGCCGAGCTGCTTGATGCCGTAGCCCCAGTCGTCGGCGAAGTCCTGCACGTCCTCGATGAGCTTGCTCTCGCCTACGGCCGAGGCGTCCGTTCCCTTCAGGCTCCGGCGCGCGTCCTCCATGCGGTCGCTGATCGTGGAGAA
This sequence comes from Streptomyces sp. NPDC006458, assembly GCF_040612135.1. NCBI lineage: Bacteria > Bacillati > Actinomycetota > Actinomycetes > Kitasatosporales > Streptomycetaceae > Streptomyces > Streptomyces sp. NPDC006458. The sequence continues at coordinate 171,621 of NZ_JBEXPR010000019.1, read as the reverse complement.
GGTCTTCTTCAGGTCCTCGAAGATCGTGTCGTCGAGGCGTAAGTCACTCATGTCGCGTTTCTCCCCGGTGCCGGACGAGTTGGTCCGGCACCTTCGCCGCAGGTCAACGGTTGACGGACTGGATCTCCTGGACGGTGATGTCCTGCTCGGTGCCGAACGTGCCGTCGGGCAGGTCGCCGCCCGCGCCGCCGGTGCCGGTCCAGGCGATCTCCCAGGTGATGGTGGCCCGGAGCTTGTAGGTGCCGTTGCCCGAGGAGCGGAGGTAGCGGAGGCCGCAGGGCGGGGTCTCATCGGCCCTGCCCTTGGCGTAGGGCTCACCGATGGAGTCGTCTGCGTTGATGGCGCACTCGCCGGATGCCGGGTAGGTCTCGGCGTCCTCGGTTCCGGGCTCCAGCTTGAGGGCCACCGGCCTGGCGGTCGTTGTCGCCTGGATGTTGAAGCCGGGGGCGTTGATCGCGGCCGTGGCCTGGACCTCGTCGAAGACGGCCTTGTCGAGCCACGCCCACGTCGGCAGGTTCACCTTGGTCGTGCCCTCGGGGGCGAGGGTGACGTCGGTGTCGGGCAGCTGCATGTGCTGGTAGGCGAGGGCCGCGAGTATCTCGGGCGTGATGGCCTCTTCGTACTGCGGCGGCGGGGCGTCGCCGTTCTCGACCCAGAAGGGGAGGTCGTTGCACGAGCTTCGTTTGAGGATGTCGGGCTCGTCGGGGTTCTCGACCGCGGCCCAGAACATTCCTTCGCCGTCCTTGTCGACGTTGTAGTCCTTGTAGCCGGGGGTGTCGGTCCAGCCGTAGCCGTCCTCGTAGTGGCGTTGCAGCTCGCCGAGCGCCGAGCCCGCGTGACCGGACCCGGCACCCGGCTTCTGTCGTTCGATGTCCTCGGACATCTTCTTCTTGAAGTCCTTGGCGCCGAGGAAGGGGGCGTACCAGCAGGGCGGCGGGGTCCAGTTGACGTCGGCGGACGTGACGTTGCCACGCCCGCCGCCCTTGGCGACCGCTCCGGAGTACTGGATGCGGGCGGCGGCGTAGATGCCGGTGTCGTCACCGCCGCCTTTCTGTTCGGTGCTGCCGCCCTTGCCGGAACCCACCGGCTTTCCCGCGTAGGCCGTCCCCGTGAGCGCGAGTGTGCTGAGGGTCAGCGTCAGTGCCATGGTGCCGAGGAGTGCGCGTCGCGTTGAGTTCACTGGCACTTCGCCGCCTTCGTCTCGACGAACACCTTGGACGCCTGCCACAGCTCGTCACTCGTGGGGAACTTGACCATGATGATCTTGTAGTAGTCGAAGTCCGCGATGCTGGGCTCAGTTTTGAGGACCTTGTCGGTCTTGATCTCTTTGCCGTAGAAGTTGGTCGCGTCCGCACAGAACGCCACTTCCACCGAGCTGCCGTTCTCGGCAGACCGCGTGGCGACGTCGTAGTGGCGCAGGGTGCCGGTGGCCGTCCAGCCGCCCTTGATCCACTCGTTGATCTGGACCTCCCCGTAGTGGAGGCCCTCACCGGTCGCGTACGCGGTCAGGGCCGCGTCCTTGCTGGTGCGCTTGTCGACGCCCCGATAGATGGCCCGGACGAAGTTCGCGGCGTCATCCATCGCAGCCGCCTCGTTCTCCGCCTTCGGCTTGTCCCAGTCGAACACCAGGTTCATGTCCGCCGGCAGGGACACATCCACGCCGTCGGGCTTGTCCTTCGCCGGCGCCCCGGACGGCTCCGCGGACTTCGTCGGCTTCTCCGTTCCCTGGTCCGCTCCGGCGATCTTGTCGTTGTCGCCGGCCTTGTCGTCCTCGCCGCCGCATGCGGTCAGCAGCAGGGCTGTGGCAGTGGCGAGCGCGACAGCAACGGGCAAAGTGCGGCGCTTCACAGTGAGCTCCCCGTGAGACATCAGTTCAGTCGAGGGAACCGACGGTATCGGTGGGATCCGGGTGTTCGCCAGGATGAACAGTCGCCAAAACGGTAGTAGTTGTGAATTCAGTGCCGCAAATTGGTAACAATCCTGGCCCTGGCGGCAGGTGACGAACGCGGTCGGGCGGAAGCCGTCACTCGGCGTCGACCGGCGTAGTCGGGCGGGGTAGTCGGGCGGGGTATCAGGGCTCGCGTTCGCGGGAGTTACCGCTGCGGGCCCCATGCCTCAGTCCCACGCCCCCTTGGGCAGCTCCACCGTACGGAAGGCCGTCCACCTGGCCAGCCGCTCGTCACGCGGCGTCAGGAACATGAGCGCGAAGGGCGCCGGCAGGCCGACCAGGGCGACGGCCCAGGTGGGGAGGAACCAGCCGAGTTGGGCCGCGCACAGGCAGCACGCGAGGACGGCGGCGGCGGTACGGGCGTAGTCGGCCGAGGTCGCGGCCCAGGCGCGGCGATCGTCGGCGGTGGGCTGGAGGCGCACGCTGAGCACGCCGCCCAGCGCGACCCCCGCGAACATGCCCCAGATGAAGCCGCCCGGCAGCAGCATCGCTGGTGCTCCGGCGCTCGGGAAGGCGAAGAGCAGAGCACACAGGACTCCGGCGAGGACTCCGGTGAAGCCACCCGTGAGCATGACGACGGCGCTCAGGTGATGGCGGATCTGGGTCGGGACGGGGATGCCGTCACGGCCCGCGGGCGCCCGGAACGCCGCACCCGAGAGCACCGAGTACACCGGAGTGGCGACCGCCAGCGCGATGACCGCGGAGAAGAGGCCCCCGCTCTTGCCCGACGCGTCATGGGCGGGGAAGGCGTCCCGCATCAGCCAGACCGCGGGCGCGAGCAGCAGCACGAACGCGGCGTACCCGCCCGCCAGACACCAACCCGCTCCGATACGGGCGCCCCGCACACGGGCCACGGGCGTCTGGAGGACGGCCCCGACGGCGATCGCGAGCAGCGCCCAGGCGACCACGAAGGCCTCGCTGCCCCGGCCTTCCTCCTGAACCCGCTCGAACAGCGCGGGGGAAGCGGACAGTCCGAACGACTCGGGCGTCACCGTGAGCAGCACGGTGAGCGCCAGGGAGAGCGCACCCGCCCCGACGCCGGCGGCGACGCGCAGGGTGCGGCCAGCCGTCGACGGCCTGTCGGGGTGGTCCTCACCCCGTCTCCTCGACGGATCGCTCATGGCAGTGAACTCCTCATTCCGGGCCGTCGATCATGGCACACCCCCTCCATCCCCCCGTGAGCGATATGTGCAGGCCTCATGTCCACCCCGTGACGACCCCCGCCCCCACCACGTCACAGACCCGTCCGCGCGTCGTCAGGGAACGGCAACAGATGCGCTGGCGCACAGGACATGGAGGGGTCGGAGACCGTATTCGGCTGGGACGGGGGCGGGTTGAGTTGCAGAGGAGTAACGGTGCGCGTGGCGGGTGGGGAGAGGTCCGGTGCGCCTTGAGGGGCTTATGGGCGGCTGATACGGTGCCATGGCTTGACACTCACCCCAGCGCTGGCTATTTGGCCAGGTCGCGCAGTACGTCCGGCTCATCCGGTGAGGGTGACTCCAGGGGGGTCGCAGGTGAAGTGTCCGGAAATGCAAAGAATTTGGCAGTCAGTTTCTTGGGTGTACGGGGAGCAGTCGCGTGAAGATCCAAGAGCGTACGGGGGCGGGCGCCGGTCGTTCCGCCGTTCCGGCTCAGCCGTCGGTCGGTGACCGGCTTCCCACTCCGCCTCGCGAGCGCAAACCCGCCCTGGCCGCACTCGCCGTGCTGCTGATCCTGGTCGGCGCGCTCGGCGCGACGATGCTGGTGCTGCGGGCGGGTGACCGGATCGAGGTCGTGAAGGTCACCGCCGACATCCAGGCCGGTGAGTCCGTCACCGACAACAACGTGACGTCCGTGATGGTCGCCGCGGACGACGGCATCAACTACATCCGCTGGGACCAGCTGGACGCCCTCAAGGATCTCAAGGCCAGGTCCACCATCTACAAGGACACAGTCGTGATGGGGCAGATGTTCGGCAAGGGTGAGCGACTGCCGGCGGGCAAGGCCGCCGTGGGCGTGGCCCTGAAGGAGGGCCAGTACCCGGCGGACATCAAGGTCGGTGACACGGTGGCCGTGTACAACGTGGACGCCGCGTCGGGCGGTTCGTCCGACGCCGGCGCCTCCTCCGGTCCGACGTCGTCCGGCGGGCTTCTGGTCGACAAGGCGAAGGTCGACCAGAAGGTGGACAAGAGCGACGCCACCGTGACGACCGGCAACCTCTCCCTGACGCTGCTCGTGGACGTGGACGACGCCGCCGCCGTGGCGAAAGCCGCGGCCTCCGGTGCTGTCGCCATCGTGCACGTCCCCGCCAACTAGAAAGCGGGGCACCACGAACCATGGCGCTCATCGCTCTCGCCGCCGACAAGGGTTCCCCCGGCGTCACCACCGCGGCCGTCGCCCTCGCGGCGGTCTGGCCCCGTCGCGTCCTGCTCGCCGAGACCGACCCCGCGGGCGGTGACCTGGTGTACCGGTCGGCCGCCGCGCACGGCGGGCCGCTGAACCCGAACACCGGCATGCTGTCCATCGCCGCCACCGCGCGGCGCGGTCTGGTGCCGGACCAACTCTGGGACCACGTACAGCCGTTGAGCGGCGGACTCGACGTGCTCGTCGGGCTCGGCATCGCCGAGCAGGCGGCCGGCCTCGCCGGACTGTGGCCGACGCTGGGCCGGGCCTTCGCCTCGCTCGGTGACTCGCCCGACGCGCCCGCCGACGTCATCGCCGACTGCGGCCGCATCAGCGGCGACACCCCCGCCGTGGAACTGTTCCCGCACGCGGCGCTGGTGCTGCTGGTCTCCCGCACCGAGCCCGAGGCCATCGCGCGGGTGCGCGACCGGGCCGCCGCGCTGTCCGCGAAACTGCACGGCGGCGCGCGCGGCGCCGCGAGCCTCGGGATGCCGCTGATCGGAGTCGTGCTCATCGCCGACCCGGGCAACGCCGGCAAGATCGCGGGCCAGGTCAACGACATGCTCGTGCACGCGCAGACCGGCGCCCGGGTGGTCGGCACCATCGCCGACGACGCGGCGGGCGCCGACCAGCTCGCCGGCCGCCGGCGCGGCCGCCTCGACAAGTCGCTGCTCATCCGCTCGGCCCGCAAGGTCACCGCGGACCTGTACCAGCAGTACGGCGCCGCCTGGACGATGCCCGGACAGGCCCCGCAGGGAGCCGGCCGATGACCGCTGTCGACCACCAACTGGTCAAGCGGTTCCGCCAGGACGCCGGTGACCGCATCGCCGAGCAGCGGCGGCAGGACCAGGTCAGCGGTGTCACACCGATGTCCGGCGAGGACGAACGGCACTACGCCCGCGCGGTCATAGCCCAGATCCTGGAGGAGTACGCCCGCCAGGAGATCAACGCGGGCCGGACCCCGCTGGACGCCGAGACCGAGGAGCAGTACGCGGCCGCCGTGCACGCCGCGCTGTTCGGCGTCGGCCGGCTCCAGCCGCTGCTGGACAACCCCGAGGTCGAGAACATCGACATCAACGGCTGCGACCAGGTCTTCGTCGGATACGCCGACGGCCGCGAGGTGCGCGGCGAGCCCGTCGCGGAGACCGACGAGGAACTCATCGAGCTCATCCAGGTGCTGGGCGCGTACAGCGGTCTGTCCTCCCGGCCCTTCGACTCCGCGAACCCGCAGCTCGACCTGCGTCTGCCGGACGGCTCGCGTCTGTCGGCCGTGATGGACGTCGCCCGGCGGCCCGCGCTGTCCATCCGCCGCGCCCGCATGGGCAAGGTCTTCATCTCCGACCTCGTCGGCAACGGCACGGTCTCCCCGGAGATCGGCCACTTCCTCGCCTGCGCGGTGCGCGCCCGCAAGAACATCATGATCGCGGGCGCCACCAACGCCGGTAAGACCACGCTGCTGAGGGCCCTCGCCAACGAGATCCCGCCGCACGAACGCCTCATCACCGTCGAGCGCGCGCTGGAGCTGGGCCTGGACACCTTCGTCGAACTCCACCCGAACGTCGTCGCGTTCGAGGAGCGGCTGCCCAACTCCGAGGGCCAGGGCGCCATCACCATGGCCGAACTGGTCCGCCGCTCCCTGCGTATGAACCCCTCGCGGGTCATCGTCGGTGAGGTGCTCGGCGACGAGATCGTGACCATGCTGAACGCGATGTCCCAGGGCAACGACGGCTCGCTGTCCACGATCCACGCCAACAGCTCCAGCGAGGTCTTCAACCGTATTTCGACCTACGCCCTCCAGGCCACGGAGCGACTGCCCATCGAGGCCAGTCAGATGCTGATCGCGGGCGCGGTGAACTTCGTGGTGTTCATCCAGCGACGCAACGACTTCCAGACGGGCGGCCGGCTTCAGCGCACGGTGACCTCGGTGCGCGAGGTCAACGGCGTCGACGGCCGTGTGCTGTCCAGCGAGGTGTTCACCGAGGTGCCCGACGGCAGGGTCGTCGCGCACGCGCCGATCGCCTGCCTCGACGACCTGATCGCGCAGGGCTACCGGCCCACGGGATCATGGGGGTGACACGCCGATGACGACGACGACACTCGCGGCCCTGGGCCAACTCGGCTCCATGGGCGGCCTGTTCTCCACCACCGTGCTGTACTCCATCGGCAGCGGAGTCGCCGTCGGCGGCGGCCTCGCCCTGCTCCTGGTGGCCGTACGGGGACTGCCCGCCAAGCCCGACCACGAGAAGCAGAAGGCGTCCGAGCGGGCGAACGAGCTGATCCGGTTCGCCGGGCAGCGCGGCTCGCTGGCCGCCCTCGTCGGCCTCGCCGTGCTGCTGCTCACCCGCTGGGCGGTGGCCGGTATCGCGGCCGGCGTGCTCGTCTTCTTCTGGGACCGCCTCTTCGGCGGCGCCCGCGAGGAACGCGCCGCCATGCGCCGTGTGGAGGCCCTCGCCTCCTGGACGGAGTCCCTGCGCGACACCATCGCCGGCGCGGTCGGTCTGGAGCAGGCCATCCCGGCCTCCGCGCGCGCCGCGGCCCCGGTCCTGCGCCCGCACCTCGACGCCCTCGTCGACCGGCTGCGCGCCCGCACCCCGCTGCCCGACGCGCTCCAGGTGCTCGCCGACGAGATCGACGACGCCTCCGCCGACATCATCGTCGCCGCGCTCATCCTCAACGCCCGGCTGCGCGGCCCCGGTCTGCGCCAGGTCCTCGGCGCGCTCGCCAAGTCGGCGCGCGAGGAGGTGGACATGCGCCAGCGCGTGATGGCCCAGCGCGCCTCCACGCGTCGCTCGGTGCAGATCGTCGTCGCGGTCTCGATCGCCTTCGTCCTCGGACTGTCCGTGTTCAACCGCGACTTCGTCGAGCCGTACGGCACGGCCGTCGGCCAGCTCGTCCTCACCTGTGTCTGCGCCCTGTTCGGCCTGGGCTTCTGGTGGCTGCGCAAGCTGTCCACCATCGAGACGCCCGAACGCTTCCTGGTGCGCGACGAGTCGGCGGTGCGGTTCGTCCGTCCGCGTACGCCTGCACCGACGGAAGAGGGGGTACGGCGATGAGCCGCACGGTGGATGCCCGGAGCACGGCGATGAGCCGCACGGTGGATGCCC
>NZ_JBEXPR010000019.1:0-164089 GCF_040612135.1 Streptomyces sp. NPDC006458 | reverse complement strand
CCGGAGCACGGCGATGAGCCGCATGGTGGATGCCCGGAGCACGGCGATGAGCCGCATGGTGGATGCCCGGAGCACGGCGATGAGCCGCATGGTGGATGCCCGGAGCACGGCGATGAGCCGCATGGTGGATGCCCGGACCACGGCGATGAGCCGCACGGTGGATGCCCGGACCACGGCAACGGTCCTCACGACGGACGCCCGGACCACGGCGACGGTCCTCACGACGGACGCGGAGGCACGGCGGTGAGCCTGACCATGCCGATCGTCGTCGGGGTGATCCTCGGCCTGGGCGTGTACGCCCTGATCCGCGCCCTGATGCCGACCAAGCGCAGCGCTGTCGCGCAGGTCGCCAGGATCGACGCGATGCGGGCGCGCGGGGCGGCGTACGAGTCGGCCCGACGGGGCCAGGACTCGGGCCGGTTCGCGTCGCTGCGTGCCGAAGTCGGCGTCCGGGTCGCCGAGTTCTTCGTCCAGCAGGGCTGGGAGCAGCGCTCGCTGCGGGCCGACCTGGCGGTGCTGGACCGCAGTTGGGAGAAGTTCCTCGCGACGAAGGTGCTGCTGGGGACGACGGGTCTGCTCTTCGGCCCGTTCCTCTTCGCCGTCGTCTGGACGATGGGCTTCGGCAGCAGCCCGGTCATCCCCGTGTGGCTGGCGCTGCTGTGCGCGGCCCTGTTCTTCTTCCTGCCCGATCTGGAGGTCCGGCGGGACGCCGCGGAGAAGCGCCGTGATCTGCGCCGGGTCATCGGGGCGTACCTGGACCTGGTGTCGATGAGCCTCGCGGGCGGCCGCGGTCTGCCCGAGGCGCTGCTGGCCGCCGCCGAGGTCTCCGACGGCTGGGCCACGCAGCGCATCCGCAACGCCCTCGCCGACGCCCGGATCACCGGCATCAGCCAGTGGCAGGCGCTCGGACAGCTCGGTGAGGAGCTGGGCGTGGAGGAACTGAAGGATCTGTCGGCCTCGCTGGCCCTTGTCGCGGACGACGGTGCCAAGGTCCGCGAGTCCCTGGCCTCCCGCGCCGAGACCATGCGCCACCGTGAGCTGGCCGAGATCGAGGGCAGCGCGGGCGAGAAGTCGCAGTCGATGCTCGTCGCGCAGCTGCTGCTGTGCGCCGGCTTCCTGGTGTTCCTGATCTTCCCGGCGGCGATGCGGGTGTTCCAGGTGTGATGTCTCCCTTGCCGCCCGCCCCGATCTTCAGCTGAGTCGAGAGGAAAGAACCCTCATGAACGCACCCAAGACCACGACCAAGGACTTCCGCACCGGCATCCCGGCGGTGGACTTCCTCGTCACCTTCCTGCGCGGCCGCGTGGAGCGTGCCCGCTCCGGCGAACTCGACCGCGGTGCCTCCGCGGTGGAGTGGGTCATCATCTCCGCGGTCGTCGTGGCGATCGTCGGTGTCGTCGCCGCCATCATCAACGCCGCGCTGAGCGAGGGCGCGACCAAGGTGGGCGACTGCATCAAGGGCGCGGACGCGGGCAAGACCTGCTGACGGCCGCGGGATCGACGGGGGTTGTGCTGGTGCGCGTGGTTCGCTGGTTGCGCCGCAGGAGGGAGACGCTGTCCGCCCGCGGCGACTCCGGCATGACCGCGATCGAGTTCGTGCTGCTCACGCCGGTGCTGTTCTTCATGATCTTCGCGACGGTGCAGTTCGCGCTGTACTTCTTCGCCGATCACGTCGCCCAGGCCGCGGCCCAGGCCGGCGCGCGCAAGGCCCGCGCCACGGCCGACCAGCAGCCGGGCGGCTGGCGCGCCGAGGCGCGGGACGTGGTCGACTCCTACATCGCCCAGTTGGGCCCGCAGCTCGTGCTCTCCCCGGACGTGCGGATGCTCCAGCCGGAGCAGAACACGGTCGGCGTGGAGATCACCGCGCGGGTGCCCACGGTCTTCCCCGGCCTGGACCTGACGGTGCACGCGCGGTCGTCGGGCCCGGTGGAGCGGTTCGTGCCGGAAGGGGGGAATCCGTGAGCACGCCCGAGGAACGGCCGGTACGAGCCCTGCGACCCGACGAAGGTCTGTCCACGGTCGAAGTGGTCATCCTGGCCCCGGTGATGATCCTGTTCATCCTGGTGCTGGTCGCCTTCGGCCAGTTGGTCGACGGCCGCGGCGCGATCGACGGGGCCGCCCGTGACGCCGCCCGCGCGGGTTCCATCCAGAAGGACCATGTGACGGCGATGGCCGAGGCGCGGAAGGCGGCGCGGGCGGACCTCGCGGACGTGTGCTCCGGCCCGGTCTCCGTCCGCCAGACCAGCCCCGGCTTCGAACCCGACACCTTCTTCACGGTCGAGGTCAGTTGCGAGGTACGTGGCTTGGCGATGCTGGGCCTGGACATCCCGACGACACTCTCGGCGAGCTTCAGCTCACCGCTGGACCCGTTCCGGAGGACGGCGTGAGGGCATGGATCGCCGCCCGCCGGGCGATGCTGGACGACCGCGGCTCGGGCGCGGGCGCGGTGATCATCTTTGCCCTCGTCTTCCTCTCCCTCTCGGCCTTCGTGATCGACGGCGGCATGTCCATCTCCAAGCGGGAGCGCGCGGCGGACATCGCGGAACAGGCCGCCCGGTACGCCGCCCAGGACATCGACCGCGAGGCGCTCTACGACAACGAGGGCGGCCCGGCCCCCATCAACTTCGGGAACTGCGACGCCCGCGTGAAGGCCTTCGCCCGCGAGATGGACATGACCGGCGCGGACATCGCCGCGTCGCACTGCGTGGCGGCGAACGCGGCCCAGGTCGAGGTCGAGATCCAGCTGACGTACTCCCCGGTCTTCACCGGCATGTTCTACGGCGGCGACGTGGTCGTACGCGGCCAGGCGGTGGCGGAGAACGAGGTGGGCTGACCGGGGGCCCTGCGGTCAGCGAGCCTCACCGGCGCACGAACGCCCACCGCTCGCGCGACAGCGGCAGCCGCACCGCGTAGTCCAGTGCGAACGCCCCCCACACCACCCCGGCGTCGGCCTTGAGCGCAACGCCCGCTGGGAGGAGGCCCGGTGGCAGGTGCGGCGGGTCATCGCCACGGAACCCGCCCCGGGCAAGGCGGGTTCACCTGCTCCGTCACGCGCCGGTTGTGTGGGCGTTGTGAGGAGCGGCCCGATTGTCCAGGGAAACCCGGGCTTTTCGTACGACGTGTTCGGAGTCGGCCCGCTCAGCTCCGACGCCCTCCGGAGCGACTTCCTAAGATCTCTGTAGGCTCAGTACACCCATCAGAACCCACCCCAGGACATCTCCCATGCCGCGACGCTCCAGTTCGAGTTCGACGGGAAGCCCGAGCACCCCGAGGAACCGCCCCCCGCAGCCCGTCCGGGTGCGGCGGCGCACCTTCGGGGACTTCGTGAAGGCGTTCCTCGCCTTCGTCGCGCTGGCCGCGCTGGTCCTCGGCGTGCCGCTGGGACTCGCGGCGACGTTCGGATGGCCGTTCCCTGACGGGGCACCCGGCCTGGACTGGCTGCAGCGCGAGATCTCGGTGCAGACGTTCCTCAACATCCTCACCGTCATCGTGTGGCTGGCCTGGGCGCAGTTCACCGCCTGCGTGCTCGTCGAGGTGAAGGCCGCCGTGTCCGGGGTCGGCGTGCCGGGGCGGGTGCCCGGGGCCGGACCCAGCCAGCTGCTCGCGCGGCAGCTGGTCGCCGCGCTGCTGCTGGTCGGCGCCACCGCCGCCGGCCTCACCCCGGGACTGTCCCAGCTCGGGCAGAACCTGGAGGGCAACCAGCGCCCCACGGTCGCCGCCGCCCAGGCGACGCCCGGCATCTTCGCCCAGCAGCAGGAGCAGGCCGCCTCCACCGCCGCCGCGCTCGCCGAACAGGCCGCCGACGCCGCCGCCCACACCGGCACGCCCGGCGCCGCGAGCGAGGGCGACACGAAGTACTACCGGATCCAGCCGCCCGAGGGGCGCCATCACGACTCCCTGTGGGAGGTCGCCGAACGCCACCTCGGCGACGGCCGCCGCTACAAGGAGATCTACGAGCTCAACAAGGACCGCGTACAGCCCGACGGCTCCCGGCTGTCCGAGGCCAGCCTCATCCGGCCCGGCTGGATCATGGAGATGCCCGGGGACGCCCGCGGCGGCGAACTCGTCGAGATGCCCGACGAGGCGCCCGGCGTCTCGCCCGAGGTGCGTCGGCAGATCCACGACTACGCCAGGACCGGCGACCACGCCGAGCAGCAGGGCGGCGGCCAGGGCGCGGGCGGCGAGCGGGCCGGAGGCGGCGCGGGCGAGGTGTCCCTGCCCGGGCAGCGGCCCGCCCCGGCCCCCGTCCCCGCCCCCGGGCACGACGCCGGTCAGCGGCATGCCGGACCCGAACAGCGGGCCCAGACCGGGCAGGAGGCCACCGAGACGGACGACGGCCGCTCCTTCGGCCTCCCCGAAGCACTCCTCGGCGCCCCCCTCCTCGCCGCCGGCCTGCTCGGCGCCCTCGGCCGGCGCCGCCGCCAGGCCCTGTGGCAGTCGGCGGTCGGTGCCGTCGGCGGGCGGCGCGGCATGGAGCCGCCCACCCCGACCGGCGCCGCCGCCGACGCCCAGGACGCGCTGATGGTCGGCGCCGACCCCGACGCCGTACGCCTGCTGGACCGCTCGCTGCGCGGCCTCGCCGCCGCCCTCACCGCCGAGTCGCGCCCGCTTCCGGTCGTCTACGCGGCCTGGCTGAGCAACGGCGACCTGCACCTCCAGCTCGCCCAGCCCACGGGCAGGCCGCCCGCCCCCTGGCAGCTCGGGCAGGACCAGACCTTCTGGATGCTGTCCCGCGCCGACGCCGAACGCTACGAGGACGTCGACACCGCCGCCCCGTACCCCGGCCTCGTCAGCCTCGGCACGATGGACGAGTCGCGGCTGCTGCTCAACCTGGAGGCCGTGCCCGGCCTCGTCTCGCTGAGCGGCCGTGAGGCCGACCGGGCGGCCGTGTTCGCCTCCGTCGCCGCCGAACTCGCCACCAACGGCTGGTCGGACCGCATGACCATCACCCTCGTCGGCTTCGGCGAGGACCTCACCCCGCTCGCCCCCAACCGGCTGCGCCACCTCGACGGCATCGACGACCTGATAGAAACCATGGGCGCGGAGACCCGGCAGCGGCGCGGCGCGCTCGGCGCCGCCGGACAGGACTCCGTGCTCACCGGCCGCACCGGGCCCGCGCAGCACACCCGTTGGGCGCCGCACCTGGTGCTGCTCGCGGCCCAGCCGTCCGCCGAGGACGCCCTCAGGCTCGCCGAACTCGCCGCCGACGCAGGCCGGCTCGGCATCGGCTACCTCGTCGGCACCGAGTCCGGCGATCTGCCCGGCGCCGCCTGGGAGATGGAGATCACCGACGAGGGCAAGCTGCTCGCGCCCCTCCTCGGCCTCGAACTCGCAGCCCAGCTCCTGCCGGTGCCGCAGCAGCGAGCCGTCGTCGAACTCTTCGTCGAGGCCGACCCCGGCAGCAACGGCCCCGACGGGCCCACCACCACCCCGCCGTTTCTCGTCGACATCAGCGAGCAGGGCCGGCCCGCCGTCTACGCCCGCCTCGTCGGCTCGTACGAGATCATCGGCCTGGACACCCCCGACGGCGAGCGCAGCGCGCTGCAGCACGAGGCCCTCGCCCTGCTGCTCCTGCACCGCGAGGGCGTGCACCCGCGGGTGCTGGCCTCCGCGCTGTGGCCGCGCGGCGTCACCGACGACGTACGCGACGCGCTGCTCGACCGGCTGCGCGAGTGGCTCGGCGCCGACCCCGACGGCACGCCCCGCCTCGCCACCGACTCCGCCGGGCGCCTCACCCTCGCCAAGTCCGTCGTCTCCGACCTCGACGTGCTGCGCTCGCTCTACCACGAGGCCACGCAGGGCCGGGGCGTGGACAACCGCGTCGTCCGCGGGCGGCTGCTCACCGACGCGCTCGTGCTGGTGCGCGGCCCGCTGCTCGCCGACCGGCCCGAGGGCCGCTACCGCTGGCTCACCCACGAGATCATCGACGCCCAGCTCCCGCTGCTCGTCGCGGACATCGGGCTCGCGCTGTCCGAGTTCCACCTGGAGAAGGACCGCGCGGAGAAGGCGATCGAGGCCCTGGACGCCGCCCTGCGGACGGCTCCCGCCGACGAACGCCTCTGGAACGAACTGCTGCGCGCCACCCACGCCACCGGTGACACGGCCCGCCTCACCACACTGGCCGCCGACCTCGTCGGCCGCAGCGGCGCCCGCGGCCTCCCGCCCCGCACGGAGGCCCTGCTGGACGAGTTCCTCCCGTCGTGGCGCGACAGCGTCGCGGCCGTGGGGTGAACGGACCGATGGTGAGGACGGCGGGGGCCGGCGCTGCCGGGCTCGCGAGCGCGGCGGCCTCCGGGCTGGGCGACCGCGCGGCGGCCTTGGCCGTGGCCGACACGGTCGACCTCGCCCTGTTCGTCCTCGCGGCCCTGTGGGGCGCGCTCACCGGCGCCCTGCTGCCCCGCGCCGTTCACCGCTTCGCGGTGCCGTCCGGTGAGCCGTGGCGCGAGCGGTGCCCGGGCGGGCATCCGTTGCGCGGATGGCTCGGGCGGGCGCGCTGCCGGCGGTGCGCCTCCGCCGCGGGTACGCGCCTGCGCTCCGACGCCGGGTACGTCGCCCCGGGCGCGAGGGGACCGTCGTACGGCCCCGCGGTCCTGCCCCTGGCCACCGCCACCGCACTGGTCTGCGCCGCCCTGGCCGCGGCCACCGGCACCCGTCCCGAACTCGGCGTCTGGCTGCTGCTCGCCCCCGTCGGCGTGCTGCTGGCCGCCGTGGACCTCCGGGTGAAGCGCCTGCCCGACCCCCTCACCCTGCCCCTGGCCGCCGCGGCCCTCGCCCTGCTGGGCCTCGCCGCGCTGCTGCCCGAGCACGCGGGGGAGTGGACGACGGCACTGTTCGGCGCTCTCGCCCTCGGCGCCGGTTACCTCCTGCTGCACCTGATCAACCCCGGCGGCATGGGCTTCGGAGATGTGAAGCTCGCCCTCGGCGCGGGCGCGGCCCTCGGCTGGTACGGCTGGGGGACGGTCATGCTCGGCACCTTCGCCGGGTTCCTGCTGGGCGCGCTGTACGGCGGCGCGCTCGTCGTCGCCCGCCGCGCGGACCGCAAGACGGCGATCCCGTTCGGCCCCTTCCTCATCGGCGGAGCCTTCCTGGGAGTCCTGGCCGGGGCGTACACGGCCTAGGAGGCGCGGGGGGCGCACGCGAACGCATCGGCCCGGTCACGCGCCGAGCCCCAGCCCGGCCCCCCGGAACGCCTGGCGTAGGCTGGATCAGTCCGTCCATAACCCTTGACGAAAGGGACACCTCGGTGACCGAGAAGGCCGACCTCCAGTCCGTCCTCGACCGAGCCGCCGGGGGCGGGCGCATCACCCCCGAGGAGGCGCTCGACCTCTACCGCGACGCCCCGCTGCACGCGCTGGGCGCGGCCGCCGACACCGTACGCCGCCGCCGTTACGCCGGGGTCGAGCACATCGCGACGTACATCATCGAGCGCAACATCAACTACACGAACGTCTGTGTGACGGCGTGCAAGTTCTGCGCCTTCTACGCCCCGCCCAAGAGCGACAAGGGCTGGACCCGCGACCTCGACGACATCCTGCGCCGCTGCGCGGAGACCGTGGAACTCGGCGGTACGCAGGTGATGTTCCAGGGCGGCCACCACCCGGACTACGGCGTGGAGTACTACGAGAAGCACTTCTCGGCCATCAAGAAGGAGTTCCCGCAGCTCGTCATCCACAGCCTGGGGGCGAGCGAGGTCGAGCACATGGCGCGGATCTCGAAGGTGTCCGTGGAGGAGGCCGTCCAGCGCATCCACACGGCCGGCCTCGACTCCTTCGCCGGTGCCGGTGCCGAGCTGCTCCCGGAGCGGCCGCGCAAGGCGATCGCCCCGCTGAAGGAGAGCGGCGAGCGCTGGCTGGAGATCATGGAGACCGCGCACAACCTGGGCGTGGAGTCGACGTCCACCATGCTGATGGGCACCGGCGAGACCAACGCCGAGCGCATCGAGCACCTGCGCATGATCCGTGACGTCCAGGACCGCACGGGCGGCTTCCGGGCCTTCATCCCGTACCTGTACCAGCCGCAGAACAACCACCTGAAGGGCCGCACCCAGGCCACGATCTTCGAGTACCTGCGGATGATCGCCATCGCCCGTCTGTTCTTCGACAACGTCGCCCACATCCAGGGCTCCTGGCTCACCACCGGCAAGGACGCGGGCCAGCTGACCCTGCACTACGGCGCGGACGACCTCGGTTCGATCATGCTGGAGGAGAACGTCGTCTCGGCTGCCGGTGCCAGGCACCGCTCCAACCTGATGGAGATGATCGAGATGATCCGCGGCGCCGACCGTGTCCCGGCCCAGCGCAGCACGACGTACGAGCACCTCGTCGTCCACGACGACCCGGCGAACGACCCCGTCGACGAGCGCGTGGTCTCCCACATCTCCTCGACCGCCATCGAGGGCGGCACGGCCCACCCCGAACTGAAGATCCTCGCCGCCAACTGAGCCCCGCTCCGCGCCGGGGCCCCGCTCCGCGCCGGAACGAGCCGACCGTTTGGGAACTGGTCCGGAATTGCTGACCCTTCACGTCGCCGAAGCCTCGCCCGAGGCCGTCGTGCTGGTCGACGGCGCGCACCTCGCCGCCGTCGGCCGGTACGAGGAGCTGGCCGCCGCCCACCCGCAGGCGCGCGTGCGCCACTGGCCCGGCATCCTCACGCCCGGACTGCTAAACCCGTACGGCCCGGAGCTGCTGGAGCAGACGTACCACCCGGACCCCCGTGAGGCCGACACGTACGGCACGCGGCCGATCGGCGGGCCGCGCGCGGAGGCGCTGTTCCGCGCGGACCCCGCCCGCCGGGGCGCCAGCGCGCGGCGCGGAGTGCAGCGGCTCCTGGCGCACGGGAGCGTCGCCATCGCGGGGGAGCTGCGCGAGCGGGGCGCGCTGGACGCGGTGCGGCGCGCCGGGCTCCTCGTGGGACAGCGCCCGCCGTCACTGCCCGGCCCGCCGTCCTTCTCCCCGGTTCCGCTGATCCTGCTGCCTGCCCTGCTGCCGGGCGGCCCCGCCCGTTTCGCCGTCTTCGACGTGCCGGACCGGACGGCCCTGGTGCGCGAGGGGTCCGGCACCTGTGTGGCCACGGTGCTGGGCGGCCGACTGGTCTACCGGGCGCGCTGACGCGCCCCGGCGGGAGGGCCGCTGCCCGGCCGGCGCACCCCCTGCTGCCACAATGAACCCGTGACCCGCGCATCCCTGGACAAGCAGCCGCACGAAGTCGCTTCGATGTTCGACGACGTGGCGGAACGGTACGACCTCACCAACGACGTGCTGTCCCTCGGGCAGGACCGGCGCTGGCGCAAGGAGGTCGCGAAGGCGGTCGACGCCCGCCCCGCGCAGAAGATCCTGGACCTCGCCGCCGGAACGGGCACGTCCTCACAGCCCTTCACCCAGGCCGGCGCCTACGTCGTGCCCTGCGACTTCTCCCTCGGCATGCTCCGCGTCGGCAAGCGGCGCCAGGCCTGGATGCCGTTCACGGCGGGCGACGCCACGCGGCTGCCCTTCAAGGACGACACCTTCGACGCGGTGACGATCTCCTTCGGGCTGCGCAACGTCCAGGACTTCGGCACGGCCCTGCGCGAGATGTACCGGGTCACCCGGCCCGGCGGGCGGGTCGTCATCTGCGAGTTCTCGCACCCGACCTGGACGCCCTTCCGCACGGTCTACACCGAGTACCTGATGCGCGCCCTGCCGCCGGTCGCCCGCGCGGTGTCGTCCAACCCGGACGCGTACGTCTACCTCGCCGAGTCCATCCGCGCCTGGCCCGACCAGCCCGCGCTGGCCTCGCGGCTGCAGGACGCCGGCTGGTCGGACGTGGCGTGGCGCAATCTGACGGGCGGGGTCGTGGCCCTGCACCGGGGGTTCAAGCGGGCCTGAGGACGCTTGGGGCGTCGTGAGCCGTCATCCGCCGGCGAGGCTGGGGTACGGATCGCCCGGGGCGTCCGGCTCCCGCTCCAGTCCGCCGCCCCCGGGGCGCGGCACGCGCGGCTCCCGCACGCCTCCGCCGCCCTCGCCGTCCCCGAAGTCGAACCACACCGTGACGACGGCGTCCCGCGGCACCTCCGCACCGGGCGGCGGGTACTGCCGTACGACGTAGTCGACGACGGTGAGGTGGAAGTCGGGCCGGTCGGGCGCGGAGAGCAGCACCCCGTACGCCTCGGCCTCACGGCGGGCGTCGACGGCCATCAGCCCGACGAGTTTCGGCACATGCACTTCGGGTGTTTTGCGTGTGATGCGCACAGATGTCACCCCCAGCGGTACTGGCAGGGTAACCGCCGAGGGTGCCGCCCGGAAGCGTCAAGTCGCTTTCCGTAGCAGTTGATTACCGTGTGTCACAGGTCGAGCTCGTAGCAGCGCCCCTGCTGCTTCGACTCCGGGCTGACGAACGTCTCGGCCAGCCGCATGCCGAGCCGGTCGATCACCGCGATCGAGCGGTCGTTGCGGGCGTTGACCATGGCCACCACGTCCTTCACGCCCGCCGCGCGGACCCGCTCCAGGGTCTCCCGCGCGGCGGCGGTGACGTAGCCCTTGCCCCAGTGCGGGCGGGCGAGCCGCCAGCCGATCTCGATCCGGCCCTTCGGCCCCCACTCGCCCGGCCACGGCTGGGCCCCGGTGAAGCCGATGACCTCGCCGGACTCGTCGAGCATGCTCCACAGGCAGAAGCCCAGTTCGGCGTCGTGCCGGCGCTGGCGGGCGGTCAGCTCCTCGTACGCGGACAGTTCCCAGGCCTTGCCGCCATGGAACTCCATGACATCCGGGTCGTCGAAGATCCGGTGCCATACGACGGCGTCCTCGTCGGTCGGAACGCGCAGCCGTACAGCGGGGAGAGCTCGGTTCACTGGGCAGCCCTTCAGCCGGTTGATCAATTCTGCTGCATAGACTGCCCATGTCCAGTGCCGGTCGGCACGCAGATTTCGATCCTTGGGGAGATCCCGCCGTGACCGAGCCCCTCTCCGACAACACCGCCGATGTGATCGTCGTGGGCGCGGGGCCAGCAGGCTCCACCACCGCCTACCACCTGGCCCGGGCCGGTCTCGACGTCCTTCTGCTGGAGAAGACCCAGTTCCCGCGCGAGAAGGTCTGCGGTGACGGCCTCACCCCGCGTGCCGTCAAGCAGTTGGTGGCCATGGGCATCGACGTCTCCGAGGAGGCCGGCTGGCTGCGCAACAAGGGCCTGCGGATCATCGGCGGAGGCGTCCGCCTGGAGCTCGACTGGCCGGATCTCGCCTCCTTCCCGGACTACGGCCTCGTCCGCAAGCGCGACGACTTCGACGAGCAACTCGCCCAACAGGCCCAGAAGGCGGGCGCCCGGCTCTACGAGCAGTGCAACGTCTCCGGCCCGATCGTGGACGACCGCACCGGCCGCATCACCGGCGTGAGGGCCAAGCTCGGCGACGAGAAGCGCGAAGTCACCTTCCACGCCCCGCTGGTGGTGGCCGCCGACGGCAACTCCACCCGGCTGTCCCTCGCGATGGGCCTGCACCGCCGCGAGGACCGCCCGATGGGCGTCGCGGTCCGCACGTACTTCACCAGCCCGCGGCACGGGGACGACTACCTGGAGTCCTGGCTGGAGCTGTGGGACCGCCGCGGCCCCGGCGAGGACCGGCTGCTGCCCGGCTACGGCTGGATCTTCGGCATGGGCGACGGCACCTCCAACGTCGGCCTCGGCGTGCTCAACACCTCCGACTCCTTCAAGGAGCTGGACTGGCGCGAGGTGCTCAAGGCCTGGTGCGCGTCCATGCCGGAGGACTGGGGCTACACCCCGGAGAACATGACCGGCCCGATCCGCGGCGCCGCCCTGCCGATGGCCTTCAACCGCCAGCCGCACTACACGCGCGGGCTGCTGCTCGTCGGCGACGCGGGCGGTCTGGTGAACCCGTTCAACGGCGAGGGCATCGCCTACGCCATGGAGTCCGGGCAGATCGCCGCCGAGGTCATCGTCCAGGCCCACGCCCGTGCGACGCCGGCCCAGCGCGAGACGGCCCTGCAGGGCTACCCGCGCATCCTCAAGGAGACCTACGGCGGCTACTACACGCTCGGCCGCGCCTTCGTGAAGCTCATCGGCAACCCGAAGGTCATGAAGATCGCCGCGCAGCGGGGCCTGACGCACCCGATGCTGATGAAGTTCACCCTGAAGCTCCTGGCCAACCTCACCGACCCGGTCGGCGGCGACGCCATGGACCGCATCATCAACGGGCTGAGCAAGGTGGCGCCCAAGGCGTGATGCCCGCCGGGCGCCTCTGAAGGGGCGCCCGGTTTCGCGGCGCCGCACCGCCCGGGGTCTGTCCGAATCCGGCCCCGGGCCGTCCTGACGTACGGTGCCGGGTCAGTCGCCCCTGCGTACGTGCTGGGCCGCCCCTGCGTACGTCCTGGGGCGCCCCTGCGTACGACCCGGGCCGTCCTGACGTACGGTCCCGGGTCGCCCCGACGTACGGTCCCGGACTTTCCCGGCGTACAGGGCGAGCCGGTTCCTCGGTGTACCGATCGGACCTTTACGGCCTGTCGGGCAGGTCGAACACCCGGGCGTACAAACGGTGAAGGGCCGCTGCCCCCGAGCGGCTGCGGCCCTTCACCCGGTCCTGCGTGCGCCGAAGCGCCTCGCGCGGCTCAGAGCACGCGCACCGCGCCCGAAGCCGGGTAACCGGACAGATCCTGGATGACGACGCCCTTGGACGGGTTGGCCGCGTCCAGGTACTGGCCGTCCCCGATGTAGACGCCCACGTGGTACGCGGAGCCCTTGCCGCCCCAGTAGAGGATGTCGCCGACCTGGAGGTTGGACGTGCCGACCTCCGTGCCGAACATCGACTGGTCCTGGGAGACGCGGGGAAGGTCCACGCCGACCTCGCGGAAGGCGGCCTGGACGAGGCTGGAACAGTCCCAGGCGTTGGGGCCGGTGGCGCCCATGACGTAGGCGTCACCCACCTGTGCCTTGAGGAAGGCGATGACGGTGCCCACGGAGCCGCTCGCCGGGGTCGACACGGTCTCGGACGCCGACGTGGACGTCGTGGTGAGCTCGGCCCGCTCGGCGGAGCGGGAGGCGGCCTCCTCGGCGGCGGCCCGGCGGGCGGCCTCCTCGGCGGCCTTCTTCCGGGCCTCGGCCTTCTTCTTCGCCACCGCGAGGTCCGCCCTGGCCTCCTTGGCCGCCTGGGCGGCGGCCGCGTCACGCTCGGCGGCCAGCTCGTAGTTCGCGGCGGCCAGCTCCGTGGCGTCCGCGGACTCGGCGACCTGACTGGACAGGTCGGCCGTGAGGGCGGGCAGTTCGAGCGTCTGCGTCACCGGCTCGGCGGCGTTCGCCGTGGCCGACGCACCGGCTGCCGCCATGCTGAGGACGCCACCGGCAACTCCGGCGCGCATCGCGATCGTCGAGGACGCGGTGCGGCGGGGCTTCCGGTGGCTGCGTATGTGAGCGGTGTGGGACATGAGAGCAATCGGTATCAGGGGCTCCTCCATACCTTCAAGAAACGTGTGCTGCGCCACAGTTGTTCAACCGAGGCCCCAAATACCCGGCGCACCGCTCTTTATTGACGCCGTAACGGGCATTGCGGACACACCCTTCCAAGCCTGTGATCATGGGCTTTCGTAGTTACGTCCGGATTGCCCCGCGCCTACCATTGGTTGAGACCGTTGGCCAAGCCCGGTTCTCATCCCCCCTCGCGGATGTGTCCGAGGTCACGGAACGGTCACTGGAGGGGCTGCGTCTCGCGCGGATCGGGGCCTGTCGGGCGCTCGTGAACGCGTGCACACGTCCACACCTCGCCCCGGACCTCCCTCTGATGTGTGAATGCCGTCCTCTATCAAGGGGGCACGTCCAACACCAATTTGCATGCAGACGAACCCTCTTGATATGGAGACTCCCCTCCTGAGCTGCTACGACGCGCGAAAATGTCACCTCTGGTGATCACTCGGACGCTTCGAGTACGAAGATCACCGCTCATCCGACTTCATGATCCTTCGTCAGGTGGTGGAGATCACAAAGCTTGTGGAATACCCCGTGTCGCAGATCACAGAGCCCCGGGCATAAGATGCGAGGCAGTTGGGCTTGTGACCTGCTTCACATGTTCTCGATCTTCGTCCGGGACGAACGGGGTTCAGGGGGCGGACGAGGCGGAAGTGAGCCCAGTGCAACGCTCCCCCGGCTCTGGCCTTCGCCTGAGCAGGGGGGACCCCATGCAGTCAATGCCGACTGAGAGGAGCGAGGAGCGGTGAACGCGTATGCGCCCATCCTCGTACTGGGAGCCCTCGGGGCAGGCTTTGCGATCTTCTCCGTGGTCATGGCCACGCTGATCGGTCCGAAGCGGTACAACCGCGCCAAGCTCGACGCCTATGAATGCGGCATCGAGCCGACCCCCACGCCGGCCGGCGGCGGGCGCTTCCCCATCAAGTACTACCTGACGGCGATGCTCTTCATCGTCTTCGACATCGAGATCGTCTTCCTCTACCCCTGGGCCGTCACCTTCGACGCCCTGGGTGTGTTCGGGCTCGTGGAGATGTTGCTCTTCGTGCTCACCGTCTTCGTCGCCTACGCGTACGTGTGGCGGCGCGGCGGCCTGGAATGGGACTGAGGGGCCTGGAACATGGGACTCGAAGAAAAGCTGCCGAGCGGATTCCTGCTGACCACTGTGGAGCAGGCCGCGGGCTGGGTGCGCAAGGCGTCCGTCTTCCCCGCCACGTTCGGCCTCGCCTGTTGTGCCATCGAGATGATGACCACGGGTGCCGGCCGTTACGACCTGGCGCGCTTCGGCATGGAGGTCTTCCGCGGATCACCGCGCCAGGCGGACCTGATGATCGTCGCCGGCCGGGTCAGCCAGAAGATGGCGCCGGTGCTCCGGCAGGTCTACGACCAGATGCCGAACCCCAAGTGGGTGATCTCCATGGGGGTCTGCGCCTCCTCGGGCGGCATGTTCAACAACTACGCCATCGTCCAGGGCGTCGACCACATCGTCCCGGTCGACATCTACCTGCCCGGCTGCCCGCCGCGGCCGGAGATGCTGATGGACGCCATCCTCAAGCTCCACCAGAAGATCCAGACCTCCAAGCTCGGCGTGAACGCCGAGGAAGCGGCCCGGGAGGCGGAGGAAGCGGCGCTCAAGGCCCTGCCGACGATCGAGATGAAGGGGCTGCTGCGGTGAGCGACGCGAACGGTGTGAACCCCGAGAAGGACCTGAGCGCCTCCAACCTCCCCGGCCAGCGCGGTCAGGGCGGCGAGGAGATCCGCGTCCAGCGCGGCATGTTCGGCGCCGGAAACGGCGGCGACACCTCCGGCTACGGCGGCCTGGTGCGCTCGGTCCGGCTCCCGGGACCGGCGAGCCGCCCCTACGGCGGCTGGTTCGACGAGGTGGCCGACGAGCTGGAGGGCGCGCTGGAGGAGCAGGGGCTGCTCCCCGAGAACGCGATCGAGAAGACGGTCGTCGACCGCGAGGAACTCACCTTCCACATCGAGCGCGAGCACCTGACGCGCGTCGCCCGCACCCTGCGCGACGACCCGGCCCTGCGCTTCGAGCTGTGCACCGGCGTCAGCGGGGTGCACTACCTGGAGGACAAGGGCCGCGAGCTGCACGCCGTCTACCACCTGCGCTCGATCACCCACAACCGGCTGATCCGCCTGGAGGTCAGCGCCCCCGACAGCGACCCGCGCATCCCCTCGCTCGTCGCGGTCTACCCGACGAACGACTGGCACGAGCGCGAGACGTACGACTTCTTCGGGATCGTCTTCGAAGGCCACCCGGCCCTGACGCGGATCATGATGCCGGACGACTGGCAGGGCCACCCGCAGCGCAAGGACTACCCCCTCGGCGGCATCCCCGTCGAGTACAAGGGCGCCCAGATCCCGGCTCCGGACCAGCGGAGGTCCTACTCATGAGCACGCAGCACGCAACTCCGCGCGAGACCACCGAGGGCACCGTGTACACGGTCACCGGTGGCGACTGGGACGAGGTCGTCCAGTCCGCGGCCCGCGCCGACGACGAGCGCATCGTCGTCAACATGGGCCCGCAGCACCCCTCCACCCACGGCGTGCTGCGCCTGATCCTGGAGATCGAGGGCGAGACGGTCACCGAGGCCCGCTGCGGCATCGGCTATCTGCACACCGGCATCGAGAAGAACCTCGAGTTCCGCACGTGGACGCAGGGCACCACCTTCGTCACGCGCATGGACTACCTGACGTCCTTCTTCAACGAGACCGCCTACTGCCTCGCCGTGGAGAAGCTCCTCGGCATCGAGGACCAGATCACCGAGCGGGCCAAGATCATCAGGGTGCTCCTGATGGAGCTGAACCGCTTGAGCTCCCACCTGGTGTGCATCGCCACCGGCGGCATGGAGCTCGGCGCGACCACGATCATGATCTACGGCTTCCGCGACCGCGAGATGATCCTCGACATCTACGAGCTCATCACGGGCCTGCGGATGAACCACGCCTACATCCGCCCCGGCGGACTCGCCCAGGACCTGCCGCCCGGCGCGGTGGACCAGATCCGCGAGTTCGTGAAGAAGATGAGGAAGAACCTCCCGGAGTACGACAAGCTCGCCACCGGGAACCCCATCTTCAAGGCCCGTATGCAGAACGTCGGCTACCTCGACCTGGCCGGCTGCATGGCCCTCGGCGCCACCGGCCCGATCCTGCGCTCCACGGGCCTGCCGCACGACCTGCGCAAGACGCAGCCCTACTGCGACTACGAGACATACGACTTCGACGTCCCGACCACCGACACCTGCGACTCCTACGGCCGCTTCCTGATCCGCCTGGAGGAGATGCGCCAGTCGCTCAGGATCGTCGAGCAGTGCCTGGACCGGCTCCAGCCGGGCCCGGTCATGGTCGCCGACAAGAAGATCGCCTGGCCCGCCCAGCTCGCGCTCGGCCCGGACGGCCTCGGCAACTCCCTCGACCACATCAAGAAGATCATGGGCACCTCCATGGAGGCCCTGATCCACCACTTCAAGCTGGTCACCGAGGGCTTCCGCGTCCCGCCGGGACAGGCCTACGCGGCCGTCGAGTCACCCAAGGGCGAGCTCGGCGTGCACGCCGTTTCCGACGGCGGCACCCGCCCCTACCGGGTCCACTTCCGCGACCCGTCCTTCACCAACCTGCAAGCCATGGCGGCGATGTGCGAGGGCGGCCAGGTCGCCGACGTCATCGTCGCTGTCGCGTCCATCGACCCCGTGATGGGAGGCGTCGACCGGTGACCACCTCTTCTTCCGAGCGGGGCGTGAGCCTGGGCATGCCCGAGCTGCCCGCGCCCGCCTACCCGGACGACGTCCGCGAAAGGCTGGAGCGCGACGCGCGCGAGGTCATCGCCCGCTACCCGGACTCCCGGTCCGCCCTCCTGCCGCTGCTGCACCTCGTGCAGTCCGAGGAGGGGCACGTCACCCGCACCGGGATGCGGTTCTGCGCCGACACACTCGGCCTGACCACGGCCGAGGTCACCGCCGTCGCCACCTTCTACACCATGTACCGGCGGGGTCCCTCCGGCGACTACCAGGTGGGCGTGTGCACCAACACCCTGTGCGCGGTGATGGGCGGCGACGCGATCTTCGAGGCGCTCCAGGAGCACCTGGCCGTCGGCAACGGCGGGACCACCGACGACGGCAAGGTCACCCTGGAGCACATCGAGTGCAACGCGGCCTGCGACTTCGCGCCGGTCGTGATGGTCAACTGGGAGTTCTTCGACAACCAGACCGTCGAGAGCGCCAAGCGCCTGGTGGACGACCTGCGCGACGGCCGGGTGGTCTCGCCCACGCGCGGGGCGCCGCTGTGCACCTTCAAGGAGACCGCGCGGATCCTGGCCGGCTTCCCCGACGAGCGTCCCGGGGCCGTCGAGGCGAGCGGCAGCGCGGGACCGGCGTCGCTGATGGGCCTGCGCCTGGCCAAGGGAGAGACCGCCCCCGCGCGCGTGGTCCATCCGCGCGACGGCGGGCCGCACGAGGAGCCCCACGACCGGGCCGCGCACGAGCCGTCGCCCACCGAGCACCTCAGCTCGCACGACGCGCCGCAGGACACATCGGCCTCCGACCCATCCCACCCGGCCGGGCCCAGCGCCGAGGAGGGGGAGTGATGACCTTGGCACCCGAGCTGAAAGACACCAGCCCCGAGAAGCTGCTCGCACCCGTGCTGTCGGCCTTCTGGGACGAGGACCGCTCCTGGTCCCTGGACGTCTACCGAAGGCACGAGGGGTACGAGGGGCTCCGCAAGGCGCTCGCCATGACGCCGGACGACCTGATCGCCTACGTCAAGGACTCCGGGCTGCGCGGCCGCGGCGGCGCGGGATTCCCGACCGGAATGAAGTGGCAGTTCATTCCGCAGGGGGATGGAAAGCCGCACTATCTTGTTGTCAACGCCGACGAATCGGAGCCCGGGACCTGCAAGGACATCCCGCTCCTCTTCGCGAACCCGCACAGCCTCATCGAGGGCATCGTCATCGCGTGCTACGCCATCAGGTCGTCGCACGCCTTCATCTACCTGCGGGGTGAGGTCGTCCCCGTACTGCGGCGGCTGCACGCGGCCGTGCGCGAGGCGTACGAGGCGGGCTACCTCGGCACGAACATCCTGGGCAGCGGACTCGACCTCGACCTCACCGTGCACGCGGGCGCGGGCGCGTACATCTGCGGCGAGGAGACCGCGCTGCTGGACTCGCTCGAGGGCCGCCGTGGCCAACCGCGACTGCGTCCCCCCTTCCCGGCGGTGGCAGGCCTCTACGCCTGCCCGACTGTTGTGAACAACGTCGAGTCCATCGCGTCGGTTCCCGCCATCATCCAGAACGGCAAGGAATGGTTCAGGTCGATGGGCAGCGAGAAGTCCCCGGGCTTCACGCTCTACTCGCTCAGCGGCCATGTCGCCGGCCCCGGCCAGTACGAGGCCCCGCTCGGCATCACCCTGCGCCAGCTGCTGGAGATGAGCGGCGGGATGCGACCCGGGCACCGGCTCAAGTTCTGGACGCCCGGCGGCTCCTCGACCCCGCTGCTCACCGACGAACACCTCGACGTCCCCCTCGACTACGAGGGAGTGGGCGCCGCGGGTTCCATGCTCGGCACGAAGGCACTCCAGTGCTTCGACGAGACGACCTGCGTGGTGCGGGCGGTGACCCGCTGGACCGAGTTCTACGCCCACGAGTCCTGCGGCAAGTGCACGCCCTGCCGTGAAGGCACCTACTGGCTCGTGCAGTTGCTGCGCGACATCGAGGCCGGCAAGGGCGTGATGAGCGACCTCGACAAGCTGAACGACATCGCCGACAACATCAACGGCAAGTCCTTCTGCGCCCTCGGCGACGGCGCCGCCTCGCCGATCTTCTCCTCGCTGAAGTACTTCCGCGAGGAGTACGAGCAGCACATCACGGGCCGCGGCTGTCCCTTCGACCCGGCCAAGTCGACGGCCTGGGCCGACCGTACGGAGGTGAACGCATGACAGTGACCACAAGCGCTCCCTCCGGAGGAGGCGACGCGGCGGTCCCGCCGGAAGATCTCGTTGCGCTGACGATCGACGGCATCGAGATCAGCGTGCCCAAGGGCACCCTGGTCATCCGGGCCGCCGAGCAGCTCGGCATCGAGATTCCCCGCTTCTGCGACCACCCCCTGCTCGACCCGGCCGGCGCCTGCCGCCAGTGCATCGTCGAGGTCGAGGGCCAGCGCAAGCCGATGGCGTCCTGCACCATCACCTGCACCGACGGGATGGTGGTCAAGACCCACCTCACCTCGCCGGTCGCCGAGAAGGCCCAGAAGGGTGTGATGGAGCTCCTGCTCATCAACCACCCGCTGGACTGCCCGGTCTGCGACAAGGGCGGCGAGTGCCCGCTGCAGAACCAGGCCATGTCGCACGGCCACTCCGAGTCCCGCTTCGACGGAAAGAAGCGGACGTACGAGAAGCCCGTGCCGATCTCCACCCAGGTGCTGCTGGACCGGGAACGCTGCGTGCTGTGCGCGCGCTGCACCCGCTTCTCCAACCAGATCGCCGGCGACCCGATGATCGAGCTGCTGGAGCGGGGCGCGCTCCAGCAGGTCGGCACCGGTGAGGGCGACCCGTTCGAGTCGTACTTCTCCGGCAACACCATCCAGATCTGCCCGGTCGGCGCGCTCACCTCGGCGGCCTACCGGTTCCGCTCCCGGCCCTTCGACCTGGTCTCCTCGCCGAGCGTGTGCGAGCACTGCTCCGGCGGCTGCGCCACCCGCACCGACCACCGGCGCGGCAAGGTCATGCGGCGCCTGGCGGCGGCGGACCCCGAGGTCAACGAGGAGTGGATCTGCGACAAGGGGCGCTTCGGGTTCCGGTACGCGCAAGCGCGGGACCGCATCGAGACGCCGCTCGTGCGCGACGCCGAGGGCAGGCTCGTGCCCGCGTCCTGGCCGGAGGCGCTCCAGGCCGCGGCCGAGGGGCTGCTCGCCGCGCGCGGCCGGGCCGGTGTGCTCACCGGCGGCCGGCTGACCGTCGAGGACGCCTACGCGTACAGCAAGTTCGCGCGCGTGGCGCTCGACACCAACGACATCGACTTCCGCGCACGCGTGCACAGCAGCGAGGAGGCCGACTTCCTCGCCGCCCGGGTCGCCGGACGCGGCCGTGACCTCGACGGCACGGGCGTCACCTACACCTCGCTGGAGAAGGCGCCGGCCGTGCTGCTGGTCGGCTTCGAGGCCGAGGAGGAGGCCCCCGGAGTCTTCCTGCGGCTGCGCAAGGCCTGGCGCGGGCACGGCCAGAAGGTGTTCTCACTGGCCACCTACGCCACCCGAGGACTCCAGAAGGCGGGTGGCACGCTGCTGCCGGCCGCTCCCGGCACCGAGACCGAGTGGCTGGACGCGCTCGCGAGCGG
The DNA here is from genome assembly GCF_040612135.1 of Streptomyces sp. NPDC006458. Taxonomy (NCBI): domain Bacteria; kingdom Bacillati; phylum Actinomycetota; class Actinomycetes; order Kitasatosporales; family Streptomycetaceae; genus Streptomyces; species Streptomyces sp. NPDC006458. Next base: position 143,313 of record NZ_JBEXPR010000019.1, on the reverse strand, counting down.
TGTCGGCCTGGAGGAGCCGGGCGGTCGGTGCGCCGAGGCGCTGCGCGCCGACGGTTCCGTGATCGTCGTCGGCGAGCGGCTGGCAGCCGTCGCGGGCGGGCTCACCGCCGCCGTCCGGGCCGCCTCGGCGATCGGCGCGCGGCTGGTGTGGATCCCGCGCCGGGCCGGTGAGCGCGGCGCGATCGAGGCGGGTGCGCTGCCGTCGCTGCTGCCCGGCGGACGTCCGGCCACCGACCCGCGCGCGCGGGAGGAGGTCGCGGCCGCCTGGAGCGTCGCCGAACTCCCGCACCGCTACGGCCGCGACACAGGCCAGATCGTCGAGGCCGCGGCCTCCGGCGAACTGCGGGCCCTGCTGGTGGCCGGTGTGGAGATCGCCGACCTGCCCGACCCGGCACGCGCGCGTGAGGCACTGGACGAGGTCGGCTTCCTGGTGTCGCTGGAGCAGCGGCCGAGTGAGGTCACCGCGCACGCGGACGTCGTGCTGCCGGTGGCCGCGGTCGCCGAGAAGGCCGGCAGCTTCCTCAACTGGGAGGGCAGGGTGCGCTTCTTCGAGGCCGCGCTCAAGCCCGAACAGATGACCCGCCGCCTGGCCCCCGCCGACGCGCGGGTGCTCCAGATGCTGGCCGACGCCATGGACGTCCACCTGGGCCTGCCGGATCTGCGGACGGTGCGCGCGGAGCTGGACCGGCTGGGCGCGTGGGACGGGTCGCGGGCCACCGAGCCGCGGGAGTCCGGCGGTGTGCTGCCCCGGCCCGCGGCCGGGGAGGCCGTGCTCGCCGGGCACCGGCTGCTGCTGGACCTGGGTCTGCTCCAGCGGGGCGACGAGGCGCTCGCCGGGACGCGGCACGCGGCCCACGCGCGCGTGTCGGCGGCCACGGCCGTCGAGGCGGGTGTGCGCGAGGGCGAGGTCCTGGTCGTCGCCGGCCCCTCCGGCACCGTCGAACTGCCGCTGGAGATCACCGAGATGCCCGACCGCGTGGTCTGGCTGCCGCTGAACTCCGCCGGCCGGGGCGTCGCCTCCGACGCCGGGGCGCGGCCCGGCTCCCTCGTCCGTATCAGCCCGGCGGCCTCCGTCGGCGAGGCCCCCAAGGAGGTGGAGGCATGAGCCCGTTCCTCGCCGCTGAAGACCTCTCGCTGTTCGGCAGCGACCCCTGGTGGCTGGTCGCGATCAAGGCGGTGTTCTGCTTCGCCTTCCTGCTGCTGACCGTGCTGCTCGCCATCGTCTGGGAGCGCAAGGTCGTCGCCTGGATGCAGTTGCGCATCGGCCCCAACCGGCACGGTCCGTGGGGCATGCTGCAGTCGCTCGCCGACGGCATCAAACTGATGCTGAAGGAAGACCTGGTCGTCAAGCGCGCGGACAAGGCCGTCTTCATCCTCGCGCCGATCATCGCGACAGTCCCGGCCTTCATGGCGATCGCGGTGATCCCCTTCGGCCCGGCCGACAACCAGATCTCGATCTTCGGCACCCGCACCTCGATGCAGCTCACCGACCTGCCGATCGCGATGCTCTACATCCTCGCGGTCGCCTCGGTCGGCATCTACGGCATCGTGCTCGCGGGCTGGAGCTCCGGCTCGACGTATCCGCTGCTCGGCGGTCTGCGCAGCTGCGCGCAGATGATCTCGTACGAGATCGCGATGGGCGCCGCGTTCGCCTCGGTGTTCCTCTACTCGGGCTCGATGTCGACGTCGACCATCGTCGAACAGCAGGCGGACCGCTGGTACATCCTGCTGCTGCCGGTGTCGTTCATCATCTACATCATCACCATGGTGGGCGAGACCAACCGGGCGCCGTTCGACATGCCGGAGTCCGAGGGCGACCTGGTCGGCGGCTTCAACACCGAGTACTCGTCGATCAAGTTCGCCCTGTTCATGCTCGCCGAGTACGCCAACATGGTGACCGTCTCGGCCGTGTCGGTGACCCTCTTCCTGGGCGGCTGGCGGGCACCGTGGCCGGTGAGCACCTTCTGGGAGGGCGCCAACCACGGCTGGTGGCCGATGCTCTGGTTCCTGGTGAAGGTGCAGTTGCTGCTGTTCCTCTTCATCTGGCTGCGCGGCACGCTCCCGCGGGTCCGCTACGACCAGCTGATGAAGCTCGGCTGGAAGGTCCTCATCCCGGTCTCGCTGGTCTGGCTGATGCTCGTCGCGACCGTGCGGGCCCTGCGCAACGAGAACTACGACTTCGCCGACATCGCCCTGTACGTCGGCGGCGGTGTGATCGCCCTGCTGTTGCTCTCCTTCGTCGCGGACATCTTCCGCGGCGGCCGGGACGGGCAGGCGGAGGCGGCGCCCGCGGACCGCGCCCCCTTCGACCCGATGGCGGGCGGATTCCCCGTGCCGCCGCTGCCCGGACAGGAGCTGCCGGCGGCGCCGCGCAGGCGCCCGCGCCGGGAGCGGGAGTTGATTGTCAGTGGCGGGTCGGATACTGCCAGTGACGGATCTCTGGATGGAAAGGAGGCGTCCGATGGCTGAGGAGCCCAAGGAGACCGCGCAGTCGAAGCCCGGTTTCCAGAACCCCGTGGCCGGCTTCGGCGTGACCTTCAAGGCCATGTTCAAGAAGCGGCTGACCGAGCAGTACCCGGAGCAGGAGAAGACCACCGCTCCCCGCTTCCACGGACGGCACCAGCTCAACCGCCATCCGGACGGCCTGGAGAAGTGCGTCGGCTGTGAACTGTGCGCGTGGGCCTGCCCCGCCGACGCGATCTACGTGGAGGGCGCGGACAACACCGACGAGGAGCGCTACTCCCCGGGCGAGCGGTACGGCCGCGTCTACCAGATCAACTACGCCCGCTGCATCCTGTGCGGCCTGTGCATCGAGGCGTGCCCCACGCGCGCGCTGACGATGACCAACGAGTTCGAGCTGGCCGACTCCAGCCGGGCCAACCTCATCTACACCAAGGAGCAGTTGCTCGCCGGTCTCGACGAGGGCATGGTCGACAGCCCGCACGCCATCTACCCCGGCATGGACGAACAGGACTACTACCGGGGCCTGGTGACGGAGGCCGCGCCCGGCACCGAGCAGCAGGCCGCCGTGTCCAAGGGCGAGGAGCCCACGGAGCGGGAGGTGGACGTATGAGCACGCAACTCGCCGCCTACACCACCTCCGGCGGAGAGGCCGTCCAGTTCTGGATCCTCGGCACGGTCGCGGTGATCGGCGCCCTGTGCACCGTCCTGATGAAGAAGGCCGTGCACAGCGCGCTCTGTCTGGCCGGCACCATGATCATCCTGGCGGTGTTCTACCTCGCCAACGGCGCGTACTTCCTCGGTGTCGTGCAGATCATCGTCTACACCGGCGCCATCATGATGCTGTTCCTGTTCGTGGTGATGCTGGTCGGTGTCACCGCGGCGGACTCCGTGAAGGAGACCATCAAGGGCCAGCGCTGGCTGGCCCTGCTGTGCGGCCTCGGCTTCGGCATCCTGCTGATCGCCGGCATCGCCCACGCCTCCCTGACGCAGTTCAACGGCCTCGGCCAGGCGAACGCGAACGGCAATGTGGAGGGGCTGGCGTCCCTCATCTTCACCAAGTACGTCTTCGCATTCGAGATCACCGGCGCCCTGCTGATCACGGCCGCCGTCGGCGCGATGGTGCTCACCCACCGCGAGCGCACCGAGCGCGCCCGGACCCAGCGCGAGCTGGCCGAGCAGCGGGTGCGCGAGGGCAGGCACCTGCCGCCGCTGCCGGCGCCCGGCGTGTACGCCCGGCACAACGCCGTGGACGTCGCGGGCCTGCTCCCCGACGGCACCCCGTCGGAGCTCACGGTCAGCAAGACCCTGCGCGAGCGCGGCCAGATCCGGGACGTCTCGGCGCAGGCACTCACCGATCTGAAGGCCATCGAGCAGCGCGCCGAGGAGCGCCTGGAGCGTGGCGAGATCGAGCCGCCCCACTTCAAGCGGACCGAGGAGGCGTCGAAGTGAACCCGGTCAACTACCTCTACCTCGCCGCCCTGTTGTTCACGATCGGCGCCACCGGCGTGCTGATCAGGCGGAACGCGATCGTGCTGTTCATGTGCATCGAGCTGATGCTCAACGCCTGCAACCTCGCGTTCGTGGCCTTCTCCCGGATGCACGGCAATCTCGACGGCCAGATCATCGCCTTCTTCACGATGGTCGTCGCCGCCGCGGAGGTCGTGGTCGGGCTCGCGATCATCGTGTCGCTGTTCCGTTCCCGCCACTCGGCCTCGGTCGACGACGCCAGCCTGATGAAGCTGTAAGGGGTCGCTGAATCGTGGAGAACCTGATCGCGCTGCTCATCGCGGCGCCTCTGCTCGGAGCGGCCGTACTGCTGTGCGGCGGCCGGCGGCTGGACGCCGTCGGCCACTGGATCGGCACGGCACTGGCAGCCGCCTCCTTCGTGTTCGGCCTCGTCCTGTTCACCGATCTTCTGGGCAAGGACGCCGAGCACCGCACCCTGACGCAGCACCTGTTCACCTGGATCCAGGTCGGCGACTTCCAGGCGGACGTCGCCTTCCGCCTCGACCAGCTGTCGATGACGTTCGTGCTGCTGATCACGGGCGTCGGCTCGCTGATCCACCTGTACTCGGTCGGGTACATGGAGCACGACGAGCGGCGCCGCCGCTTCTTCGGCTATCTGAACCTGTTCCTCGCGGCGATGTTGCTGCTGGTCCTCGCCGACAACTACCTGCTGCTGTACGTCGGCTGGGAGGGCGTCGGTCTCGCCTCCTACCTGCTGATCGGCTTCTGGCAGCACAAGCCCAGCGCGGCCACGGCCGCGAAGAAGGCCTTCCTGGTCAACCGCGTCGGCGACATGGGCCTGTCGATCGCGATCATGCTGATGTTCACGACGTTCGGCACGTTCGCCTTCGGCCCGTTGCTCGGCACGCACGAGGAGCCCGGCCTGGTGGCCGACACCAGCGAGGGCCGGCTCACCGCCATCGGCCTGATGCTGCTGCTCGCGGCCTGCGGCAAGTCCGCCCAGGTGCCGCTGCAGTCCTGGCTCGGGGACGCGATGGAGGGCCCGACCCCGGTCTCGGCCCTCATCCACGCCGCGACCATGGTGACCGCGGGCGTCTATCTCATCGTCCGCTCCGCGGCGATCTTTAACGGGGCTCCGGACGCGCAGCTGGTCGTCACCATCGTCGGCGCGGTCACGCTGCTGTTCGGTGCGATCGTCGGTTGCGCGAAGGACGACATCAAGAAGGCGCTGGCCGGTTCGACCATGTCGCAGATCGGCTACATGGTCCTCGCCGCGGGCCTCGGCCCCATCGGCTACGTCTTCGCGATCATGCACCTGGTGACGCACGGCTTCTTCAAGGCCGGGCTGTTCCTCGGCGCCGGTTCGGTCATGCACGGCATGAACGACGAGGTGGACATGCGCAGGTACGGCGGACTGCGGAAGTACATGCCGGTCACCTTCGTCACCTTCGGCCTCGGCTACCTCGCCATCATCGGCTTCCCGGGGCTGTCCGGCTTCTTCTCCAAGGACAAGATCATCGAGGCGGCGTTCGCCAAGGGCGGCACCGAGGGCTGGATCCTCGGCGGCGCGGCCCTGCTGGGCGCGGCCCTCACCGCCTTCTACATGACGCGCGTGATGATCATGACGTTCTTCGGCGAGAAGCGCTGGCAGCCCGACGAGCACGGCCATGAGCCGCACCCGCACGAGTCGCCGAAGATCATGACGATCCCGATGGTCGTCCTGGCCGTCGGCTCGGTCGCGGCAGGCGCGTTCTTCAGCATCGGCGACCGCTTCCTGACCTGGCTGGAGCCCGTCACCGGGCACGAGCACGGCGACGCGCCGCTCAGCGCGGGCGCGATCACCGGTGCGACGGTGGCCTGCATGGTCATCGGCGTGGCTGTCGCCTGGGGCCAGTACGGCCGCCGTCCGGTCCCGGCCGTCGCCCCGCGCGGCTCGCTGCTCACCCGGGCCGCCCGCCGCGACCTGTACCAGGACGACTTCAATCACGTGGTCCTGGTCCGCGGCGGCGAGCACCTCACCCGGTCCCTGGTCTACGTCGACCACACCCTGGTCGACGGCGTCGTCAACGGCACGGCTGCCTCGGTCGGCGGCCTCTCCGGACGGCTGCGCCGGCTGCAGAACGGCTTCGCGCGGTCGTACGCGGTCTCGATGTTCGGCGGTGCGGCGCTCATCGTCGCCGCGACCCTGCTGATGAGGGCGGTCTGATACCGATGTCCTTTCCCCTGCTGACAGCGACGGCGGCGCTCCCGGCCCTCGGGGCGGTGGCCACGGCCGCCGTGCCCGCCGCGCGCCGCACCGCCGCCAAGTGGCTGGCGCTGCTGTTCTCGCTGGCCACACTGGCCCTGGCCATCGGCGTCCTGGTTCGCTTCGATCCCGACGGCGACCGCTACCAGCTCACCGAATCCCACTGGTGGATCAAGGAGTTCGGGGTCCGCTACGAACTGGGCGTGGACGGCATCGGGGTGGCGCTGATCGCGCTCACGGCCCTGCTGATCCCGTTCATCGTCCTCGCGGGCTGGCACGACGCAGACCCGCTGGAGACCGGCAGCAAGCGGTGGCGGCCGACGCAGGGCTTCTTCGCCCTGATCCTCGCCGTCGAGGCCATGGTGATCCTCTCCTTCGAGGCCACCGACGTCTTCCTCTTCTACATCTTCTTCGAAGCCATGCTCATCCCGATGTACTTCCTCATCGGCGGCTTCGGGGACCGTGCCCACGAGCACGGCGAGGAGGTGGCCTCGACGCAACGGTCGTACGCGGCCGTGAAGTTCCTCCTCTACAACCTGGTCGGCGGTCTGATCATGCTGGCCGCGGTGATCGGTCTGTACGTGGTCGCCGGGAACTTCTCGCTCCCGGAGATCGCCGAGGCCCGGGCCAACGGAACGCTGGACATGGCGACCAGCACCGAACGCTGGCTGTTCCTGGGCTTCTTCTTCGCCTTCGCGGTGAAGGCCCCGCTGTGGCCACTGCACACCTGGCTGCCCAACGCGATGGGCGAGGCCACCGCCCCGGTCGCCGTCCTCATCACCGCGGTCGTCGACAAGGTGGGCACCTTCGCGATGCTCCGCTTCTGCCTCGGGCTGTTCCCGGAGGCCTCGAAGTGGGCGACGCCCGCCATCCTCGTCCTCGCCCTGATCAGCATCATCTACGGGGCGCTGCTCGCGGTCGGCCAGCGGGACATCAAGCGCCTGGTGGCGTACGCGTCGATCTCGCACTTCGGCTTCATCATCATGGGCATCTTCGCGATGACCACCCAGGGCCAGTCCGGCGCGACCCTCTACATGGTCAACCACGGCATCTCGACGGCCGCGCTGATGCTGGTGGCCGGCTTCCTGATCTCGCGGCGCGGCTCGCGGCTCATCGCCGACTACGGCGGTGTGCAGAAGGTCGCCCCGGTGCTCGCGGGCACCTTCCTGATCGGCGGCCTGGCGACGCTGTCGCTGCCGGGGCTCGCGCCGTTCGTCAGCGAGTTCCTGGTGTTGGTCGGCACGTTCGCCGAGTACCCGGTGGTCGGCATCATCGCCACCTTCGGCATCGTGCTCGCCGCGCTGTACACCCTCGTCCTCTACCAGCGGACGATGACCGGCCCGGTGAAGACCGAGGTCGCCTCGATGCCCGACCTCAGGCTGCGTGAACTCGCCGTGGTCGCACCTCTCGTGGTGCTGCTGATCTTCCTGGGTGTCTATCCGAAGCCGTTGACGGACATCGTCAACCCGGCGGTCGAGCACACCATGTCCGATGTACAGAAGAAGGACCCCCAGCCCGAGGTGGAGGCGGCCAAGTGAGCGCAACAGCCGTCCACAGCCTGTGGACAACCGCGGCCGACCCGATCTCGAAGATCGACGCGCCGAAGATCGAATACGGGCAATTGTCGCCCACCCTGATCGTCGTGGGCGCGGCGCTCATCGGGGTGCTGGTCGAGGCGTTCGTGCCACGCAAGTCCCGCTACTACGCCCATATGTTCGTCTCGGTCGTGGCCCTGGCCGCCGCGTTCGCCGCGGTCGTGGCACTCGCCGCGGACGGGTACGGCACCACCAAGGCACGCGTCGCGGCCATGGGCGCGATCGCGGTCGACGGCCCGGCGCTGTTCCTCCAGGGCACGATCCTGCTGGTGGCGCTGGTCTCCCTGTTCACCTTCGCCGAACGCCGGCTCGACCCGCTGACGCACGGCAACCGCGTCGACTCCTTCGCCGCGCAGGCCGCCGCCGTGCCGGGCAGCGAGAGCGAGCAGGCCGCGGTGAAGGCCGGGTTCACCACCACCGAGGTGTTCCCGCTGCTGCTGTTCGCGGTCGCGGGCATGCTGCTGTTCCCCTCGGCCAACGACCTGCTGACGCTGTTCGTGGCCCTGGAGGTCTTCTCGCTGCCGCTGTACCTGCTGTGCGCGCTGGCCCGCCGCAAGCGGCTGATGTCGCAGGAAGCGGCCGTGAAGTACTTCCTGCTCGGCGCGTTCGCCTCCGCGTTCACGCTGTTCGGCATCGCCCTGCTGTACGGCTACTCCGGCTCGATGTCGTACGCGACGATCGCGCAGGTCGTCGACGGCTCGGTCCCCGAGGTCAGCCCGGCCCTGGCCGGCACCATGGGCAACGACGCGCTGCTGCTGGTCGGCTCCGCGCTGATCATGATGGGCCTGCTGTTCAAGGTGGGCGCGGTGCCGTTCCACATGTGGACGCCGGACGTCTACCAGGGCGCCCCGACGCCGGTGACCGGCTTCATGGCGGCCGCGACCAAGGTCGCCGCCTTCGGCGCCCTGCTGCGCATCCTGTACGTCGTGCTGCCGGGCCTGCGCTGGGACTGGCGGCCGGTGATGTGGGGCGTGGCCGTCGTCACCATGCTGGGCGGCGCGATCGTCGCGATCACCCAGACGGACATCAAGCGTCTGCTGGCGTACTCCTCGATCGCGCACGCGGGGTTCATCCTCGCGGGTGTCATCGCGACCACGCCGGACGGCGTCTCCTCCGTCCTCTTCTACCTGGCCGCCTACTCGTTCGTGACGATCGGCGCGTTCGCGGTCGTCACGCTCGTACGGGACGCCGGTGGCGAGGCGACGCATCTGTCCAAGTGGGCCGGTCTCGGCCGGCGTTCCCCGCTGGTGGCGGCCGTGTTCGCGGTATTCCTGCTGGCCTTCGCGGGCATCCCGCTGACCTCGGGCTTCGCCGGGAAGTTCGCCGTGTTCAAGGCGGCGGCGGAGGGCGGCGCGGCCCCGCTGGTGGTGGTCGGTGTGATCTCCTCGGCGATCGCCGCGTTCTTCTACATCCGGGTGATCGTGCTGATGTTCTTCAGCGAGCCGCGGCCGGAGGGCCCGACCGTCGCCGTGCCGTCGCCACTGACGATGACGGCGATCGGCGTGGGCGTGGCGGTCACGCTGGTGCTCGGTGTGGCGCCGCAGTACTTCCTGGACCTGGCGGGCCAGGCCGGAGTGTTCGTGCGCTGAGCCCGGCATGCCCGTGGGCCCCGGTTCCCCGCATGGGGGCCGGGGCCCACGCGCGTCCGGTCAGGGGGCCGGGTCCGCCGGTCAGGTCATGTTCGGGTTCGTCGGGCTGAACAGCCCGTCGGGGTCGGGCTCCAGCGCCGGCCCGCACCGGCCACGACTGACCGCTCGCGGACCGCCAGGTGACGGGGCCGTTCGCGCCGCACACGGAGAGTGGCGGCGTTCACCCGAACGGGTCTGTGGATAACTCAAGGGGCTGTCGGTGCGGGCGCCTATCGTGGACGCAGTGGTCGAGACACGGCGTACGGGGGCACGGCGATGGGCGGGACGGGCGGGATCAGCGAGATGACAGGGGTGACCGGGGCACCGGCGGCGACCGAGAGCGAGGCACTGGCCACGCTGCACCGCGTGTTCGGCTATGGCGTCTTCCGCGGCGAGCAGGAAGCGATCATCGAGCATGTGGTGGCCGGCGGTGACGCCGTGGTCCTCATGCCGACCGGCGGCGGCAAGTCGCTGTGCTATCAGATCCCGGCGCTGGTCAGACCCGGCACGGGCATCGTCGTCTCGCCGCTGATCGCGCTCATGCAGGACCAGGTCGACGCGCTGCGGGCGCTCGGGGTCCGGGCCGGGTTCATCAACTCCACGCAGGACTTCGACGAGCGGCGCCTGGTGGAGGCGGAGTTCCTCGCCGGTGAGCTGGACCTGCTCTATCTGGCGCCGGAGCGGCTGCGGCTGGACACCACGCTGGAGCTGCTCGGCCGCGGCAAGATCTCGGTGTTCGCGATCGACGAGGCGCACTGTGTGTCCCAGTGGGGCCACGACTTCCGGCCCGACTACCTCGCGCTGTCACTGCTCGGCGAGCGCTGGCCGGACGTGCCGCGCATCGCGCTCACGGCCACGGCCACCCGGGCCACGCACCGGGAGATCACCGAGCGGCTGCGCATGCCGGCCGCCCGTGACTTCGAGGCCAGCTTCGACCGGCCCAACATCCAGTACCGGATCGTGTCCAAGGCCGAGCCGAAGAAGCAGCTGCTGAGCTTCCTGCGCGAGGAGCACGCGGGCGACGCGGGCATCGTCTACTGCCTGTCGCGCAACTCCGTCGAGCGCACGGCCGAGTTCCTCTCCGCCAACGGCGTCGAGGCAGTGCCGTACCACGCGGGCCTGGACGCGGGCACCCGCGCGGCCCACCAGGCCCGGTTCCTGCGCGAGGACGGCCTGGTCGTGGTGGCGACCATCGCCTTCGGCATGGGCATCGACAAGCCCGACGTGCGTTTCGTCGCCCACCTCGACCTGCCCAAGTCGGTGGAGGGCTACTACCAGGAGACGGGCCGGGCCGGCCGGGACGGACTGCCCTCGACGGCCTGGCTGGCCTACGGGCTCAACGACGTCATCCAGCAGCGCAAGCTGATCCAGTCCGGTGAGGGCGACGAGGCGCACCGCCGCCGGGCCGCGGCCCACCTGGACGCGATGCTCGCCCTGTGCGAGACCGCGCAGTGCCGGCGCGCACAGCTGCTCACCTACTTCGGCCAGGACCCCGACACGGCGGGCTGCGGCAACTGCGACACCTGCCTGACCCCGCCCGAGACCTGGGACGGCACGGTCGCGGCGCAGAAGGTGCTGTCGACGGTGGTGCGGCTCCAGCGTGAACGCGGGCAGAAGTTCGGCGCCGGGCAGATCGTCGACATCCTGCTCGGCAGACGCACCGGCAAGGTGATCCAGTTCGACCACGACCAGCTGTCCGTGTTCGGCATCGGACAGGAGCTGACGGAGGCCGAATGGCGCGGTGCCGTCCGCCAGTTGCTGGCGCAGGGGCTGCTCGCCGTCGAGGGGGAGTACGGCACGCTGGTGCTCACCGAGGAGAGCGGGTCGGTGCTGCGGCGCGAGCGTGAGGTGCCGCTGCGCAAGGAGCCCAAGAAGCCCGCCGGGTCGCGGTCGGGCTCGTCCTCCGGCCGCGGCGAGCGCAAGCCCAAGGCCGCGGCGGCCGAGCTGCCCGAGGAGTTGCAGCCGGTCTTCGAGGCGCTGCGTGCCTGGCGCGCGGAGCAGGCCCGCGAGCAGGGCGTCCCGGCGTACGTCATCTTCCACGACGCCACGCTGCGGGAGATCGCCCTCGCCCGGCCCGCCTCGGTGCGCGAGCTCGGCTCCATCGGCGGGGTCGGCGAGAAGAAGCTCGCTACCTATGGGGAGGGCGTGCTCGCGGTGCTGGCCTCGCTGGACGGCGAGCCCGGCTCGGCCGGTCCGGGCGATCAGGACGCGGCGGCGCCGGACGACTGGCCGGAGCTTGACGACGAGCCGGAGCCGGAGCCGGACGACTGGGCGTAGGCCCGGGAGCCGTGGGAGGCGCGGCAGCGCGGAGGTACCGGCAGGGCGACGGGGCCGGTGCCGCTGTGACCGATTGCTGTGACCGATTGCTGTGGCCGGTCGCCGTGGCCTCCCGCTGTGGCCGGACGACCTGGTCAGTTCAGTGCGGTCAGCCCCGGCGCGAAGGTGATCAGCAGCGGGAGCAGCGGCACCAGGGCCGCGACCGTCGTCGTCAGGGCACGGCGGCCGAGGTCCAGACGGGGCGGCGGCTGGAGCAGGCGGTCCACGCGCTCGCGCAGCAGGCGGTTGCTGGAGGCGCAGGACAGGACGCCACGGTGCTGGTTCAGCTCGATCAGGGCCAGGGCCGCGGTCAGATGGCCGCACCGGCGGGAGGCCGTGTCGTCGGCGGCGAGCTCCACCAGACGGCGGGTCTGGTCGCAGAAGTGGGCGAACAGCGGCACCCGGGGAAAGCCGGTGGCCAGGGCCGTCGACAGATGCAGCAGCCAGTCGTGGTGGGCGCGGGCGTGCCCGCGTTCATGGGTGAGCACGGCGTCCAGCTGATGGTCGGTGAGGCGGTGCAGCGCACCGGTGGTGACGACCAGCTGGGGCGGGCTGCCCGGCATCCACCAGGCGTCGGGGTACTCGTCCTCCAGCACCAGCAGGGGCCCGCGGGCGGCGGGGAGCCCGGCGGGCAGGTCGGGGGCGCGCTCGCGCAGATGTTCGCGGGCCAGTCCGCGCCGCCGGCGGGCCTCCACCAGCTCACGGGCCAGCATCGCGGTGGTCCAGGCGGCCCCGCAGGCCAGCAGGACGGTGATGGCGGTCGCCCAGGGCGGGGCGGCGGAGAGGTCGTAGGCGGCCGTGACCTCGGCGGGTGCCGGGGCGAAGACATGGACGCGGACGGTCTGGAAGACGGCGGCGGCGCTCAGCGTGAGAGCGGCGAGGCAGCACAGCAGGACGGTCGCGACGAGGCACTGCCACACCCACAGTGCGACCACGGGCTCCCGCTCGGGCCAGGCGGCCCGGGTCAGCGCGCGGGGAACCGGCACGGCGGCCGTCAGGGCGAGAACGCCCAGCAGGAGCAGGCAGACGGTCATGCCACGGGCTCCGGATCCTGATCGGGAGTAGGGCGGGTGTGCGGTGCCTCGGTGTGCGCGCGGGGGATCCGCTCGCCGCCAGTATGACGGCGGCGAGCGGTGTGCGTAAGGAATCGGGCGGGAGGGGATCCGGGAGCGGCCGGAGCCCGCCCGCTCCCGGACCGCCCGGCCTCTGCGGATCCCGGTTCAGTCCGCGAACCCGGTTCAGCCCGCCACGATCCGCCCGGTGACCTCGCCCAGGCCCACCCGGACGCCGTCCGGGCCGGGGGCCCAGGCCGTGAGGGTGACGATGTCGCCGTCCTCCAGGAACGTGCGCTTGCCGTCGGGGAGTTCGAAGGCGTCGCGGCCGTTCCAGGTCAGCTCCAGGAGGGAGCCGCGCTGGGCCTCGGCAGGGCCGCTGACCGTGCCGGAGCCGTAGAGGTCACCGGTGCGCAGGGAGGCACCGTTGACGGTCATGTGGGCCAGCTGCTGGGCGGCGGTCCAGTACATGGTGGAGAAGGGAGGTTCGGAGATGAGCTGACCGTTGACCGCCACGGAGATGCGCAGGTCGTAGCCGTAGGGCTCCTCGTCGGCGTCGTCGAGGTAGGGCAGCAGGGGGTGGGTGCGCTCCGGGGCGGCGACGCGGGCCTCCTCCAGGGCCTCCAGCGGGGTGATCCACGCCGACACCGAGGTGGCGAAGGACTTGCCGAGGAAGGGGCCGAGGGGGACGTACTCCCATGCCTGCAGATCGCGGGCGGACCAGTCGTTGAGCAGGCACAGACCGAAGACGTGGTCGCGGAAGCCGGCCAGCGGCACCGGGCTGCCCATCGTGGACGGCGTGCCGACGACGAAGCCGACCTCGGCCTCGATGTCCAGGCGCACGGACGGGCCGAAGACCGGGGCGGGGTCGGCCGGGGCCTTGCGCTGGCCGGAGGGCCGTACGACGTCGGTGCCGGAGACCACGACCGTGCCGGAGCGGCCGTGGTAGCCGATCGGCAGGTGCTTCCAGTTCGGGGTGAGGGAGTCCTCGGCGTCGGGACGGAAGATCTGGCCGACGTTGCGGGCGTGGTGCTCGGACGCGTAGAAGTCGACGTAGTCCGCGACCGTGAAGGGCAGGTGCAGGGTCACCGAGTCGAGCGGGTGCATCAGGGGCTCGACGGTCTCGCGGTAACTGGGCACCGTCACCCACGCGGTGAGCGCGCGCCGGACGTCCGACCAGGCGGTGCGGCCGGCGGCCAGCAGCCGGTCCAGGGACGGCTGGGCGAGCAGCGCGGCGTAGGGGGAGCCGAGGGCCCGGGCCGCCGCGCCCGCGTCGAGGACGTGGTCACCGAGCCGGACGCCGACGGTCCGCTCGTGCGGGTCTCTGGTGGAGAACACGCCGTACGGAAGGTTGTGCGGACCGAAGGGGTCGCCCTCGGGGACATCGAAGGGGGGCATGCGGTTCTGCCTCACTCTCGTGCGTGCCGTGTGCGGTGCCGTGCGCTCGCGTGCCGCGCGTTCGGACGGCACGTGACTGGGCCACACGTTACGGCCGAGCCGACCGGCGTGGTCAGGCGGAGCCACCGGAGATTCCCGGCCGCGTCGAAGCACGTCGAAGCCTGTCGAACCGCGTCGAACCGTGCCGGGCCACCGTGCCCGACGATCCGGTCGGCCCCACTTGGGGGTGAAATGCCTGAGCGCGAAAGGGAGTTGAAGAGGCGTGTGAGCTCGAAGAGGCGCATGGCGTAGTCCGGATCACGCGGGGTCGCAGGGGCGCGGTGTCCGTATTCTCTGATCATGGCCGCACCCACCGAATATGCCGACCGCACCGCCTTCTCGCTCGTCGCCACCGATATGGACGGCACGCTGCTGCGCGGCGACGACACTTTCTCCGACCGGTCGCGTGCCGCTCTGGCGCTGGCGGAGGCCGCCGGCGCCCGGCATCTGGTGGTGACCGGACGGCCGGCTCCGAGGGTGCGTCCGCTGCTGGAGGAGCTGGGCAGTACGGGCCTCGCGGTGTGCGGACAGGGCGCGCAGCTCTACGACGCCGGTGCGGACCGGCTGTTGTGGTCCGTCACCCTGGACCGGGAGCTGGCCGAGACCGCGCTCGGCAAGATCGAGGCCGAGGTGGGGCAGGTGTACGCGGCCGTGGACCAGGACGGCGTCGACGGTCTCACGCTCATCGAGCCCGGCTACACGATGCCGCACCCCACCCTGCCCGCGCTGCGCGTCGAGCGCCGGGACGACCTGTGGTGCGAGCCGATCAGCAAGGTGCTGCTGCGCCATCACGCCCTGGGGGACGACGAGTTGGCGACGGTCGCGCGTTCGGTGGTGGGTTCGCTGGCCACGGTCACCATGTCGGGGCCCGGCACGGTCGAGCTCCAGCCGTGCGGTGTCACCAAGGCGACCGGCCTGGCGCTGGCGGCCCGGCATCTCGGCCTGAGCCCGCGGGACACCATCGCCTTCGGGGACATGCCCAACGACATCCCCATGTTCGACTGGGCCGCGTACGGCGTCGCGATGGCCAACGCCCACCCCGAACTCAAGGCGGTGGCGGACGAGATCACCCGCTCGAACGAGGACGACGGCATCGCCGTCGTCCTCGAACGGCTCTACGGCTGACTTCCGATTGGATCCGGGTGAATCCGGGTCAGGTCGGATATATCGCTCGGATCGTAGGAGTCGGCCGGAGAGATCAGTAGGCGCCGAAGACGTTGTCGATGGAGCCGTAGCGGGCGGCCGCGTAGTTGCAGGCGGCGGTGATGTTGGCGACCGGGTCGTACGGGTCGAACGCGGTGCCGGGCACGTGGTACGCCGCGAAGGTCGGGTCGATGACCTGGAGCAGGCCCTTCGAGGGCGTGCCGGCGGCGGCGTTGGAGTCCCAGTTGTTGATGGCGAGGGGGTTGCCCGAGGACTCGCGCATGACGTTGCGGTAGATGCCGTCGTAGGTGCCCGGGATGCCGTGCTGGGCCATGACGTCGAGCGACTGACGGATCCAGCCGTCGAGGTTGCTCGGGTAGACGGTCGCGGCCGTCGTGGCCGTGGGGGCGGCCGAGGCGGTGGTCGCGCCGACGATCGGCAGCGCGAGCACGGCGGCGCCGACACCGGCGGCGGCGAGGGCACGGGCGAGACGGGGGCGGCGGTTGGCGTGCGAGTTCGCAGGCATGGGGGTGTTCCTCTCCGGCGCCTGCGAGGTGAGCTGTCGGGTTCGGGCGGAAAGGTGCCCGGCCGTGCCCGTTTCGGACATGGCTTCACCCCGAGCCGTACCGCGCCTCGTACCTGGTACGACGTTCGGTCCGGCGACCTGCCTGGGTCCCCCGCTCCTGCCGCTGCATTGGTCGTCGGATGCTGTGGGCGGCGGCAGGATTCGGCGTCCGCCCGGCTGGCGGAACGTATGCGACAGCGCATGACCGAAACAAGTGCTGAATTCACACAAAGAACCGACCCGGCATGATCCAAACCCTTTGGTGCACTTGATCCTTTTTGGCGGTTTCCGCGCAATCGCAGGGCGGGGAGCCCCTCGTGGCGTCCGGGAGGGCGGTCCGGTGTGCGGCCCCGGCAGTGAGCCAACTCACCGCCAGCGCAAGAGCGGCAATTCGGACATCAAGCCCCAACTCCGTCTCAACCGACCGTCCGTGGGATCCGCTTCTCCCAGGTGCGGTGGAACACCACCTCGCCGCCCTCCGTGCAGACCACCTCGTCGGAGGTGACGAAGTCCGCACCCTCGCAGGCGATCTCCGAGCGGACGCGGACCGTGACGTCCCAGGACAGGTCGGGCCGGTGCAGCCGGACCGACCACCTCGCGCGCGTGCGGGCGGACAGCGGGTCGTCGGCATGGATGGCGCAGGTCTCCAGCGCCTCCTGGGTGACGTCGAGTCCGTCGGGGTACGCGCGCGTGCCGTCCGGGCACGGGTCGGTCTCCAGCCGCCACTCGCCCTCGGCCACGTCCCGCACCACCAGCCGTTCGGGCCGTGGCTCGTCCAGCGTGGCCGGATGGCTCACCCCGAGCGGCTCGGCCTGCTCCGGCTCCGCGAAGCCGACCTCCTCGCGCACCTCCCGGCTGCGCACCGGCAGCTCCAGGGTGCTCCCCGCCGGGTCCAGGGCGAATCCGGCCGCCGACCCCGGCCGGGGCCAGACCCAGGGCCAGTACGCCGAGGACACCGCCAGCCGGATGCGGTGGCCGGGCGGGAAGGCGTATCCGGTGGCACCCAGCTCGAAGGACACCGGCTCCTGGGGCAGGCCCGCCGCCAGGCTCAGCACTCCCCGCGTCACCAGCGTCGACGACCCGTCCGGCGCCACGTCGCACAGCCGGGCGGCGACCTGCCCGAGCGGCTCCTCGCCGGTCAGCCGCAGCCGCACCCGGGGCAGCCCCAGCACCCAGGTCTCCTCGCCCACCTCGAACTCGAAGCACGCCGACCGCGCGTCCTCCTCGCGCTGGTCGGGCGGCAGATCGGCGTCGTGGCCGACGGGCCGGAAGCGTCCGGCGTCCAGGCCGGTGTGCATCGGGGACCGTACGGCGACGGGGGCGCCCTGGAGGGCGTACGTCACCTGGGTCACGTTCGGCGAGGGCCAGCCGGGCTCGCCGGCCCAGCGGCCGGGCAGTACGGCCTGGACCGTGGCCGGGCGGTGCGAGTCGACGACGTACGCCCGCAGCGGCGGGTCGTCGAGCACGCCCGTGTCGGTGTCCTTGAGCCAGTGGTCCCACCAGCGCAGGGTCTCCTGGAGGAAACCGACGGCCGGGCCGGGCGGCAGGCCGCGGTCGGGGTACTGGCCGCACCAGGGGCCGATCAGCCCGCGGACCCGGTCGCCCGGGAGGCGTTCCATCAGCCGGAGCACCGCGTCGCGGTCCGGGTCGTGCCAGCCGCCCACGGCCAGGACGGCCGCACGGATGCCGTTCCCGTCCGCCCCGTTCCCGTCCGCCCCGGTCCCATCCGCCCCGGACCCGTCCGGCTCCCCGCTCGGGCCGGCGTGGTCCGCGCGCCCCCCGTCAGGGGGCCACGGGGCGCCCGTGACCTCGCGTTCCAGCCGGCCGGAGGCGAAGGGCTCGACCGCTTCCAGGCGCTTCAGCCACAAGTCGCGCCAGGCGGGTCCGACGTAGCGCGGATCGGGCGGGCGGGTGACCAGGGCGAGCGCCGCCGCGCTGCGCGACAGCAGATCCTCGGCCCCGGGGGAACCCCCGAGGGAGCGCGGTTCGTTGTCGGGGTGGTCGAGCGGGGAGCAGACCGCGACGACCGCCTTGAGCGGCTCGGGCGCGAGGGCCGCGATCCGGAGGGAGAGGGTGCCGCCGCGGAAGATGCCGAACGCGCCGACCCTGCCGTCGCACCAGGGCTGCGCCGCCAGCCAGCGCACCACGTCCGCCCCGTCCGCCGCCTCCGTCGCCGGGTGGCCGTCCGCGGGCAGCCCCTCGCTGTTGCCGTACCCGCGCGCGTCGACCCGTACGGACGCATAGCCGTGACCCGCGTACCAGGGATGGCGCTGCGCGTCGCGGGCCGCGGTGGCATCGGTCAGCCGGTCCGGCGCGTACTCCAGCAGTGCCGGGACGGGCCCGCCCGTCATGGGGCGCCACGCGCGCGCGAACAGAAGCGTCCCGTCCGGGAGCGGGATGCGCAGATCCTCGTGAGTGATCTCGCGGGGGAAGGACGTACGGATATGCATGGCGTGATCCCTGCGGGCCCCGTTCGGGTAAGTCGATAAATGTCCGTTCTTATCGGTTGATCAGCAACATACCGGCCGTGCCGCAATACCGCCCGGCCTGCGGGGTGGGTGGCAGCAGTGATCGAATCGTGACCGGATACGCTGACTTGAGTGATGGCAGCGACCTATCGACAAACCGCGTAATCACCGGTGGACACCAGCAGACAGGAGACCCTCGTGACCGTCGTCGGGCCGTTCGGGCTGAGCGTGCGGGACCAGGCTCTGGAAGCCGATGTCCAGGCCGGATTGACGGCAGTCGAGGAGGGGTTGCTTGAGGCAACCAAGAGTGGGGTCCCCTTCATCACCCAGGCCGCCCAGCATCTGATGCGGGCGGGCGGCAAGAGGTTCCGGCCGCTGCTCGTAATGCTCGCCGCCCAGTTCGGCGACCCCTACGCGCCCGGCGTCGTGCCCTCCGCCGTGGTGGTCGAGCTGACCCACCTCGCCACGCTGTACCACGACGACGTGATGGACGAGGCGGCCGTGCGCCGCGGGGTGCCCAGCGCCAACACCCGCTGGGGCAACTCGGTCGCCGTCCTCACCGGCGACTTCCTCTTCGCCCGCGCCTCGCACATCCTGGCCGACCTCGGGCCGGAGGCGGTCCGCGTCCAGGCCGAGGCGTTCGAGCGCCTGGTCACCGGCCAGATCCTGGAGACGGCCGGCCCCGCCGACGGCCGCGACCCCGTCGACCACTACCTCGACGTGCTGAGCGGCAAGACGGGCTCGCTGGTGGCCGTCTCCTGCCGGTTCGGCGCGATGATGTCCGGCGCCGACGAGACGCACGTCGACGTGCTGACCCAGTTCGGCGAGCGGCTCGGCGTCGCCTTCCAGCTCGCGGACGACGTCCTCGACATCGCCTCCGACTCCCGGGAGTCCGGCAAGACCCCCGGCACCGACCTGCGCGAGGGCATCGCCACCCTGCCCGTGCTGCGGCTGCGAGAGCGGGCCGCCCGGCTGGGGCTCGCCGAGGACCGCGCCCTGTGCGAGCTGCTCGACTCCGACCTCACCGACGACGCCCGGCACGCCGAGGCGCTCGCCGCGCTGCGCGAGCACCCGGCCCTGGAGCACGCCCGCCGCGACACCGTCCGCTACGCCTCGGAGGCGCGGGCCGCGCTCGCCCCCCTGCCGGAGTGCGACGCGAAGGCGTCCCTGGTGGAGCTGTGCGACGCGGTGGTGGACCGGGCGGGCTGACGGCCGACCCGGGGTTCCGCGCCTGGTCGTCCCGGCCGGGTTTCCGCGTTCCGTCGTCGGGACCGGTCGCGGTTCCGCGCTTCGTCGTCCCGGCCTGGCGGGGTCCCACCGTGCGTCATCCCGAAGGACCGGCGTTCCGCG
Organism: Streptomyces sp. NPDC006458; assembly: GCF_040612135.1. NCBI lineage: Bacteria > Bacillati > Actinomycetota > Actinomycetes > Kitasatosporales > Streptomycetaceae > Streptomyces > Streptomyces sp. NPDC006458. The sequence continues at coordinate 123,584 of NZ_JBEXPR010000019.1, read as the reverse complement.
CCTCGACCTCTCGACCTACCGAAGTCCTGCCTCCCCGCCATCCCGAAGTGCCTGTCCAAAGGCGGCGCGTCCGCGACCCCTACGGGTCGGGGGAGGCGCGGCCCTCGCGTGTCATACCGCAGGAGTACGCGGAGTTGGCTCCGCGGAGTGACGCGTCGCCACCCCCGGTTTGGTCTGATGGAGACCACACGGAAAACACCACTCCTCACCGATTCGGGTGAGAATGGCGGCTCAGGGTGAACAGTGCGCATCGAGCTGAACGGCCGCCGCCGACACGGAGGTAGGGCACACATGGCACCGTACGAATCCGACGAGACCACGGCCGCCTCGGAGGCCGACGGCCCGAGCGCGGGCCGACGCAGGGCCACGCGGTACATCGTCCCCGTCGCGGTGACCGGCGTGGCGGCGGCGACCATCGGGCTCGTCCCCGCACTCGCCAGTTCCGGCAGCCCCGACCTGCCGAAGATCAGCGCCGAACAACTCGTCCAGAACATCGCCGAGTCGGACACCGAGCAGCTGTCCGGCACGGTCCGGATCAACACCGACCTCGGCCTGCCCGACCTCGGCGGACTGGAGAGCGGACTGCTCTCCGGCGCCGCCCGGGGCGCGGAGGGCGGCGACGGCTCCGCGGCCGACCCGTCGGCCCGGCTCACCGAGCTGGCCACCGGCACCCACACCCTGCGCGTGGCCGCCGACGGCCCCGACCGCCAGAAGCTCTCGCTGCTTCAGGACGCCGCCGAATACAGCGTCATCCACAACGGCAAGGACGTCTGGGGCTACGACAGCCGGTCCAACGAGGTCCACCACTCGACGACCGCCGGGTCCGGCGAGCCCGAGGACGTGCCCGCCACTCCCAAGGACTTCGCCGAGGAGGCCCTGAAGGCGGCCGACGACACCACGTCCGTGACCGTCGACGGCACCGCCCGGGTCGCCGGCCGCGACACCTACAAGCTGCTGATCAAGCCCAAGCAGTCCGGCACGACCGTCGGCGCGATCAGCGTCGCGGTGGACGCGAAGACGTGGACGCCACTGAAGTTCACGCTCACCCCGTCCAGCGGCGGCGCGGCCGTCCTGGACGTCGGCTTCACCCAGGTCAGCTTCGCCCAGCCGGCCGCCTCCACCTTCGACTTCACGCCGCCCGAGGGCGCGAAGGTCACGGAGGAGGGCGAGGCCGGGCACGACGCCCCGAAGGCCTCCCAGGACGGCGACTTCGAGCACTTCGAGAAGGGCCTGAAGCCGGGCGCCGAGGACGAGTTCGCCGAGGGCGACGGCGGGCCGCGGACCATCGGCGAGGGCTGGAACACGATCGCCGTCCTGGACACCGGCGGCGAGGGCGTACCGTCCGGCGACGAGATGGGCGGCCAGTTCGGCGGCTTCCTGGACTCCCTCGGCGACAAGGTCAACGGCAAGTTCGGCTCGGGCACGGTGTTCAAGACCCGCCTGATCAACGCCCTGATCACCGACGACGGCAAGGTCTACGTCGGCGCGGTCACCAAGGAGGCCCTGGTGAAGGCGGCCGATTCGCAGGGATGACAGCAGGGACGACAGTGGTGGCGGGCGGACGCGCGCGGCAATAAGTACCGTACGCGTACGACGAGTCGAGGGAGCCGGGGGAGCCCATGCGCGCAACGCCCGCCACACAGGGGCACGGGAGCGAGACGGCCGCCGGCGCCGGCCCGGGTGCCGATGTCGACGCGGCGGGCGGAGTGATCGTCACCCGCGCTCTCACCAAGCGCTACCGCGGCGGGCAACTCGCCGTCGACGGACTCGATCTGACCGTCCCGGCGGGCAGCGTCTTCGGCTTCCTCGGCCCCAACGGCTCCGGCAAGACCACCACGATCCGCATGCTGATGGGTCTGATCGAGCCCACCTCGGGGACGGCGCAGGTGCTGGGGCGGCCCATGCCCCGGGCCGCACGGACCGTGCTCCCGCAGGTGGGCGCCCTGATCGAGGGCCCGGCGCTGTACGGCTTCCTGTCCGGCCGCGACAACCTCCTGCGGTACGACGCCGCCGACCCCACCGCCGACCCGCGCACCCGGCGGGACCGGGTCAGCGCGGCACTGGTCCGGGTGGGGCTCGCGAGCGCGGCGGGCAAGAAGGCGCGGGCCTACTCCCTCGGTATGAAGCAGCGGCTGGGCCTTGCCGCGGCCCTGCTCCAGCCGCGCCGGCTGCTGGTGCTGGACGAGCCGACCAACGGGCTCGATCCACAGGGCATGCGGGAGATCCGCACCCTGATCAGGGAGCTGGCCGCCGACGGCACGACGGTGTTCCTCTCCTCCCACCTCCTGGACGAGATCGAGCAGGTGTGCACGCACGCGGCCGTGATGGCCCGGGGCCGGCTCATCACCCAGGGCGCGGTCGCCGACCTCGCGGCCGGGGCGCGCGGGCGCCTTGTCGTCACGACGCCGGACGCGGCGGACGCGGCCCGGGTGCTGAAGGAGCAGGGCGTGGGTGATGTGGTCGCCGACGGGGACCGGGTCACGGGCGAGCCGCCCGAGCGGGAACTCGCGGAGATCAACGCCTCGTTGGTGAGGGCGGGGGTGCGGGTGCGCGGATTCGGTGTGGAACGGGCCTCGCTGGAGGAGGCGTTCGTGGCGCTGACGGGGGAGGGGTTCGATGTCGCGGGCTGACCTGACGGCCATGACGCCGGGCGGTGTGTCCGCCGCCAGTACACCCACCTTCCTGTGGAGTCTGGGCCTGCTGCGCAGCGAGTTGGTGACGACGTTCCGGCGCTGGCGCACGCTCGCCCTGCTGGGCGTGCTGGCCGCCGTGCCGGTGCTGGTCGGGATCGCGGTGAAGATCGAGACCAGCGACGGCTCCGCCGTCGGTGGCGGGGGCGGCGAGGGACCCGCGTTCATCTCGCAGATCACCAACAACGGCCTGTTCCTGGTGTTCACCGGGCTCGCGGCGACACTGCCGTTCTTCCTGCCGATGGCCGTCGGGGTGGTGGCGGGGGACGCGCTGGCCGGAGAGTCCAACGCGGGCACGCTGCGCTATCTGCTGGTCGCGCCCGCAGGCCGCACCCGGCTGCTGCTCACCAAGTACGTGACGGTGATCGCCTTCTGTCTGGCGGCCACGCTCACGGTCGCGGTCTCGGCCCTGGTGGTCGGCGGCCTGCTCTTCCCGATGGGCGATCTGACGACCATCTCGGGGACCCGGATCAGCTTCGCCGAGGGCCTCGGCCGGGCCGTGCTGATCGCCCTGGTCGTGGCCGCTTCACTGCTCGGGGTCGCGGCGCTCGGCCTGTTCGTCTCGACGCTGACCGGCAGCGGCATCGCCGCGATGGCGACGACCGTGGGCCTGCTCATCACCGTGCAGATCCTCGACCAGATACCCCAGCTGAGCGCCCTGCACCCGTACTTCTTCTCCCACCACTGGCTGTCCTTCGCCGACCTGATGCGCGAACCGGTCTACTGGGAGGACCTGCGCAGCAACCTCGGCATACAGGCGCTGTACGCGGCGGTGTTCGGCTCGGCGGCGTGGGCGCGGTTCACGACGAAGGACATCACGGCGTAGGGGCCGCCCGACGGCGCAGGGCGTCGGCGCGGCGAGGTAGGTCCCGCGTCGTCCGGTCACTGCTCGTACGGGAAGCGGGCGAGGGGCGCGTCCTGGGCGAAGAAGGTCTTGGCGCGGGCGAGGGCGTCGGTGTCGGCGAGCACGTCTCCCGGCTTGCTGCCGTTGCCGAGCAGAACGCCACCGAAGCGCATCCTCATGTACGCCGCGGAGTTGTTCAGGGTGCCGATGAGCGGCTCGGCGACCTCGGTCTCCTCGTGCGCGAGCGCGGTGACGCCCCACAGCGTGCGTCCCGCCATCGTGGCCCTGAAGTCCGCTTCGGGGACGCGCAGCCAGGCCGACCAGTGGTCGAGGTAGCGCTTGGCGTGCGCGGAGAGGGAGTACCAGTACAGAGGTGAGGCGATGACCAGGTCCGTCGCGGCGAGAGTGGCGTCGAGGAGCAGCCCGACATTGGGGTTCTCGCCGCGCTCGCGGTCGCCGTCGTGCCGCAGGTCCTCGAAGTCGGGCAGGGGGTGGTCGGCCAGATGGATCCAGCGCTGTTCCACGCCCTCGGGGAGTTGCTCGGCGGCCCTGCGGGCGAGCAGTTCGGTGTTGCCGTCCGCGCGGCTGCCGGTCGTCAGGAAGAGGAAGCGGCGGGTCATGGGTCCCCCAGGTGGTCTGTGCTCAGGTCGGGAAGGCCGGAAGGCCGGGAAGGCCCCTGCATCGTATGCACATGCATCAAAATCTTTCCAGTGGCATCGGCGGAGCCAGGGCCTCCGGGGCGCCCGGGGAGCCCGCCCCGGCTCTTGGGACGAGGCTGTGACGTCGTGGTGACGTGTGGACGAGCCGTGAGCGGAGAGACTCGACGGTGCGTGTCCGGCGGCGTTCGCGGACAGAGGGAGTGGGGGAACCGATGACACCGACCAGCCGCGGCGACCAGCGGGAGCAGCACGACGTCGCCCAGGCGCCGACCGCCGGACCGGTGGAGCCGCTCGACGTCCGCGTCACCGCGACCGGCGCCTTCGTCGAAGGGGTTCGGGTGGCCGCGGGCTCCGGCGAGGAGATCCAGCGGGCCGTCCTGAAGCACCTCCAGACCATCGCCCGCACCTCGGGCCACCCCGTCCTCGCCATGGTCCACGACGAGCGCATCGGCTACGTCGTTCCGCTCCAGGTCGCCCCGGACGGCGCGAGCAGTTTCACGGCGGACCCGGTCCGGGTGCGACGGGAGACGCCGAAGGCCGAGGCCCTGGGAGGTGCGGCCGCACCGGCGACCCCGGGAGGCGTCGGCCGGCCCCGGGGCCCGGAGCGGACGCGGACCGAGGCGCTCGGCGGGGAGACCCGGCGCGCTGAGCCGTCGCAGGCCCAGCGCGTGGAGCCGTCGCCGGCGCAGCGCGTGGAGCCGTCGCAGGCCCAGCGCGTGGAGCCGTCGTCGGCCGAGGGCTTCGGCCCGCCGCCGATGATGGCCGGACGGTCCCGCGGCGCCGAGCCGTACGGCCCCCAGCCCCAGACCCCGCCGCCCCCGCCGGCCGCCTCGCCCTACGCCCCGCACTCGCACCACGCCCAGCCGGACGCGCCGAACCCCTACCTCCAGCCGACGGCCCTCCCGTGCCCGGAGCCGGGCCCGCACATCGCGACGCCACCGACGCCGACGGCCCTCCCGTGCCCGGAGCCGGGCCCGCACATCGCGACGCCACCGACGCCGACGGCCCTCCGACCTGAGCCGGGTCTTCGGCCTGAGCCGGGTCTTCGGCCTGAGCCGGGTCTTCGGCCTGAGCCGGGTCTCCGACCTGAGCCGGGGCTTCGACCCGAACCCGCCCCCCGCCCCATCCCGGAGCCGCCGAGCACCCCCGCGCACCGCCCCGCCACCGGCACCCCGACCCCGCTCGCCCCGTTCGTCTCGACGCTGCTCACCTCGTCCACCCCGGCCCCGTCCACCTTGCTCACCCCGACCCCGCCCCGAGGCTTCGACGCCATAGCGGAGGCCGTGCTCGACGACGAACCGGGCGTCGCCACCGGGCCCCTCGCGGAGCCCATGGCGCGGATCAGTGAGGCCGTGCGGTCGGGACAGGTGGAGTTGGCCGCGACGCTGGCGGGACGGGCGCTGGCGGGGGCCCCGCTGGAGCCGGAGCACCCCGAGGTGCTGCGGCTGCGGGAACTGACCGCGTACATCGCCTACTTGGCCGGTGAGGGCGAACGCGCCCTGGGCCTGTCGCTCGACCTGGCCCGGGTGCACCGGCGCCGGGGAGACGCCGACGCGGCGTACGGCAACGTGCAGAGCGCCGCGATGGCCTGGCGCGCGGTGCGCGATCCGCAGGACGGGCTGCGGCTCGGCCGTGAGTTGATAGACGTGTGGACGGATCTGGCGGCCGAGGGCGGCCCCGCCGCTGCCGACCTGGAGGAACTGGAGTCGGCCCACGCCCGCATGGTCCGCCTCACCGACCGGGCGGCCCGGGGCGGTGCCCGGCCCTAGGGCCATCAGGCCTCCGCCCCGGCCCTCACCGCAGGGCTCACACAGGCCCCCGGCCCTCACCGCAGGGCTCACACAGGGCCCCCTGCCCTCACCGCAGGGCTCACACAGGGCCCCCTGCCCTCACTGCACGCAGAACTCGTTCCCCTCCGGATCCGTCATGACCACCCACTGTCCGGACGGCTCCTTCACCTCCCGCAGCACGTTCGCCCCGAGCCCCCGCAGCCGGGCCACCTCTTCCTCGCGCAGCCCCTTGCCGGGATGCAGGTCCAGGTGGAGTCGGTTCTTGCCGGACTTGGGCTCGGGCACGCGCTGGAAGAGCAGTCGCCGACCCAGGCCGGTGCCGCTGTCCGGTTCGACGGGGTCCTCGGGATGCCGTACGGCGACCAGGTCGCGGAAGGCGAGGCGGGCGTGGTACTCGACGACCGCCTGGCGCGGCAGCGCGCCGAGCTCCAGGAGCCGCTCGATGAGCGCGTTGTTGTCCTCGACCTCGTAGTGCAGCGCGGCGGCCCAGAAGTCGGCCTGTGCCTGTGGGTTCCCGCAGTCGATGACGAGCTTCCAGTGGACGGGCGCCGGGGTGGGCGCCCCCTTCTCGTGTGCTTCGGTGTCGGTCACGTAACCACTTATATTGGTTACGTGACCGATAGTGCCCGGGAAACGCCGGAACTCCCGCCGAAGACGCCCGGCCTGACCCTGATCTCCCACGAGGGCAGGCCCTACCGCTTCGACCCCGGCGCCCTGTGTCTGGAACTGCTGCCCACGGGCGGTCCGGGTGCCTTCGCGCGCTACGAGGTGCTGCACGAGCCCGCCGACCTGATGGCCTGGGCGCGCCGCAGCCGCCTCGCGGACGGCCTGGACCTCGCTGTCGGCGAGGGCGAGCTGAGCGACGCCCGTGTCTTCCGCGACGCGTTGTTCCTGCTCACCGCGGACCGCGCGAACGGCCGCCCGCTCCAGCCGCGCCACCTGGAGATCGTCAACGCGGCCGCGGCCGAGCCGCCCCTCGTCCCCTGTCTCGCCCCCGACGGCTCACCCGCCTGGGCGCCGGGCGCCACCGGCACCCGGCTGCTGTCCACGCTGGCCCGTGACGCGATCGACCTGTTCAGCGGACCGTACGCCGACCGTATTCGCGAGTGCGGCGCCCACGACTGCTACCTGCTCTTCGTGGACACCTCACGTCCGGGCCGCCGCCGCTGGTGCGCCATGGAGCACTGTGGCAACCGCGAGAAGGCCCGCGCCCACCGCGCCCGCAACGCGACCGGGCCGACGTAGGGGTAGCGGTCGGGGTCGGCTGTCAGCTCCAGCCGCGCCCGGACCCGCCCTGCGCGGTCACGGCGTGGCATCCAGGGGCTCGGCCGTGCCCGAAGTCGTCGCCGTGCCCGAAGTTGCCGTTCCCGAAGTCGCCGGGCCCGAAGCCGCCGTCGGTTCGGCCCCGGCCGCGGGCGCGGTCGCCACGGCTCCTGCCAGGCCTGCGGCGGCCTCCGCCGTCCCGGCCCGCAGCGTCCGGGCCGCCCGCCGTGCCGTGCGCAAGGCGTCCCAGGTCAGCAGCGTCAGCGCCAGCCAGACCAGGGCGAAACCGGCCCACCGCGCGGGCGGCATGGCCTCGTGGAAGTAGACGACGCCGAGCAGGAACTGGAAGACGGGGGCGAGGTACTGCAGCAGCCCCAGTGTGGACAGCGGCACGCGGATCGCGGCGGCGCCGAAGCAGATCAGCGGGATCGCCGTCACGACGCCGGTCGCGGCCAGCAGGGCCGTGTGCCCGGCACCCTCGGAGGCGAAGGTCGACTCTCCCTGGGCGCTCAGCCAGAGCAGATAGCCCAGCGCGGGCAGGAACTGGATCGAAGTCTCGGCCGCCAGCGACTCCAGCCCGCCGAGGTTCACCTTCTTCTTCGCCAGGCCGTACGTGGCGAAGGAGAAGGCCAGGACGAGTGAGATCCACGGCGGGCGGCCGTAGCCGACCGTGAGGACGACGACCGCGAGGAAGCCGGTCCCGACGGCCGCCCACTGCGCGGGCCGAAGCCGCTCCTTGAGGATCAGCACACCCATCGCGATGGTGACCAGCGGGTTGATGAAGTAGCCGAGGGAGGACTCGACGACCCGGTCGTTGTTCACGGCCCAGATGTACATGCCCCAGTTGATGGCGATCACGGCTGCGGCGACGGTGACGAGCGCCAGCCGGCGCGGCTGCCCCACCAACTCGCCGAGCCACTGCCACCGTCGTAGGACGGCGAGCACCACGGCGACGACGGCGAAGGACCACACCATCCGGTGGGCCAGCACCTCGACCGCACCGGCGGGTGCCAGCAGCGGGAAGAAGAGGGGGAACAGCCCCCACATCCCGTAAGCCGCGAAGCCGTTCAGCAATCCGACACGCCGCTCGCCCTTCGACTCGCCCACGGGCCCTCCTCACTAGCCGCCGTCACCGCTGGGACGAAGGTAGCGCCGAGCACCCCCGCGTGTCATGTCCGTATCGCCATACGGTCATGACAGATGAGAGTGCGCGTCGGAACAACACGTCGGCCAGCCCCCGGCCCCCGGCTCGCGACCCCCGGCCCCCGGCTCGCGACCCCCGGCCCCCGATCCGGCCCCGGGTTCCCGGCCCCGGCTCCCGGCCCCGGCTCCCGGCCCCGGCCCCGGCCCCCGGGCCTTGACTCCCGGCCCCCGGCTCCAAGCCACGCCTCCGGCCACGCCGGGCCCAGTGACCCAGCCGGGCCCAGTCACCCGACCGGACCCAGTGGCCCAGCCGGACCCAGTGACCCAGCCGGGCCCAGTCACCCGGCCGGACCCAGTGGCCCAGTGGCCCAGTGACGCGCAGTCGCCCAGCCCAGTCGCCGGTCAGGCCTTGAGTGCCGCAGCGACCGCCTCCGAGAGCGGCATCGTCGGACGCCCCGCCAGCCGGGACAGATCCCCGGTCGACACGACCAGCTCGCCCTTCTCGACGGACACGTCCACCCCGGCGAGGATCCCGGCGAACACCTCGGGCAGCCCGGCGCCGGTCAGGATGCCGGCGAACGCCTCGGGCGGGACGGAGGTGTAGGCGATCTCGCGCCCGGTCTGCCGGCTCAGCTCGGCCGCGTACTCCGCGAAGCCGAAGGACTCGTCGCCGCCCAACTCGTACGTCTTGTTCTCGTGGCCCTCGCCGGTCAGCACGGCGACCGCCGCGGCCGCGTAGTCCGCGCGGGAGGCGGCGGAGACACGGCCTTCACCCGCGGCCTGCACCACGGCCCCGTGCGCGAGAACCGGGGCGAGGTTCTCGGTGTAGTTCTCGAAGTACCAGCCGTTGCGCAGCAGCGCGTAGGGCACTCCGGAGGTCACCAGGATCTCCTCGGTGGCGCGGTGGTCGTCGGCCAGCGCGGCGGTCAGGCTGCCCGGGGCGCTGGTGTAGGCGAGCAGGGCGACCCCCGCGGCCCGGGCGGCCTCGATGACGACCTTGTGCTGGGCCGGGCGCCCCTTGTCGAACTCGTTCCCGGAGATCAGCAGCACCTTGTCGCCGGCCGCGAACAGCCCGTCGAAGGTCTCGGGGGCGTTGTAGTTCGCGACGGCCAGCCGCACGCCGCGTTCGGCGAGGTCGGCGGCCTTCGTCTTGTCCCGCACGACCGCGGTGATCTGCTCCGCCGGGACCTTCTCCAGCAGCTGCTCCACGACGTGACGGCCGAGCTTTCCGGTGGCGCCGGTGACGACGATGCTCATGATTGCGATCTCCTTCGGTGTCTGTGCCACTCACCCTAGGAGGGGTACTAACTTTTCGTAAGTACCCACTTTGAAGTAAGGTACTGGCATGGGAGTAAGCAGCTCGAAGATCTCACCGGCCGAGGCCGAGGCCATGTGCCCCTACCGCCTGGTGCTGGAGCACGTCACCAGCCGCTGGGGCGTCCTGGTGCTGATCGCCCTCATGGAACGCTCCTACCGGTTCAGCGAACTGCGCCGGGAGATCGGCCGGATCGGGCGGGGCGTCAGCGAGAAGATGCTCACCCAGACCCTCCAGACCCTTCAGCGCGACGGCCTGGTCCTCAGGGACGCCAAGCCGGTCATCCCGCCCCGCGTCGACTACTCGCTGACCCCGCTGGGCCGCGAGGCCGCCGAGCAGGTGCGCGCCCTCGCCCTGTGGACCGAGCGCCGGATGCCCGACGTCGAGGACGCGCGCACGGCATACGACGAGGCGCGCACGGCATACGACGAGGCGCGCACGGCGTACGACGAGGCGCGCGCGGTCACCGACGAGGCGCGCACGGCATACGACGAGACCCGGGCGGAGTCCGCCCGGGTCTCGTGAGACGGCCTTCGCCGGATCAGCCGACGACGGTCCAGGTGTCACCCCCGGCCAGCAGCGCGGCCAGGTCGCCCTTGCCGTGCTGCTCCACGGCCGTGTCGAGCTGTTCGGACATCTGGGTGTCGTAGACCGGCCGCCGCACCGAGCGCAGCACGCCGATCGGCGTGTGGTGCAGGGTGTCGGGGTCGGCCAGCCGGGACAGCGCGAACGCGGTGGTCGGTGACTCCGCGTGGGCGTCGTGCACCAGCACCTGCGCCTCGTTCTCCGGCGTCACGGTGATCACCTTCAGATCACCCGTCGCCGGGTCCCGTACGACGCCCCTGGCGAGGCCGGCGCCGAAGCGGACCGGCTGCCCGTGCTCCAGCCGGATCAGCGCGTCCGCGGCGGACTCCCTGTCCTTGAGCGCGTCGAAGGCGCCGTCGTTGAAGATGTTGCAGTTCTGGTAGATCTCGATCAGTGCCGTGCCCGGGTGGGCGGCGGCCTGCCGCAGCACCTCGGTGAGGTGCCCCCGGTCGGAGTCGATCGTGCGGGCGACGAAGGAGGCCTCCGCGCCCAGGGCGAGCGACACCGGGTTGAAGGGCGAGTCCAGCGACCCCATCGGCGTGGACTTGGTGATCTTGCCGACCTCGGAGGTGGGCGAGTACTGGCCCTTGGTGAGTCCGTAGATCCTGTTGTTGAAGAGCAGGATCTTGAGGTTCACGTTGCGGCGCAGGGCGTGGATGAGGTGGTTGCCGCCGATGGAGAGGGCGTCGCCGTCACCCGTGACCACCCACACGCTCAGGTCCTGGCGGGAGGCGGCCAGGCCGGTCGCGATGGCGGGGGCGCGGCCGTGGATGGAGTGCATCCCGTAGGTGTTCATGTAGTAGGGGAAGCGGGAGGAGCAGCCGATGCCCGAGACGAAGACGATGTTCTCGCGGGCGAGGCCGAGCTCCGGCATGAAGCCCTGCACGGCGGCGAGGATCGCGTAGTCACCGCAGCCGGGGCACCAGCGCACTTCCTGGTCGGACTTGAATTCCTTCATGGACTGCTTGGCCTCGGCCTTGGGGACCAGCTTCAGTGCCTCACTCATCGATGGCCTCCTTCAGAGCCTTGGCGAGCTGCTCCGCCTTGAACGGCATGCCGTTGACCTGGTTGTACGAGTGCGCGTCCACCAGATACCTGGCCCTGATGAGCGTGGCGAGCTGGCCGAGGTTCATCTCGGGGACGATGACGCGGTCGTAGCGCTCCAGCACCTCGCCGAGGTTGGCGGGGAACGGGTTGAGGTGACGCAGATGCGCCTGCGCGATCTCCTGCCCAGCCGTGCGCAGCCGTCTCACCGCCGCCGTGATGGGGCCGTACGTCGAGCCCCAGCCGAGCACCAGCGTGCCGGCCGTCCCGGCGGGGTCGTCGACCTCCAGGTCCGGGACCTCGATGCCGTCGATCTTGGCCTGCCGGATGCGGACCATGAAGTCGTGGTTGGCGGGGTCGTAGGAGATGTTGCCGGTGCCGTCCTGCTTCTCGATGCCGCCGATGCGGTGTTCCAGGCCGGGTGTGCCGGGGACCGCCCACGGCCGCGCGAGGGTCTGCGGGTCCCGCTTGTACGGCCAGAAGACCTCGGTGCCGTCCTCGGCGGTGTGGTTGGGGCCCTGGGCGAACTGCACGCGCAGGTCGGGCAGCTCGTCGACCTCCGGGATGCGCCAGGGCTCGCTGCCGTTGGCGAGGTAGCCGTCGGAGAGGAGGAAGACCGGGGTGCGATAGGTCAGCGCGATCCGGGCCGCCTCGACCGCGGCGTCGAAACAGTCCGCCGGGGTGCGGGGGGCGACCACCGGCACCGGCGCCTCGCCGTTGCGCCCGTACATCGCCTGGAGCAGGTCGGCCTGCTCGGTCTTGGTGGGCAGGCCGGTGGAGGGTCCGCCGCGCTGGATGTCGACGATCAGCAGCGGCAGTTCCAGCGACACGGCCAGGCCGATGGTCTCCGACTTCAGCGCCACACCCGGACCGGACGTCGTCGTCACCGCCAGCGAACCGCCGAAGGCCGCGCCCAGGGCCGCGCCGATGCCGGCGATCTCGTCCTCGGCCTGGAAGGTGCGTACGCCGAAGTTCTTGTGGCGGCTCAGCTCGTGCAGGATGTCCGAGGCCGGGGTGATCGGGTACGAGCCCAGGAACAGCGGCAGGTCCGCCTGACGCGAGGCCGCGACCAGGCCGAACGCCAGCGCCAGGTTCCCGGAGATGTTGCGGTAGGTGCCGACCGGGAAGGCCTTCGAGGCGGGGGCGACCTCGTAGGAGACGGCGAAGTCCTCGGTGGTCTCGCCGAAGTTCCAGCCCGCGCGGAACGCGGTGAGGTTGGCCTCGGCGATCGCGGGCTTCTTGGCGAACTTCGCCCGCAGGAACTTCTCCGTGCCCTCCGTCGGCCGGTGGTACATCCACGACAAGAGGCCGAGCGCGAACATGTTCTTGCTGCGCTCGGCCTCTTTGCGGGTCAGGTCGAAGTCCTTCAGGGCCTCCACCGTCAGTGTGGTCAGAGGGACGGGATGGAGGTGGTAGCCGTCGAGGGAGCCGTCCTCCAGCGGGTTGCTGTCGTAGCCGACCTTCTGCATCGCCCGTTTGGTGAACTCGTCCGTGTTGACGATGATCTCCGCGCCGCGTGGCAGATCGCCGACGTTCGCCTTCAGCGCGGCCGGGTTCATCGCCACCAGGACGTTCGGCGCGTCACCCGGGGTCAGGATGTCGTGGTCGGCGAAATGCAGCTGGAACGAGGAGACGCCGGGGAGGGTGCCGGCAGGGGCGCGGATCTCGGCGGGGAAGTTCGGCAGGGTCGACAGGTCGTTGCCGAAGGACGCCGTCTCCGAGGTGAAGCGGTCACCGGTGAGCTGCATACCGTCACCCGAGTCCCCCGCGAACCGGATGATCACCCGGTCGACACGCCGGACGTCCTTCGCCCCGGCCGGTTTGCGCTGCTCTCCTACGACGGTTCCGTCTGCCTGCTCCACTGCGCTGCTGACCTTGCTGGTCACTGAACTGGACCTCCTTCGAGGCGGCTGTCGGGGACCGGCCTTCCCACAGGCCTTCCCAGGACCAACCCTACGTCCGTGGCACTTGCTCTCCCGTGACCATCGCACGATGATCACCGCACTCGTTGAACTCGTTGAACTCGTTGAACTTCGATGTACTCGATGAACTGGATGGCCGGACTCGTCGAACACGATGATCGGACTCGACGATCACCAGTGCGGGTGCGATGACCACTGCCGGCGCGATCACCCGGCCCCGGGTCTGACGCCGGACCCGGGGTCGAACGTCGGACCCGGGGTCGAACGCCGGCCGCGAGACCGGCCACGGCCCCGAGACCGGCCACCGGCCCCGAGGCCGCCACCAGCCCTGAGTCGGACCCCCGGCCCGAGGCCGATCACGAGCCCGAGGCCGGATCACGCTTCAGGAGTTCAGATACGTCAGCACGGCCAGCACCCTTCGGTGGTCCCCCTCGCTCGGGGACAGGCCGAGCTTGAGGAAGATGTTGCTGACATGCTTCTCGACGGCGCCGTCGCTGACCACGAGCTGCTTGGCGATCGCGGAGTTCGTCCGCCCCTCGGCCATCAGCCCCAGCACCTCCCGCTCCCGTGGGGTGAGCCCCGCGAGGACGTCCTGCTTGCGGCTGCGCCCGAGCAGCTGCGCGACGACCTCCGGGTCCAGCGCCGTACCGCCCTCGGCGACCCGGACCACGGCGTCCACGAACTCGCGCACCTCGGCCACGCGGTCCTTGAGCAGATAGCCGACGCCGCGGCTGGACCCGGCCAGCAGTTCGGTGGCGTAGCGCTCCTCCACGTACTGCGACAGCACCAGCACACCGAGGCTCGGGTGTGCCTGCCGCAGCCGCACCGCGGCCCGTACACCCTCGTCGGTGTGCGTCGGCGGCATCCGTACGTCCGCGACCACGACGTCGGGCAGCGCGCCCTCCGTGTCCAGCTCGGTGATGGTCTTGATCAGTGCCTCGGCGTCCCCCACTCCGGCGACCACATCGTGGCCGCGGTCGGTCAGCAGCCGGGTCAGGCCCTCCCTGAGCAGCACCGAATCCTCGGCGATGACCACTCGCACCCTGCGCTCCACGTCGTTCGGCCCCCCACACCCGGTTTCCTGGTACGGCTCTCAAGCATTCCAGGAAACGGGGCGCGGCGGGGTGCGGAAAGGGCAGGTGCCGACTCGGCGGCTGCTCAGCAGCGCCAGGGCAGCTCCGCCGTCACGGTCGTGGGACCGCCGGCGGGGGAGTCCACGACGAGGATCCCGTCGACCGCGTCGAGCCGCTCGGCGAGACCGGCCAGACCGGAGCCCGCGGAGGCCTCGGCGCCGCCGACGCCGTCGTCGGTGACCTGGAGCATCAGCCGGTTCTCCACCCGCCACACATCCACCGAAGCCGACCGGGCCCGCGCGTGCTTGCTGATGTTCTGGAGCAGCTCGGAGACGGTGAAGTAGGCGATGCCCTCGATCGCGGGCGCGGGCCGCGAGGGCAGGTCGACCTCGACCGTCACGGGGACCGTGCAGCGTGAGGCCACGGACGACAGGGCCGCGTCGAGGCCGCGGTCGGTCAGGACGGCCGGGTGGATGCCGCGGGCCAGGTCCCGCAGTTCCTGGAGGGCGGTCTTCACCTCCCCATGCGCCTCGTCCACCATTCGGGCCGCCGCCTGCGGGTCCTCGGTCAGCTTCTCCTTCGCCAGGCCCAGATCCATGGCCAGCGCGACCAGCCGGGCCTGTGCCCCGTCGTGCAGATCGCGCTCGATGCGCCGCAGGTCCGCGGCGGCCGTGTCGACCACGACCCCACGGTCCGACTCCAGCTCCACCACCCGCGCCGACAGCCGCGACGGCCCCAGCAGCCCGTGCACCAGACCCCGGTCGACCATCGTCACCGCCCGCACGATCCACGGCGTGGCCAGTGTGACCAGCAGCCCGGTCAGCGCCGTCACCCCGATCTCGAACGGGTTGTCGAGATAGACCGAGTGCGTCTCGTCGCCGTACAGCTGAATCCCGTCCTGACCGCCGTACATGGGGAAGACCCAGAACCACAGCGGGTACGTCAGCATCATCCAGCCGTACGACCAGAAGGCCACCGCCACCGTGAAGGAGAACACCGCCCACGGCAGGTGCAGCACGGCGTACAGCAGCTGCCGCCAGGACGAGCCGCTCTTGAACACGGCGCCCATCCACGCCATCAGGCCGTCCCCGCGTCCCCGCAGCGGCTCCGGGTCGGCCACGGGCGTGCGCAGCAGGGCGCGGGCCCGCGCCCGCTCCAGCGCGCCGAGCCCCCGGCAGCCGGCGAGGGCCGCCGCCAGCACCGGGATGCCGAGGAAGGTCACCAGCAGACCGGCGCCGAGCGACACCATGGTGATGGCGTAGGTGAAGGTCAGCGCGCTGATCGGCAGGCCAAGCATCACGTACGCCAGTTCTCGCCAGTGCCGCGCCTCGAACGGCGCCCGCAGCCCGGCCGGCAGTCGGCGCCGGTCGCCGTACCGCCCGTGCTCCTGCCCGTATCCGGTGTCCCCGTACCGCGTGGTGGCCATCGTCCGCCGTCCGTTTCTTCTCAGCCGCTTCCGGATGTGCTGTCCTGCGTCCAGCCTGTCGGTCCGGCGCGCCGCGGACCATGGAGTCCGTCGGCCTGTCGGGAGGGGGGTTATCCCCACCCCTCAGTGCCGGCCGGGCACCTCGGTGCGCGAGCGCCAGGGGAACTCGGCCGTCACGGTGGTCGGGCCGCCCTGCGGGGACTCGACGACGAACAGGCCGTCGACCGCGTCCAGCCGTTCCGCGAGACCGCGCAGCCCGCTGCCCGCGTCCAGCCGCGCGCCGCCCCGGCCGTCGTCCTCGACCTGGATGAGCAGCCGGTCCCGCACCCGCCACACGTCGACCGAGGCGGACCGCGCCCGCGCGTGCTTGCTGATGTTCTGCAGCAGTTCGGAGACGGTGAAGTAGGCGATCCCCTCGATCGCCTCGGCCGGCCGCGAGTCCAGGTCGACGGTCACCTTCACCGGGACCGTGCAGCGCGAGGCGACGGACGACAGGGCCGCGTCCAGGCCGCGGTCGGTGAGCACGGCCGGGTGGATACCGCGGGCCAGGTCCCGCAGTTCCTGGAGCGCGAGCTTCACCTCGCCGTGCGCCTCCTCGACCATCACGGCCGCCGAGTCGGGGTCCTCCAGCAGCTTCTCCTTGGCGAGGCCCAGCCCCATCGCGAGGTTCACCAGCCGGGCCTGCGCCCCGTCGTGCAGATCGCGCTCGATGCGCCGCAGATCCGCGGCGGCCGTGTCGACCACGACCCCGCGGTCGGACTCCAGTTCGGCGATACGGCGTTCCAGCTCGTCCGAGGGCGACAGCAGCCCACGCACCATCGCCCGGTCCGCGTTGGCCAGACCCCGCGCCAGATACGGCAGCACAGGCCACAGCACGAACAACGACACCAGCGTCA
This sequence comes from Streptomyces sp. NPDC006458, assembly GCF_040612135.1. Classification (NCBI taxonomy): domain Bacteria; kingdom Bacillati; phylum Actinomycetota; class Actinomycetes; order Kitasatosporales; family Streptomycetaceae; genus Streptomyces; species Streptomyces sp. NPDC006458. The sequence goes on along the minus strand of NZ_JBEXPR010000019.1, from coordinate 106,934 downwards.
ACGTGAAGGTCAGCACCCCCCACGGCAGCCGGATGAAGTCATACAGCAACGTCCGCCAGCCCACCGGGTCCTTCAGCATCATCCACAACTGCTGGAGGAACCCGCCCCGCCCGCGCCACGGCATCGGCGACGGCTCGTCCACCCGCACCCCGAGCAGCGCCCGGGCCCGCGCCCGCTCCAGCTTGCCCAACTGCCGCGCACCCATCAGACCCGCCGCGAGCAACGGGAAGCCGATCACGGTCACGGTCAGGAGGGCGCTGGTGAACACCACGGTCGTCACATAGACGAAGCCCAGCAGTGCCGACGGAAGGTTCGCCAGGAGATGCGCGATCTCCTTCCAGGTGTGCGCGTCGTAGGCGGGACGCGGCGGCGGCAACGGCTCGGCCGTCTCGGTGCCCGCGGACGGAGTACGTTCGGTCATACGGCTCAGCCTGCCCGTCCGCGCCTCCCCACGCCATGAGGTGGACCGCCCGGTGCTGCGGGGGAAAACCCCACCCCCACATCTCAAGCCGTGACGGGCTGCTTACGGTCTCTTTATCAGGGCCTAGACTCCCGTGCGTACAGATCGTCGAACAGAGGTCGTCGTCGAGGGTCGAGGGCCAGGGAGTGAGGGGACGGACGTGCGGGAACCGACCGTCGTCGCGGCGGACTACTTCCAGTCCTATTCGGTCGTCGGGCTGCTCGTCGCCGTCGGCGTGCTGTTCGTCGGCGTCGCCTTCGGGGCCGGCCGCCTGCTTCGGCCCGTCGTGCCCACCCCCGAGAAACTCCTGACCTACGAGTGCGGCGTCGACCCGGTCGGCGAGGGCTGGGCCCACACCCAGGTCCGCTACTACGTCTACGCCTTCCTCTACGTCATCTTCGCCGTCGACTCGATCTTCCTGTTCCCGTGGGCCACGGTGTTCGCGGCCCCCGGCTACGGGGCGACCACTCTCGTCGAGATGTTCATCTTCCTCGGCTTCCTCGCCGTGGGTCTGCTCTACGCCTACAAGAAGGGGGTCCTGACATGGACGTGACCCCTGAGCCGGTCCTGCTGCCCGAGCCCAAGCGTCTCGGTGTCCTCTCCCGGCTGGCCCCCGAACCCATGAAGGTCGTCCTCAACTGGGGCCGCCGCTACTCCCTCTGGGTCTTCAACTTCGGCCTCGCCTGCTGCGCGATCGAGTTCATCGCCGCGTCGATGGCCCGCCACGACTTCATCAGGCTCGGCGTGATCCCCTTCGCCCCGGGCCCCCGCCAGGCCGACCTCATGGTCGTCTCCGGCACGGTCACCGACAAGATGGCCCCGGCCGTGAAACGCCTCTACGAGCAGATGCCCGAGCCGAAGTACGTCATCTCCTTCGGCGCGTGCAGCAACTGCGGCGGCCCCTACTGGGACTCCTACTCGGTGACGAAGGGCGTCGACCAGATCATCCCCGTCGACGTCTACGTCCCCGGCTGCCCGCCCCGCCCCGAGGCCCTCCTCCAGGGCATCCTCAAGCTCCAGGAGAAGATCGCCCGCGAGTCCCTGACCGAGCGCTACGGCACACCGGCCCGCCCCTCCGCGGCGGCCCTGCAGAGCGGACTGGTCAGGCCGCCGGTACCGGAGGAGGGGTCCACGCCCCCCGCTTCGGCTCCCGCTCCGGACCCGGGCTCGGGTGAGGCCTCCGGCACCGGCCCGGACTCCGCAGAGGAGGGCACCCGATGACCACGCCCGTCGGCTGGCTGCCCGCCCCGGCGGAGGACCTCTTCGGCCCCGAGGCCACCGCCGAGGAGTCCTACGACGTCCTCACGGTCGACGTCCCCGCCGCCGCCTGGATCCCAGCCCTGCGCACCGCCCGCGACGAGCTGGGCTGCACCTACTTCGACTGGCTGAGCGCGGTCGACGAACCCGGCACCGGCTTCCGCGTGTCCGCCCACGTCGTCGCCCTCTCCCCGGTGCAACGCCTGCTGCTGCGCACCACCGTCCCGCACGAGTCGCCCACCCTCGCCTCCGCCGTGGACGTCTACGCCGGTGCCACCTGGCACGAGCGCGAGACGCACGAAATGTTCGGCGTGACCTTCGAAGGCCACCCCGGCCTGGACCACCTCCTTCTCCCGGAGACCTTCGAGGGCCACCCCCTGCGCAAGGACTTCGTCCTCGCCGCCCGAGTCGCCAAGGCCTGGCCCGGCGCCAAGGAGCCGGGGGAGTCCGACCACGGCGGCCCCAAGCGCCGCCAGATGCTCCCGCCCGGCGTCCCCGACCCCAACGACTGGGGCCCGCTCAAGGGCCAGCTCCCCCCTGCCCCGGCCCGCCCGGCCCGAGGCGCGGCCCGCCCCGCCGGCGAACGCCCGGCCCGCCGCGCCCGCACCGCCTCGGACGGCTCGGCCAGCCAGACGACCCCGGCGACGGAGGACACCGCCGCCGCCCCCGCGGCACCCCGCACCCGGCGTGCCCGGAGCGTCCCGGACGGCTCGGCGTCCCAGCGACCCCAGGCCACGGACGCCCCCACCACGGAGGCACCCGCGCCCGAGGCCGACCCGTCGGCAGCGGGCACCGCCACCCCGGCCGCCCCGGCTGCCGCTGCCGCCCCTGCCGCTCCGGCGGGCCCCCGCCGCGCCCGCAGTGTCTCGGGCGGCTCGGCCTCGCAGCGCGCCACGACCGAGCCGGCCCCGGCGGAACCGAAGCCCGCCGAACCCACGGCCCCGCGCAGCGCCGACGCCCCCTGGCACCACGCCCGCCCGGCCTTCGACGAACCGCACCGGGACACGGAGGGAACGGGGTCCGTCCCCGAGGGGACCGGGGCCGAGGCGACCGGGCCGACCACTGAGGAGTCCGGAGGGCCGGGTTCCGAGGCGTCCGGGCAGACCACGGAGGAAGCCGGGCCGACCGCCGGGTCCGGAGGGCCGGGTTCCGAGGAGTCCCGGCCGACCACCGAGGAGTCCGGAGGACCGGGTTCCGAGGAGCCCCGGCAGACCATCGAGGAGTCCCGGCAGACCACGGAGGTAGCTGGGCCCACCACCGAGGAGTCCCGGCCGACCACGGAGGAAGCCGGGCCCACCACCGAGAAGTCCGGAGGACCGCGTTCAGAGGAGTCCGGGTCGAACACCCAGGCACCCGCGCCGCAGGACGCACAGGAGCCTGAGGGCCCGGCGGTGCAGGCACCGTCGACCGACGCACACGAACCTCAGGCCGAGGCGCCGGAATCGTCGGCAGAGGCGCCGGAATCGTCGGCCGAGCAGGCTCGGACGCCCGAAGCTTCCCGCCCCGACACTCCCAGCCCTAAAAACCCGAGCCCCAAAACCCCGAGCCCGCAAACCCCGAGCCCCGATACCCCCAACCCCGAAGACCCCGCAGGAGGCCCGCAGTGAACGGCGCGCTCGACGTCGCCCTGCGACTCCTGGTCATCCTCGTCGTCTTCCTGGTCTTCCCGCTGATCATCGGCCAGACCGAGCACAAGGTGATGGCCCATATGCAGGGCCGCCTCGGCCCGATGTACGCGGGCGGCTTCCACGGCTGGGCCCAGCTCGTCGCGGACGGCGTGAAGTTCGCGCAGAAGGAGGACGTGGTCCCGGCGGGCGCGGACCGCCGGATCTTCCAGCTCGCCCCGGCCGTCGCCCTGCTGCCCTACCTCCTTGTGCTGCTCGCCATCCCGATCGGCTCCGGCGAAGGAGCCGTCGGCCAGGTCATCGACGCGGGCGTCTTCTTCGTCCTCGCGGTGATGGGCGTCGGCGTCCTCGGCTCACTCATGGCCGGCTGGGCCAGCGCCAACAAGTTCTCCCTCCTCGGCGGTCTCCGCACCGCCGCGCAGCTCCTCGCCTATGAACTGCCGATGCTGCTCACCGCCGCCTCCGTGGCGATGGCGGCCGGCACCGTCTCCCTCCCCGGCATCCTCGACGCCTTCGAGTGGTGGTGGCTGCCCTGGCAGATCGTCGGCGCGATCGTCTTCTTCGTCGCCGGCCTCGCCGAACTCCAGCGCCCGCCCTTCGACATGCCGGTGGCCGACTCGGAGATCATCTTCGGCGCGTACACCGAGTACACGGGCCTGCGTTTCGCACTCTTCCTCCTCGCCGAGTACGCGGGAATCGTCGTCCTGTGCGGCCTGACCACCGTCCTGTTCCTGGGCGGCTGGCACGGCCCCTTCGGCGCCGACGGCCTCGGCTGGGTGTGGACCCTGCTGAAGACGGCCGTCCTCGCCTTCCTCGTCATCTGGCTCCGCGTCACCTATCCCCGCCTGCGCGAGGACCAGCTCCAGAAGCTCTCCTGGACCCTTCTCGTCCCCCTCTCTCTCGCTCAGATCGCCCTCACCGGCATCGTCAAGGTGGTGATCTCCTAGTGGCCCCCATTCCGGGCTCCGGCCTCGCCAAGGGCCTGGCCGTCACCCTCCGCACGATGACGCGCAAGTCGGTCACCGAGCAGTACCCGGACGTCCAGCCCGAACTCCCGCCCCGTACCCGCGGTGTGATCGGCCTGTTCGAGGAGAACTGCACGGTCTGCATGCTCTGCGCCCGTGAGTGCCCCGACTGGTGCATCTACATCGACTCCCACAAGGAGACGATCCCGGCGGCGACCCCGGGTGGCCGCGAGCGCAGCCGCAATGTGCTCGACCGGTTCGCCATCGATTTCTCGCTGTGCATGTACTGCGGTATCTGCATCGAGGTCTGCCCCTTCGACGCCCTGTTCTGGTCCCCGGAGTTCGAGTACGCCGAGACCGACATCCGCGAGCTCACCCATGAGCGGGACAAGCTCCGCGAGTGGATGTGGACCGTGCCGTCCCCGCCCGCTCTCGACCCGGGTGCGGAGGAACCGAAGGAGCTCGCCGCCGCCCGCAAGACGGCGGAGAAGCTCGCCGCCGCCCAGACCGAGCCGCAGGAGGGAGACGCGTGAGCTTCGTCTCCGTCGCCGTGAGCACTGGCCCGACCGCGCTCACCACGGTCGCCGCCGACTCGCACGGCTTTCTCTCTCCGACCGGCGTGGAGATCGCGTTTCTCCTCGTCGGCCTGGTCACCTTCGGCGCGGCGCTGGTCACCGTCACCACCCGGCAGCTGGTGCACGCCGCCCTGTGGCTGGTGGTCACCCTCGGCGGTCTCGCTGTCGAGTACCTCCTGCTCACCGCCGAGTTCATCGCCTGGGTGCAGGTGCTGATCTATGTCGGTTCCGTCGTCGTCCTCCTTCTCTTCGGTCTGATGCTCACCAGGGCCCCCATCGGCCGCTCCCCGGACGCCGACTCCGGCAACCGCTGGGCCGCCCTGGCCGTGGCCGTCGTCGCCGCGGCCGCCCTGGTCTGGGTGGTCGTCGACGCCTTCCGCACCACCTGGATCGACCTCGACGGCGCCTCCGCCGGCTCCACCGCGGTCACCGGCGAGGCGCTCTTCCAGAACTGGGTCCTGCCCTTCGAGGCCCTCTCCGTCCTTCTCCTGGCGGCCCTGGTCGGGGCGATCGTCCTGTCCCGCAAGGCGAAGGCGGAGTCGAGCTCTCCCCCTGTGAACTCCCGGGCCACCGCCGGTGGTTCCCCCTTCGTCCCGGATTCCCGTAATCACCCGATAGGGCGAACGAAGCCTGCGGCAGGGGGCGGGCCGACGGGGCGAACGGGCCAGGCCGAGCAGACCTCGGCGGAGCGGACCACCCCGACCGAGCAGGAAGGCGCCCGCTGATGCACCTCGCCTATCCCGCGGTACTCTCCGCCCTCCTCTTCTGCACCGGCCTGTACGGCGTCCTCGCCCGCCGCAACGCGATCCTGGTCCTGATGTCGGTCGAGCTGATGCTCAACGCCGTCAACCTCAACCTGGTCGCCTTCGACGTCTGGCTCAGCCGCACCGCCGAGGAGACCCTGCACTCCGGCCAGGCCCTGACTCTGTTCACCATCGCCATCGCCGCCGCCGAGATCGGCATCGGCCTGGCGATCGTCCTCGCCGTGTACCGCAACCGCGGCACCGCGGACATCGACAGGCTCCGCGACACCGCGGAGGGCCACGAGCCCGAAGAACCCGAGGCCACCGCGGCCGGCGAGAAGGCTGAGGCCACCGCGTGACCACGACCACCCTCGCCGTCCTCGTCCCCCTCCTGCCGTTCCTCGGAGCCGTCGCCGGACTGCTCCTCGGCCGCACCGCCCCCGGCTTCGTCCGACCGCTCGCCGTCCTGCCGACCCTCGCCTCCCTCGTGCTGGCCGCCCTGGTCGCGGCCCGTCAGGGCGGGGACCAGGCCGTCGACGCGGCCACCGAGCTCACCCCGACCGGCTCGATCCCCATCGAACTCGCCCTGTACGTCGACGGCTTCGCCGCCCTGGTCGCCGTACTGGTCACGGTCGTCGCGACCTGCGTGCAGATCTACTCGACCGGCTATCTGCGCGACGACCCGCGCTACCCCTCCTACGCCGCGCTCGTGTCGCTGTTCACCTCCGCCATGCTCCTGGTCGTCTACACCGGCGACCTGATGGTGCTGCTGGTGGGCTGGGAAGTCATGGGCATCTGCTCCTACTTCCTGGTCGGCCACTACTGGGAGACCCCCGAGGCGCGCGCCGCCTCCCTCAAGGCCTTCCTGGTGACCAAGCTCGGTGACGTCCCCTTCCTGATCGGCCTGTTCGCCCTGGCCACCGACGCCGGGTCGTTCCGGATCACCAAGGTCCTCGGCGCCGTGGCGAGCGGCTCGCTCGACCACCCGACCCTGATCGGCCTGCTGCTCCTCGCGGGCGTGGCGGGCAAGTCGGCGCAGTTCCCGCTGCACACCTGGCTTCCCGACGCGATGGCCGGCCCCACCCCGGTCTCCGCGCTGATCCACGCCGCGACCATGGTCGCCGCCGGTGTCTACTTCGTCGCCCGGCTCCTCCCCGTCTTCCAGGCGTCCGCCGCTGTGCTGGTCACCCTCGCCGTGATGGCCGCCGTGACGATGGCCGGCTCGGGTCTGGCCGCGCTCGCCCAGGACGACATCAAACGCGTCCTCGCCTACTCGACGATCGGCCAGCTCGGCTACATGACCGGCGCCCTCGCCGTCGGCGACCGCGGCGCCGCCGTCTTCCACCTCCTGTCCCACGGCGCCTTCAAGGCGCTGCTGTTCCTCGCGGCCGGCGTGATCATCCACGCCGCCGGCACCAACTCACTGGCCGCCATGTCCCGCATGAGCCATCTGCGCGACCGCGTCCCCGACGCCTACTGGACGATGACCGTGGCGCTCCTCGCGCTCGCCGCGATCCCGCCGTTCAGCGGCTTCTTCTCCAAGGAGTCCGTCCTCGGCGCCGCCGAGCACGTCTCCACCGGGCACACCGAGGCCGCCCCCGCCGCGGCCGGCTGGATCGTCCTCGTCTCCGCCCTGCTGACCGCCGTGCTCACCGCGGCGTACGCGATGCGCCTGTGGCTGCGGACCTTCCGCGGTCAGGGTGCCGAGGCCCCCGACCACGGCCGTCAGCCGCTGACGATGACCGTGGTGCTGTGGGTGCTCGCCGTGCCGTCCCTCGCGCTCGGCGGCCTCGCCTACCGGGTGCTGCCCGACTGGTTCGACGGCAACGACCTCGCCCCGACCCTGACCACCTCCGTCCTCGGCACAGGTCTCGCCCTCGCCGGCGCTCTGGTCACCTACGCCGCCTGGCGGCACACCGCACCCCTCGCCGCGCGCGTGCCCCTGGGCGCGGTCGCCGCCCACCCCGAGGGCGACGCCGGGCTCGTCGAGGCCGAGGCCATCGCGAGCCACGAACCCGCCTACGGCGACGTGGCCGGCGCCCCCGACCCGGCCGACCCCGGACGGCTGCTGCTCGGCCCGCTGCACCCGCACGCGGCCGTCGGCTTCCACCTCGACGCCGTGTACTCGGCGCTGTTCGTCCGCCCGGTCCAGGGCGGCGCGAGCCTCGTCCGGTTCCTCGACCGCGAGGTCGTCGAGACCTATGTACGCGGTGCGGGCGCCCTACCCCGCTGGCTGGGGGCCGCCGTACGCCGCGCCCAGACCGGCAATGTGCAGACCTATGTGAGCGCCCTGCTCGCCGGCACCGTCGTCCTGGCGGTCGCCGTCGTCCTCGTCGCCACGGGAGCGTGAGCAGGCGTGATCGATATCAACGAGTCAGTGATGCAGTTCCTTCTGGCGTTCGTCGTCGTCGGCCCGCTCCTCGGCGCCGCCGCCGCCCTTCTGCCCGCCCCGCCGGGACTGAAGGGGAAGTCGCCCGAGCAGGCGGTGCTCCGCCACGGCGTCACCGTCACCGGCGTGGTCCTCCTCGCCGCGATCGTCCTCGCGCTCGGCTTCGACCACGACCACCCGTCGAAGATGCAGGCGAGCACGGACCTCAGCTGGATCCCCGCACTCGACGTGCGCATCCACCTCGGCGTGGACGGCATCTCCCTCCCCCTTCTGGTCCTGACCGCGCTGCTGACCTTCCTCTGCGCGCTCTACAGCTACTTCAAGATGCCCGCGGGCCCGACCCCGAAGGCGTTCGTCGCGCTGCTGCTCGTCCTGGAGTCCGGCACCCTCGCCACCTTCGCCGTCCTCGACCTGCTGCTGTTCTTCCTCGCCTTCGAGATGGTCCTGATCCCGATGTACTTCCTCATCGCCCGCTGGGGCGGCGAGGCACGGGCCGCGGCCGCCTGGCGATTCATCCTCTACACGCTGCTCGGCTCCGTGGTCATGCTGCTCGGCCTGCTCCTGATCGGACTCGACGCGGGCACCTTCGACATGGTGGCACTCGCCACTGACAACGGCCGGTCGCTGACCACGTCCGTGCAGGTCATCGCCGTACTGGCGATCGGACTCGGACTCGCGGTGAAGACCCCGATGTGGCCGCTGCACAGCTGGCTCCCGGACGCCCACACCGCCGCCCCGACCGTCGGCTCGGTACTGCTGGCGGGCGTGCTGCTGAAGATGGGCACCTACGGGTTCGTCCGCATCCTGCTGCCGATCGCCCCCGACGGATTCCGGGAGTTCGCGCCGTACCTGGCCGCCTTCGCGGTCGTCGGCATCATCTACGGATCGCTCGCCTGCCTGGCCCTCGCCAAAAGCGGCGCGAAGGGCGACCTGAAGCGGCTCATCGCCTACTCGTCGGTCGGCCACATGGGCTTCGTGCTGCTCGGCATCGCCACCATGACCCCGACCGGCGTCAACGGCGCCCTGTTCGCCAACATCGCCCACGGCCTCATCACCGGCCTGCTGTTCTTCCTGGTCGGCGCCCTGAAGGACCGCACCGGCACCACCGACCTCGACACCCTCGCCGAGGAGACCGGCGCCGCCCTCTACGGCAAGGCCCCACGCCTGGGCGGCCTGCTCGCCTTCGCCGCGGTCGCCTCCCTAGGCCTGCCGGGACTCGCCGGATTCTGGGGCGAGATGCTGGCCCTGTTCGGCGCGTTCGAACCGGCCGAGGGCCTCAGCCGCCCCGCGTTCCTCACCTTCATGGCGATCGGCGCGTTCGGCACCCTGCTGACCGCCGCGTACCTGCTGATCGTGGTCCGCCGCGTCTGCATGGGCGCCCTGCCGCAGGACGCCCCGCGACTGACCGACGTACGGACGTACGAGTTCGCGGCCTGGACCCCGCTCGTCGTCCTCACCGTCGTCGCCGGCCTGTGGCCCAAGACCCTGCTCGGCCTGACCGACCCGGCCGTGCAGCAGCTCCTCGCAGGAGGCACCCGATGAGCTCCCCGGTCCAGACGCAGGCCGTCAGCCTGGTCCAGGACGTCGACTGGCTCGCCGTCGCGCCGCCGACCGTCGCCGCGGTCGTCGCGCTCGCCGTGCTCGTCGCCGACCTGTTCCTCGCCGACGGCAGGAAGGCCCTGCTCGGCTGGGTCTCGGTCGCGGGCCTCGCCGCCTCGACCGCGCTGCTGCTGCCCCTCCTGGACGGCGACCGCTCCACCTTCTGCCTCACCGGCGACCCCGGCGCGTGCAGCTACACGGCGGACCGCTTCACGCTCGTCATCCAGTTCCTCGTGCTCGGCGGCGCCCTCCTCGCCGCCCTGCTGTCCGTCACCGCGCTGAAGGACTCACGAGGACAACTCCCTGAAGGGGAGTTCTGGTTCCTGCTGCTGTCCTCCGCCGCCGGTGCCGCCCTGCTGCCCGCCTCCCGCGACCTGGCGACCCTGATCGTCGCACTGGAGGTCGCCTCCCTGCCCGCCTTCGCCCTGGTCGGCCTCCGCCACGGCGACCGGCGCTCCTCCGAGGCGGCCCTGAAGTTCTTCCTGTCCTCGGTCACGGCCACCGCCGTCAGCCTGATGGGCATCAGCTTCGTCTACGCCGCGACCGGCACCCTGTACCTCACCCGGATCGCCGAACGCATCCAGGACGTCGACGGCCAGTTGCAGACCCTCGTCCAGACCGGCGTGGTCCTCACCCTCGTCGGCTTCGCCTTCAAGACGGCCGCCGTACCGTTCCACTTCTGGGTCCCTGACACGTATGTGGGCGCGCCCCTGCCGGTCGCCGCCTATCTGTCGGTCGTCGGCAAGGCCGTCGGCTTCTCCGGCCTGATCCTCGTCACCGTCATCGCGCTGCCCTCCTACGCCGACGTCTGGGGCCCCGCCCTCGCCGGGCTTGCCGCGCTGACCATGACCATCGGCAACGTCGGCGCCCTGCGCCAGCAGACCACGCGCGCGTACAGCGCCGTACGCCTGCTCGCCTGGTCCTCGGTCGGTCAGGCCGGCTACCTCCTGGTCCCGATCGCCGCCGCCGCGTACTCCGACGACGCCGAGCACGCCGTCGGCTCCACCGTCGCCTACGCCCTCATGTACGGCGTGGTGAACCTGGGCGCCTTCGCGGTGGCCGCGCTCGTGGGCCGTACGCACGCCCTGAACCGGGTGGCGGACTACCGGGGCCTGTACGCCAGGAACCCCCTCACGGCGCTCGTCCTGGCGTTCTTCCTGCTCTGCCTGGCCGGCCTGCCGCCCGGCATCATCGGCCTGTTCGCCAAGGTCACCGTCTTCTCGGCGGCGGTCGACGCGGGCCTCGGCTGGCTCGCCGTGGTGATGGCGGTGAACGTCGTGATCGCGCTCGTCTACTACCTCCAGTGGACCGCCCTGCTGTTCCGTGCCCCCGAGGGCGAGCCCGGCCGCCACGCCGTCCCGGCGCCCCTCACGGCGGCGATCGCGCTCACGGCGGTCGTCGGCATCGCACTGTCCGGCGCACCCCAGTTGGTGCTGCGTTTCGCCGACACGGGCCTGTTCTAGAGCGACTGGCCTGTCCTCAGGCACCGACCACCTCCAGGGCCGCCCCGCCGGAAGGGCAGGGCGGCCACCCCAAGCCAGCGCGACGCGGCACTCACCCGTACGGCTGACCCCCGCCGCCACGCGCCCGGCGCGCACAAGGGAACTAGTGGCTCTCGCCTCGCGTTGTCCAAAACGGGAGGGTCCACTGGACGTGTCACCACGGCACCAGTGGCATCGGAGATCACGCAGCAAAGGGTTCCCCTGCCGCACCACTTGGAGGGCGTACCGTGCACCGCCGGCACAACGGGCTCAGGACCGCAGTACTCCTCGGGGGACTGTCCGCGCTCATCATCGTCATCGGCAGCTTCTTCGGCCGTACGGGACTGATCGTCGCGGTGGTGATCGCCCTGGGCACGAACGCGTACGCCTACTGGAACAGCGACAAGCTGGCGCTACGCGCGATGCGTGCCCGCCCGGTGAGCGAGTTCGAGGCACCCGCCCTGTACCGCATGGTCCGCGAGCTCTCCACCCAGGCCCGCCAGCCCATGCCCCGCCTCTACATCTCCCCGACGGAGGCACCCAACGCCTTCGCGACGGGCCGCAATCCGCGCAACGCCGCCGTGTGCTGCACGGAAGGCATCCTGCGTCTGCTGGACGAGCGCGAGCTGCGCGGTGTCATCGGCCATGAGCTCAGCCATGTCTACAACCGCGACATCCTCATCTCGTCGGTCGCCGGAGCCCTCGCCTCGGTGATCCTCTTCCTGGTCAACTTCGCCTGGCTGATCCCGATCGGCCGCTCGGACGACGACGACGGCCCCGGCCTGCTCGGCCTGCTCCTGATCATGATCCTGGGCCCGATCGCGGCCTCTCTCATCCAACTGGCCATCAGCCGCTCCCGCGAGTACGAGGCCGACGCCTCCGGGGCCCAGCTCACCGGTGACCCCCTCGCCCTCGCCTCCGCCCTGCGCAAGCTCGAAGCGGGCACCAAACAGCTCCCGCTGCCGCCCGAGCCCCGGATCGAGACCGCGAGCCACATGATGATCGCCAACCCGTTCCGGCCCGGCCAGGGCATGTCCCGAATGTTCTCGACCCACCCGCCCATGGCGGAGCGCATCACGCGCCTCGAACGGATGGCGGGTACTCGAAGATGAAGCTCATCCTGAGGGCAGGCCGAATCTCCGGGAGAGGGACCTGTTCCACGTACGTGGGCGCCGCATTCACGCGGCTCCAGGTGTCGTCGGACGTTTGGGCGTTGAAGTGCTTCGAAGACGACCGCGCGCGAGCGAACCGACCATTCTCCGCCTCCACCGGTTCGCTGGGGTCGTCAACGGTCCCACCGGTTCGCTGGGGTCGTCAACGGTCACCTGCCTCCGAAGCCCTGGTCTGTCGGCACCACTTCACGTCCCAATGGCATGAGCGAGATCGGGATCAGCTTCAGGTTGGCCCAGCCGAACGGGATCCCGATGATCGACAGGAACAGCGGGATGCTCGTGGCCAGGTGGGCCAGGGCCAGCCACCACCCCGCGAAGATCACCCAGATCACGTTCCCGATGAACGAGCCGGCTCCAGCGCCCGGCCGCTCCACCGTGGTGCGGCCGAACGGCCAGAGGACGAAACCTGCGATGCGTAGGGACGCGATGCCGAATGGGATGGTGACGATCAAGATGAAGCAGATCAGCGCGGCGATGAGGTAGCCGATCGCCATCCAGATGCCGCAGAAGACGACCCAGATGATGTTCAGCAGCAGGTTGAACAGCTTCATGATCGATACCTCTCCAGGTGGGTCCGCCCGAGACTGTCCTGCTATCACCAGTATCAGCAGGTCACGCCTTCAGGCAGAACCGGAGCGCCCTTGCAGCGCGATCGGGAACGTACGGAGATGACCCCGTCCGGCGTCACGGCGTCCAGGATCGGCCTGTGACGGACAGGCCGTTCCGCGTCTACCGAGGCGGGTGCTGAGGCGCGGGATCGCACCTCAGGAGGCCGCACAGGGCCTTAGCCCACCCGCCCCCGCACCCCGTACACGACCGCCCCGGCCGCCAGCACCCCCGCCCCCACGAGCACCGAGCCCCCCGGCAGCGAGAAGGCCAGCACGGCGCAGCCCAGCAGACCCAGCACCGGCAGGGCGCGGGCGCGCGGGGCCGGGTCGAGGGTCCAGGCGGAGGCGTTGGCGATGGCGTAGTAGGTGAGCACGCCGAAGGAGGAGAAGCCGATCGCGCCCCGCAGGTCGGCGCTCGCGGCGAGGACGGCGACGACCGCGCCCACGGCGACTTCGGCGTGGTGGGGGACCTGGAAGCGGGGGTGCACGGCGGCGAGTTGACGCGGCAGATGACCGTCACGGGCCATCGCCATGGTCGTGCGCGAGACACCGAGGATCAGCGCGAGCAGCGAGCCCAGCGCGGCGACGGCGGCCCCCACCCGCACGACCGGCACCAGCCCCGGCATCCCGGCCGCGCGCACAGCGTCGGCCAGCGGCGCACCAGCCTGTCCCAGCCGTTCCCGGCCCAGTACGGCCAGCACCGCGACGGCCACGCACGCGTACACGGCCAGAGCGATGCCCAGGGCGAGGGGGATCGCGCGCGGGATGGTGCGCGCCGGGTCCCGCACCTCCTCGCCGAGCGTGGCGATCCGCGCGTACCCGGCGAAGGCGAAGAACAGCAGTCCGGCCGCCTGGAGGATGCCGTCCAGACCGTCCGAGGCGCCGATGTCCAGGTGGGCGGCCGTGGCGTCACCGGAGCTCAGGCACACGACCACCACGAGGGCGAGGACGGCCAGCACGACGGCGACGATTCCCCGGGTCAGCAGGGCTGACTTCTGCAGGCCGCCGTAGTTCACGGCGGTCAGCGCGACCACCGCCGCGACCGCGACCGCGTGCGCCTGCCCCGGCCAGACGTACGCCCCGACGGTGAGCGCCATCGCCGCGCAGGAGGCGGTCTTGCCGACGACGAAGGACCAGCCCGCGAGATAGCCCCAGAAGGGCCCGAGCCGCTCGCGCCCGTACACGTACGTGCCGCCGGACGCGGGGTACAGCGCGGCCAGCCGGGCCGAGGCGAGGGCGTTGCAGTAGGCGACCACGGCGGCCAGCGCCAGCCCGATCAGCAGCCCGGAGCCGGCCGCTCGCGCGGCAGGGGCGAGCGCGGCGAAGATCCCGGCGCCGATCATCGAGCCGAGCCCGATGACCACGGCGTCGCCCACACCGAGCGTGCGGCGCAGGCCGGCGGGACCGGAAGGGTGCGTCATGCGGCGCACCCTAGCGAAGCGGATCGAACACCTGGTTCACCTACGAGGAGGGCGGGCACCCCGGGTGCTGCCCGGATGCCCGCCCCGCACGACCGGTGGGGTCACCGGTAGTTGACGAACTGAAGTGCGAAGTCGAAGTCCTTGCCCTTCAGCAGCGAGATGATGGCCTGGAGGTCGTCACGGCTCTTGGAGCTGACGCGCAGCTCGTCGCCCTGGACCTGGGCCTTCACGCCCTTGGGGCCCTCGTCGCGGATGATCTTCGCCACCTTCTTGGCGTTCTCCTGGGAGATGCCTTCCTCGATGGACGCGAAGATCTTGTACTCCTTGCCGGAGAGCTGGGGCTCGCCCGCGTCCAGCGACTTCAGCGAGATGCCCCGCTTGATGAGCTTGGACTGGAAGACGTCGAGGATCGCCTTGACCCGGTCCTCGGAGTTCGCCTCCATGAGGATCTTCTCGCCGGACCACGCGATCGAGGCGCCGACCCCCTTGAAGTCGTAGCGCTGCGAGATCTCCTTGGCGGCCTGGTTGAGTGCGTTGTCGACCTCCTGCCGCTCGACCTTGGAGACGATGTCGAAACTGGAGTCGGCCATGACGTGTGGCTCCTTGCTCGGATGCGGTGTGTCGCCCTGCGGATAAGCCCCAAGCCTAGCGATCTCAGCACTGATCAATCGGGTGGCGAAGCACCCCCTGGGATCAGGTATTGTTTACGTCGTTGCCACGGAGCGCCGCTGGAAAGCGGCTCCGAGCAGCGAACCCATGGCGGTGTGCCCGAGTGGCCAATGGGAGCGGACTGTAAATCCGTCGGCTTAGCCTACCCAGGTTCGAATCCTGGCGCCGCCACACTGAGGAAGACCCTCTCCGTGCAGACGGAGGGGGTCTTTCTCATTCTCCGTGCCGACGCGCTGCCGCGCCCACGCGCCGACCGCCTTGTGTCGTCGATCACCCGCCGTGACACCGGAACCGGTGACCGCCGGGCCGGGTGGTTGTCAGACCCCCCGGGCACACTGATCACATGTCGTCCCGTCGCAGGAACTGCCCCGAGTGCCGTCGTGAGATCGCCGTCGTCGCCGGACGGTTCGCACGGCACGACCCGCCCGGGGTCCGGGAGAGCGCTCGGCTCGTCTCGTGCCCCGGATCCAGACGGCCGGCGCAGCTCGGGGCGGTGCAGCCGTCGTTGGACGGTTACGCCGTCCCCGAGTTCCCGGGGCAACTGCCGCTGTTCTGAGGTCAGTTCCCGGCCACGGACTTCACCGCGACCGAGGCCGGGGTCGAGCCGCCGATCAGTTCCAGCGTCAGGCCGGCCGTCGCCGGGGTGTCGACGAGTTCCGCGAGCACGGCGGCCACGTCGTCGCGGCTGACCGCGCCGCGGCCGGTGTGGGCCTCCAGGCGGACCAGCCCGGTCCCGGGGGTGTCCGTCAGCGAACCGGGGCGCAGGACCGTCCAGTCCAGGGCCTCCTGACGCTGCACATGGGCGTCCGCCTCGCCCTTGGCGCGCAGATACACGTCGAAGATCTCGTCACCCTCATGCCGCGGGTCCGCGCCCATCGAGGACACCAGCAGGAAACGCCGTACGCCCGCCCGGACCGCCGCGTCGGCGAACAGCACGGCCGCGCCCTTGTCCACGGTGTCCTTGCGCGCGGCCCCGCTGCCCGGTCCCGCGCCCGCCGCGAACACCGCCACGTCCGCGCCCTGGAGATGCGCGGCGACGCCCTCCACCGTGGCCGACTCCAGGTCCAGCAGCACCGGTTCGGCGCCCGCCGCCCGCAGGTCGTCGCCCTGCTCGGGCTTACGGATGATGCCCGCGACCTCGTCACCGCGCGCGGACAGGAGCTTCTCCAGCCGCAGCGCGATCTGACCATGCCCTCCAGCGATGACAATGCGCATGTCTCCGACCGTACGCCCGAAACCCCCGCCACGCCGCGCGACTCGAACGCCAGTACACCCCACGCACACCCGCACCACCGCACGAGCCGCACGAGGCCCACACACACCCGCGCCGCCCGACGAACCCGCGCGCCGCCCCGGCCCGCGCACCGCCCGCCGCCCCACGAGCCCGCGCCCGACGAACCCGCGCACCGCGCGCCCCTCCAGGAACCGCGCGCCGCGCCCCGCCCCCCGAATCCGCACCCCAGGAACCCGCACCCGAGAACCCGGAACCCGCGCGCCGCCATCCCGCACCCCCCGAGCCCGAACCCGACGAGCCCGAACCCGACGAGCCCGAACCCCACGAGCCCGAACCCCTCGAACCCGCGCCCCGCACGTAACCCTCCGTCACAGGACCCCCGCCCCGGCCCCCGCCTACGACAACTCCCCACGCCCCTGCCGCGGCAACCCCAGTTCCGCGGCCACGGTCGAGTTGCAGTACTCCCGCACCGCGCTGGTCCGCGCCACAACGCGCCCCCGGTGGATGACGATCCGGCTGTACGCCAGGGACAGCGCGCCCGACAGCCGGTCGCCGCGCAACGCGAGGAGTTCGGCCGGGAAACCCGCCTCGACCCGGACCTCGGGCAGGCCCAGTACGGCACGGGCGGAGGCGCTGACGGTGTCGTAGGCGTCCTCGGGGCGCAGGCCGTAGCGGGAGGACAGCAGGTACGCGGCCTCCAGAGGGTCGCCGCGGCCCACCGGGTTGGAGACGTCCCGCAGCGCCCCGCTGCCGGCCGCGAGGCGCACCCCGGCCGCGCGCAGCAGGCGCACCGGGGCCGTGCCGCGGCGGTCGACACCCGCGCAGCCGCCCTGCGGCAGGCACACCACGCCGACCCCGGCCGCCGCGAGCTGGTCGGCCGTGCGGGAGGCCGCCTCGGTGGGCAGTCCGGCCAGGCCGGCGCAGGGACTCAGCGTCACGCCGGGCCGCAGTCCGCCGGCCATCGCGGCGAGCCGGGCGAGCCGCGCCGGGTCCACGGCGTCGGTGTGCAGGTCGACCGGGCAGCCGTGCTCGGAGGCGATCTCCAGGACCGCCTCGGCGTAGCCCGTCGGGTCGGGGTCCAGGTCGGGGCAGCCGCCCACCACGGAGGCGCCCATCTTCACCGCGTCCCGCAGCATCGCGAGCCCGTCGGCGCCGGCCACGCCGGTCAGCAGCCGCGGCACGGCCACGGTGGTCAGTTCGGCGAGCCCGTGCAGTGAGCGCCGCGCCTGGAGGACGGCGCCCAGCGCGCCCAGCCCCTGCACGTCGCCCACGCGCACATGGGCGCGCAACGCGGTGGCCCCGTGGCCGAGTTGCAGCAGAGCCGCCTCGGTGGCACGGCGCTGCACGTCGTAGGGGTCGTAGGAGACGGGTCCGTCCTCGTCGGCGGTGAGCGCGGTGTCGCCGTGGGCGTGCGGCTCGGCGGGGGCGGGCAGCAGGAGGTAGCCCCCGAGGTCCACGCGCGCCCCGGAGCCGCGGGCGGTGCCGCCGAGGCTGCCCGCCGTGCCGACGGCCTCGATGCGCCCGCCGCCCAGCCGTACGTCCACGGTCCGGCCGTCGGTCAGCCGGGCCCCGCACAGCAGCAGCGAGTCGGCCTGCCCCGAGGGGCCGGGCGAGGGCGACGAGGGCTGCGGCTGCGGCTGGCTGTCGGGCATCGCACTCCCAGGGCTCGGGACGAAGGCGCTCGGTGCGCAGGACACAGGGCGCGGGACGAAGGCGCTCCCCGCGCGGGACGCGGGGCTCGGGGCGGCGGAGATCAGGAGGCTCACCCCCGGCATCCCCGCGTGACGCGGCAAGATCACACAGAGTGAGTCGAGCCTAGGGCGGCCGTCGTCCCACGGCCGGGAGGAGCGCAATAGTCGTACCGGTGTGGCCCCAGGTGGAAGCGGGTGACGGGTGGGACCCGAAGGGCTGCCGGGAGCGGTGCGGACAGGGGTCGCGAGGCCCCCTGAATACGGATTTGGGTGAACGGCCGCGGACCGTGTAATGTCTTCATCGCTCGCCCCAATAGCTCAGTCGGCAGAGCGTCTCCATGGTAAGGAGAAGGTCAACGGTTCGATTCCGTTTTGGGGCTCTGGTGAGAGAGGTTCCCGTCATAAGACGGGAACTGATCACATCAAAGCGGTGTAGCTCAGTCGGTAGAGCAAGCGGCTCATAATCGCTGTGTCACCGGTTCAAGTCCGGTCACCGCTACTAACAGTAGCCGATTCGGGGGTCGGTCCTTCGATCGGCTACTCTTTCTTGCGTTGAACCAAGCCTATCCGTTCGTCAAGGAGCACTCACGTGGCTGCCACCGACGTCCGCCCGAAGATCACGCTGGCCTGCGTGGAGTGCAAGGAGCGGAACTACATCACCAAGAAGAACCGGCGTAACAACCCGGACCGTCTTGAGATGAAGAAGCACTGCCCGCGTTGCAATGCGCACACCGCGCATCGCGAAACGCGCTGACTCAGTTTCACGTACGAGGCCGCCCCCGCTGTTTCAGGGGGGCGGCCTCGTGCCATTTCGGCCGCACCCGCCGCGGAGCCGCACTGCCGCACAGCGCTTCGGCAGTGACGTCGGGCCGGAGCGGCGACACCTTGTTCGACCACAGCTGAGACCAGGAGGCGCCGATCCCATGGCACTCGACCAGTCCTTCGTGGGGCGCACCTACGCGCCCACCGAGCCCTACGAGGTGGGCCGGGAGAAGATCCGGGAGTTCGCCGAGGCCATCGGTGACTCCCATCCGGTCTACACGGACCCGGAAGCCGCGAAGGCGTTCGGTCACGCCGATGTGATCGCCCCGCCGACCTTCGTGTTCGCGATCACGTTCAAGGCCGCCCGCGACGTCGTCCACGACCCGCAGCTCGGCCTGGACTACGACCGCGTCGTGCACGGCGACCAGAAGTTCGCCTACACCCGCCCGGTGCGCGCCGGTGACCGGCTGACCGTGACCTCGACCATCGAGCGGATCAAGTCGATGGCCGGCAACGACTTCGTGGACATCCGCGGAGAGGTGCACGACGAGGCCGGCGAGCACGTCGTGACGGCCTGGACCAAGCTCGTGGCCCGCGCGGCCGAGGAGGCGTGAGCAGCAGATGACCGCGAAGATCGCCTACGCCGACGTCGAGGTCGGCACCGAACTGCCCGCGCAGACCTTCCCCGTGACGCGCGCCACCCTGGTCCGTTACGCGGGCGCCTCCGGTGACTTCAACCCGATCCACTGGAACGAGAAGTTCGCCCGGGAGGTCGGGCTGCCGGACGTCATCGCGCACGGCATGTTCACCATGGCCGAGGCGGCCCGTGTGGTCACCGACTGGGCCGGTGACCCGGCCGCGGTGCTGGAGTACGGCGTCCGCTTCACCAAGCCCGTGGTCGTCCCCAACGACGAGCGGGGGGCCGAGATCGAGGTCACCGGCAAGGTCGCGGCCAAGCTGGACGACAACACCGTCCGGGTGGACCTCCTCGTGACCAGCGGCGGTGAGAAGGTCCTCGCCATGCCGCGCGCGGTCGTGCGGCTGGCCTGACCGAAGTGCGAAAGCACACGAGGGCAGCGGCACCGAAGCCCCGAAGCGTCTGAGCGCAGAAGCTTCCCGAAAGGGCGTCCTCCCAGGTGAGGGCGCCCTTTCGGTATGGCCGGGGTCTCCGCTTGACTAAGTTAGTGATTGAGTACTAACTTTGCAGCATGGTCAGGATGAGCGCAGAGGAGAGACGCGAGAGCGTCATCCGCGCGGCGACGCTGGAGTTCGCCCGCGGCGGGTACCACGGCACGTCCACCGACACGATCGCCAAGCGCGTAGGCGTCTCGCAGCCGTATCTCTTCCGGCTCTTCCCCGGCAAGAAGGCGATCTTCCTGGCGGCGGCCGAGCGGTGCGTGGAGGACACCATCCGCACCTTCCACGAGGCGGCCGAGGGGCTGGAGGGCGGCGAGGCGCTGCATGCGATGGCCAACGCCTACACCAAGGTGATCGCGGAGCGGCCCGAGCTGCTGATGATGCAGATGCAGATGTACGTCGCCGTGGCCGCCGCCGAGCAGGAGGGCGACCAGGAGCTCGGTGAGGCGGTGCGGGCCGGCTGGACCCGGCTGTGGGACACCGTCCACGGGGCGCTGGGCGCGGAGGTCGACGACACGACGACCTTCCTCGCGCACGGCATGCTCATCAACTGCCTGGTCTCCATGGGCTTCCCGCCAGGGCACCGGGTGTGGGAAGGGCTGTATCCGTCGGCCCGGCTCAAGGGCCGGCTGGAGAAGTAGCGGTCGGAGTGAGGAGGCCAGGGCCTTCTCATGTCCACGAAAGTTAGTCAGTAATAACTAATCAAGAACATCCTCTGGGGGAGCGATGTCACAGCACAGCGAACCGAGCGCCCGGGCAGGAGGAGTCGGCTGGGCCCTCGTCATCACCGGCGTCGCGGGGTTCATGGCAGCCCTCGACAATCTGGTCGTCACCACCGCCCTGCCCTCCATCCGCGAGGACCTCGGCGGCGGGCTGCACGACCTGGAATGGACCGTGAGCGCCTACACGCTCACCTTCGCCGTGCTGCTGATGTTCGGTGCGGCGCTCGGTGACCGCTTCGGCCGCCGCAGGCTCTTCGCCGTCGGGCTCTCGATCTTCACGCTCGCCTCCGCCGCCGCGGCCCTCGCGCCCGGCATCGACTCGCTGATCGCCGCCCGCGCGGTGCAGGGCGTCGGCGCGGCCGTGATGATGCCGCTCACCCTGACCCTGCTCACCGCGGCCGTGCCGGCCGAGAAGCGCGGCATGGCGTACGGCATCTGGGGCGCGGTCAACGGTCTCGCCGTCGCCTCCGGGCCGCTCATCGGCGGTGCGCTCACCGAACACGTGTCCTGGCAGTGGATCTTCTGGCTGAACGTCCCGCTCGGCATCGCCCTGCTGCCGCTCGCCCGGCTGCGGCTGGCCGAGTCGTACGGCAGCGGTGCCCGGCTCGACGTGACCGGCACACTGCTGGCCAGCACCGGACTCTTCGGGATCGTCTACGGCCTGGTCCGCGGCCCGGTCGACGGCTGGACCGGACAGTCCGTCCTGCTCGGCCTGTTCACCGGGTCGGCGCTGCTCGCCGCGTTCGTCCTGCACAGCGGCCGCGCGAAGAACGCCATGCTGCCGATGCGGCTGTTCCGCTCCCGCGCCTTCTCCGGGATCAACGCCGCGAGCATGCTGATGTACCTCGGCATGTTCGGCTCGATCTTCCTGCTCAGCCAGTACCTCCAGGGCGTGCTCGGCTACTCGCCCACCGAGGCGGGCCTGAGGATGCTGCCCTGGACCGGCATGTCCGTGCTCGTCGCGCCCGTCGCCGGCATCCTGTCCGACCGCATCGGCGGCCGCCCGGTCGTCGCCGCCGGTCTCTTCATCCAGGCCACCGGCCTCGCCTACCTCTCCGTCGTGGCCACCGCCGACGCCTCCTACGGCTCCCAGCTGCCCGGCCTGGTGCTCAGCGGCATCGGCATGGCGCTGTTCTTCGCACCCGCCTCCGCCCTGGTCATGGCCAGCGTCACGGCCGAGGAGCAGGGCGTCGCCTCCGGAGCCAACAACGCCCTGCGCGAGGTCGGCGGAGCGCTCGGCATCGCGATCATGTCCTCGATCTTCTCGGCCCAGGGCGGCTACGAGTCCGCCCAGGCCTTCGTCGACGGCCTGCGTCCCGCCATCGCCGTCGGAGCCGCCGTGCTGGCCCTGGCCGGTCTCGCGGCCCTGGCGGTCCCCGCCCGGCGCGGCGCCGTCCTGGCCATGGCCGAGGCGACCGGACCCGAGGAACCGTCGAAGGTCCTCGAAACGACCGCGTCCCGCTGACCGGGCACCGACCGGGAATTCATGATCCCGTCGGACTGTCCGATCCCGTTGACGGGTATCCCGCCGACCGGGACGGCGAAAGTCTCCGGCCCCACGACCAGCCGTCCGTACGACCCGCCCGCTGCCTTCCCCGACCCGCCCCCCAGCTTCCCCCGACCCGCCCCCCAGCTTCCCCCGACCCGCCCCCCAGCTTCCCCCCGACCGGCGACCCGTCTCGCCCCACGTGACAAGGAGCCCGACATGCCCACCCTGCCCTGGACCGTGCCGAACACCCCGCCGCAGGCCACCGAGGCCCATATCTTCGCCTCGCGCTTCGAGACCAAGACCTTCTGGGGCGCGCTCAAGTTCCTCGCCCTTACGCCGGGCGTCTGGCGCCAGGTGAGCAAGGCGCCCGGAGCCTACGGGGCCACCCTCAAGGCGCAGCCCCTGAAGCGCACCTTCTGGACGCTGTCGGCCTGGGAGTCGGCCGACGCCCTCAAGACGTTCGCCCGCTCCGGCACCCACGCCCCCACCTCGCGCGGCCTGGCCACCGAGATGCGGGACGTGAAGTTCGCCACCTGGACCGTGCCGTCCGACAGCCTCCCCATCCGCTGGCCGGACGCCCAGAGCCGCCTGACCAGCTGACCGGCACGCGCGCGTGCAGCACCCGAAGACGGACGGCCCCACCACACAGGCGGGGCCGTCCGTCCGTGTGGCGCGGGCGGCGGGGCACCCCGGCGCGCACCGCGCATCCGCTGTCGTAGGCGTCTCGTAGTCTTGGGCGCGTGCTGGAACTCCACGACGCCCCCCTCGCCCCGCTGACCACCTTCCGGCTGGGCGGCCCCGCCACCCGGCTGGTCACCGCGACGACCGACGCCGAGGTGATCGACGTCGTGCGCGAGGCGGACGCCACCGGCACCCCGCTGCTGGTGATCGGCGGCGGGTCGAACCTGGTCATCGGCGACAAGGGCTTCGCCGGCACCGCCCTGCGCATCGCCACGCGCGGCGTGGAGCTCTGCGGCACCCGGCTGGAGCTGGCCGCGGGCGAGGTGTGGACGGACGCGGTCGCCCGCACGGTCGAGGCCGGCCTCGCGGGCATCGAGTGCCTGGCCGGCATCCCGGGCTCGGCGGGCGCTACGCCGATCCAGAACGTGGGGGCGTACGGCCAGGAGGTCTCCAGGACCGTCACCGAGGTGATCGCCTACGACCGCCGCGCGGGCGAGACGGTCGCGCTCACCAACGCCGAGTGCGCGTTCTCCTACCGGCACAGCCGCTTCAAGGCCGACCCCGAGCGCTATGTCGTCCTGCGCGTCCGCTTCGAGCTGGAGGACGCGGGCGGCCTCTCGGCGCCGATCCGCTACGCCGAGACGGCCCGGGCCCTCGGAGTGGAGCCGGGGGAGAGGGTGCCGCTCGCGGACGCCCGCGAGACGGTGCTGAAGCTGCGGGCGGGCAAGGGCATGGTGCTCGACGCCGAGGACCACGACACCTGGTCCGCCGGGTCGTTCTTCACCAACCCGATCCTCACCGACACCGCCTTCGCCGCCTTCCACGCGCGCGTGCGCGAGCGCCTCGGCGACGGCGTCGAGCCGCCCGCCTACCCGGCGGGGGAGGGGCACACCAAGACCTCCGCGGCCTGGCTGATCGACAAGGCCGGCTTCACCAAGGGCTACGGCTCCGGCCCGGCCCGTATCTCCACCAAGCACACCCTCGCCCTCACCAACCGCGGCGAGGCCACCACCGAGGACCTGCTGACCCTCGCCCGCGAGGTCGTCGCCGGAGTGCGCGAGGCCTTCGGCATCACCCTCGTCAACGAGCCGGTGACGGTCGGCGTCAGCCTGTAGCCGCAGGTCGCCGGGGGTCACTCGCGTGCGCGCGCCCTCGGGGAGCGCAGGGGGCCGACCTCCGTCGCGCCAGAGGAGGCGCATCGGGTTGGGGCACCCGTGCGGGGCGCAGGACGACGTCGTACGGCCGTGATCGCGGTCGTCATCGCCATGGCGGCCGCGCTCGCCACCGGGTGCGGCGGACGCGCCGAGGACACCGACGGCCCAGGCACCACCGGCGCCGAGGGGTACGCGACGGTCGCGAGCATCGCCGAGTCGATCGCCCCGGACGGCACCACCGTCCGCGTCAGCTCCGAGGGGCCAGGACCACCGTGCATCTCTACGACGACATGCGCCGCCCGGTGTGCGGGCGGTTCGAGACCCAGGGCAGCGGCGAGGCCCTGGTCACGACCGGCCACGTCAGGGTCGAGTACGCACTCGCCTCCGGGTGGGTGGCCACGGCTCCGAGAAGGCCGCCGACGCCCTGCGGGCCGCCCCGGACCGGGGACGGTTCGTCGAGCACCACGAGGTCCTCTACGCCCACCAGCCCGACGGCGGGAAGCCGACCCTGCCGCTCAGCGGTCTGTGACCCTCAGCCGGTCAGCCAGTCGTCCACCCCCGCCAGCAGCTTCGCCTTCGTCTTCTCCGGCGCAGCCGAGGCGCGCACCGACTGACGGGCCAGTTCCGCCAGCTCCTGGTCGGTGAAGTCGTGGTGCCGGCGGGCGATGTCGTACTGGGCGGCGAGACGGGAGCCGAACAGCAGCGGGTCGTCGGCGCCCAGCGCGAGCGGGACCCCGGCCTCGAACAGGCGACGCAGGGGTACGTCCTCGGGCTTCTCGTAGACGCCCAGGGCCACATTGGACGCCGGGCACACCTCGCAGGTCACGCCCCGGTCGGCGAGGCGCTTCAGCAGCCGCGGGTCCTCCGCCGCCCGCACCCCGTGCCCGATCCGGTCGGCGTGCAGATCGTCCAGGCAGTCGCGGACCGAGGCCGGGCCGGTCAGCTCGCCGCCGTGCGGGGCCGACAGCAGGCCGCCCTCCCGCGCGATGTGGAAGGCGCGGTCGAAGTCCCGTGCCATGCCCCGGCGTTCGTCGTTCGACAGCCCGAAGCCGACCACGCCGCGGTCGGCGTACCGCACCGCGAGCCGGGCCAGCATGCGCGCGTCCAGCGGATGCTTCATCCGGTTCGCGGCGACCAGCACCCGCATGCCGAGCCCGGTGTCCCGCGAGGTCGTCTCCACCGCGTCCAGGATGATCTCCAGCGCCGGGATCAGCCCGCCCAGCCGCGGCGCGTACGAGGTCGGGTCGACCTGGATCTCCAGCCAGCCCGAACCGTCCCGGACGTCCTCCTCGGCCGCCTCGCGCACCAGCCGCTGGATGTCCTCGGGTTCTCTGAGGCAGGAGCGGGCCGCGTCGTACAGCCGCTGGAAGCGGAACCAGCCGCGTTCGTCCGTCGCCCGCAGCTGCGGCGGCTCCCCGCTGGTAAGCGCCTCCGTCAGGGCCTCCGGCAGGCGCACGCCGTGCTTGTCGGCCAGCTCCAGCACGGTACCCGGCCGCATCGAGCCGGTGAAATGCAGGTGCAGATGGGCCTTCGGCAGTTCAGAGACATCACGTACACGCTCCATTCGCCGATCCTGCCGTACGCCGTGCATGTCCCGGTAGCGGTTTCCCCCTATGAGGTCCTGCCCGCACAAAGAAACAGGGCCCCGCCGGATCGGCGGGGCCCCGCGAAGAAGGGAACGTCAGTCCCTGGCCTCCGCCAGCAGCTTCTGGACGCGCGAGACGCCCTCGACGAGGTCCTCGTCACCGAGCGCGTACGACAGACGCAGGTAGCCCGGAGTGCCGAAGGCCTCGCCCGGGACGACCGCGACCTCGGCCTCCTCCAGGATCAGCGCGGCCAGCTCGACCGTGTCCTGCGGGCGCTTGCCGCGGATCTCCTTGCCGACCAGACCCTTGACCGACGGGTAGGCGTAGAAGGCGCCCTCGGGCTCGGGGCAGTACACGCCCTCGATCTCGTTGAGCATCCGCACGATCGTCTTGCGGCGGCGGTCGAAGGCCTCCTTCATCTTCTCGACGGCCGACAGGTCGCCGGAGACGGCCGCGAGGGCGGCGACCTGGGCCACGTTGGAGACGTTGGAGGTGGCGTGCGACTGGAGGTTGGTCGCGGCCTTGACCACGTCCTTCGGGCCGATGACCCAGCCCACGCGCCAGCCCGTCATGGCGTACGTCTTGGCGACACCGTTGACCACGATGCACTTGTCGGCCAGCTCCGGCACGACCACCGGCAGGGAGTGGAACTCCGCGTCGCCGTACACCAGGTGCTCGTAGATCTCGTCGGTCAGGACCCACAGGCCGTGGTCCGCGGCCCAGCGGCCGATCTCCTCGATCTGCTCGCGGGTGTAGACCGCGCCGGTCGGGTTGGAGGGGGAGACGAAGAGCAGGACCTTGGTGTTCTCGGTGCGGGCCGCCTCCAGCTGCTCCACGCTCACGCGGTAGCCGGTCGTCTCGTCCGCGACGACCTCGACGGGGACGCCGTCGGCCAGCCGGATCGACTCCGGGTAGGTCGTCCAGTACGGGGCCGGGACGATGACCTCGTCGCCCGGGTCGAGGATCGCGGCGAACGCCTCGTAGATGGCCTGCTTGCCGCCGTTGGTGACGAGGACCTGGGAGGCCTCCACCTGGTAGCCGGAGTCCCGCAGCGTCTTGGCGGCGATGGCCTCCTTCAGCTCGGGCAGACCGCCGGCCGGCGTGTAGCGGTGGTACTTCGGGTTCTTGCAGGCCTCGACGGCCGCCTCGACGATGTAGTCGGGGGTCGGGAAGTCCGGCTCACCCGCGCCGAAGCCGATCACCGGACGCCCGGCGGCCTTGAGGGCCTTGGCCTTGGCGTCCACGGCAAGGGTGGCGGACTCGGAGATCGCGCCGACGCGGGCGGAGACCCGGCGCTCGGTGGGAGGGGTTGCAGCGC
This sequence comes from Streptomyces sp. NPDC006458, assembly GCF_040612135.1. NCBI lineage: Bacteria > Bacillati > Actinomycetota > Actinomycetes > Kitasatosporales > Streptomycetaceae > Streptomyces > Streptomyces sp. NPDC006458. Next base: position 80,196 of record NZ_JBEXPR010000019.1, on the reverse strand, counting down.
TCATGGGGCCCATCGTTCCAGACCCGAAACCCGCCCGGCACACGGGTTTCACGTACTGAACCGTGGTGGACCGCCGTGTGAACAGTTGTCCGGACGCCACGGTGGTGGAAGTCGGGCCGTGGCGGCCGTGCCGGGTGATCTTCCGGCTGACTTCCGGCGATCTTTCGCGTTCCAGGCCCCCACGGAGCGCTTTCTGTTCGACGACCGGCTCAGGACCACGTACACTCACACCTCGTTGGCCTTCAGCGGCCCGCACCGCACGCGGCGCACACCTTGCACCCGTCCGGATGCGGTACGTTGGGGGACACGTGAAGGGTCGTAGCTCAATTGGTAGAGCACCGGTCTCCAAAACCGGCGGTTGGGGGTTCAAGTCCCTCCGGCCCTGCTACACACTCCGCCAGGATGTGTGCGCAGGTACGTACAGCATTGCACTCGCCGTGCGGCTCAGACCGGGCGCGGCACGGCCACGACCCGGGACCAGGTGAGGACGAATGACGGACGCCGTGGGCTCCCTCGACACGCCTGATGCCCAGGACGAGGTGCCTGAGTCCAACAAGAAGGCGCGCAAGGGCGGCAAGCGCGCCAAGAAGGGCCCGCTGAAGCGTCTCGCGCTCTTCTACCGCCAGATCGTCGCGGAACTCCGCAAGGTGGTCTGGCCCTCACGTAACCAGCTGACCACGTACACGACCGTCGTGATCGTGTTCGTGCTCATCATGATCGGCCTGGTCACCGTGATTGACTATGGACTCGACCACGCAGCCAAGTACGTCTTCGGCTGAGCCAAGAGCGAAGGGCGCCGCGGTTACCGGCGCCCCTTTCGCATGTTCCACCCCTATGTATCCAGGAAGAAGCAGCCACCGTGTCTGACCAGAACCTGAACGACGCCATCGAGCCCGATGAGTCGGTGGACGACGAGCTCGACATCGTCGAGGGCGCGGACGAGGACCTGGACGAGTTCGAGGCTGCCGATGCCGAGGCGGGCGAGGCCGCCGAGGAAGCCGCTCTGCACGTCGAGGACGTCGAGGACGACGAGGACGAGGACGACACCGCGGAGGCGGAGGCCGACGAGGCCGATGCAGCCGAGGAAGAGGCCGAGGCCGAGGAGGCCGAGCCCGTCGACCCCATCACCGCCCTGCGCGAGGAGCTGCGCACCCTGCCCGGCGAGTGGTACGTCATCCACACCTACGCCGGCTACGAGAACCGCGTGAAGACCAACCTGGAGCAGCGCGCGGTCTCCCTGAACGTCGAGGACTACATCTTCCAGGCCGAGGTGCCGCAGGAAGAGGTCGTCCAGATCAAGAACGGCGACCGCAAGACGATCCGTCAGAACAAGCTCCCCGGCTACGTGCTGGTGCGCATGGACCTGACGAACGAGTCCTGGGGCGTCGTCCGCAACACCCCCGGCGTCACCGGCTTCGTGGGCAACGCCTACGACCCGTACCCGCTGACCCTGGACGAGATCGTCAAGATGCTCGCCCCGGAGGCCGAGGAGAAGGCGGCGCGCGAGGCTGCCGAGGCCGAGGGCAAGCCGGCGCCGCAGCGCAAGGTCGAGGTCCAGGTCCTGGACTTCGAGGTCGGCGACTCGGTCACCGTCACCGACGGCCCGTTCGCCACGCTCCAGGCCACGATCAACGAGATCAACGCCGACTCCAAGAAGGTCAAGGGCCTGGTGGAGATCTTCGGCCGCGAGACGCCGGTCGAGCTGAGCTTCGACCAGATCCAGAAGAACTGACCCCTTCTGGGCACGACACTTCCGAACAGGTCGGACGAGCCGTCTAGGCTCGTCTGACCTGCTCGGTTTTTGGCCGCGCATCCATACCCGTTATCGTTGTGCGGTATGCCTGCGTCCGGGTGATTCCCGCACACGGGCAGGACCCGAATCGAAAGGACCCGGAGAGCTATGCCTCCCAAGAAGAAGAAGGTCACGGGGCTCATCAAGCTCCAGATCAACGCCGGTGCGGCGAACCCGGCCCCGCCGGTCGGCCCCGCGCTCGGTCAGCACGGCGTCAACATCATGGAGTTCTGCAAGGCCTACAACGCCGCGACCGAGTCGCAGCGTGGCTGGGTCATCCCGGTGGAGATCACGGTCTACGAGGACCGCTCCTTCACCTTCGTCACCAAGACCCCGCCGGCCGCGAAGATGATCCTCAAGGCCGCGGGTGTGGAGAAGGGCTCCGGCGAGCCGCACAAGACCAAGGTCGCCAAGATCACCGAGGCGCAGGTCCGCGAGATCGCCACCACCAAGATGCCCGACCTCAACGCCAACGACCTGGACGCCGCCGCGAAGATCATCGCCGGCACCGCCCGTTCCATGGGCATCACGGTCGAGGGCTGACCCCCAACCTTCCAGCAGAAGTGGTGGGGCCTGCTCGGCCCGGACCACGACTCCTAAGAAAACCCCAGGAGCAGTAGTGAGCAAGCGCAGCAAGTCTCTCCGCGCTGCGGACGCCAAGATCGACCGGGATAAGCTCTACGCCCCGCTCGAGGCCGTCCGTCTCGCCAAGGAGACCTCCACGACCAAGTTCGACGGCACCGTCGAGGTCGCCTTCCGTCTGGGTGTCGACCCGCGCAAGGCCGACCAGATGGTCCGTGGCACCGTGAACCTCCCGCACGGCACCGGTAAGACCGCCCGGGTCCTGGTCTTCGCGACCGGTGACCGTGCCGAGGCCGCTCGTGCCGCGGGCGCCGACATCGTCGGCGCCGATGAACTCATCGACGAGGTGTCGAAGGGCCGTCTGGACTTCGACGCCGTCGTCGCCACCCCGGACCTCATGGGCAAGGTCGGCCGCCTCGGCCGCGTCCTCGGCCCCCGTGGTCTGATGCCGAACCCGAAGACCGGCACCGTCACCCCCGACACCGCCAAGGCCGTCACCGAGATCAAGGGCGGCAAGATCGAGTTCCGCGTCGACAAGCACTCGAACCTGCACTTCATCATCGGCAAGACGTCGTTCGACGACACCAAGCTGGTGGAGAACTACGGCGCGGCCCTGGAGGAGATCCTCCGTCTGAAGCCGTCCGCCGCCAAGGGCCGCTACATCAGGAAGGCCGCCATCAGCACCACGATGGGCCCCGGCATTCCGGTCGACTCGAACCGCACCCGCAACCTCCTCGTCGAGGAGGACCCGGCAGCTGTCTGACCGGGCCGAGCCCCCGAGGCTCGCTGAAGTCGGTTCACGGGCCCCGCACCTGCTCTCAGGTGCGGGGCCCGTTCCCGTTCCAGGAACCCGCGCCTCGGCGAGCCCGTTCTCGCTCCAGACGCCTGCGCTAGCGTGCGGGCAGCCGACCGGCACGGGGGAGGACGCATGACCGGCAGGACCAGGCGGGGCCGGGTGCTGCTCGGGGCCCTGCTGCTCGCGGGCGCGGCCGGGTGCACCGGCGCCGGCGACCCGGCGCCACAGGCCACCGAGCGCCGTACGGCCACAGCGCAGCCCGCCGCGGTCGCCGCGCTGCGGGCCGCCGAGCGGGCCACCGGACGGGCCGGTTCGGCGCGCGTGGAGTCCAGCACGGCCCTGGGCACGGACGTCTCCATGACCTCGGCCGGCACGCTCGCCTGGGACGGCGGCCTCACCGGCGCCCTCACCATCACCTACACCGGCGGCAGCATCGCCGAGACGATGCGCGCCCTGGGCACCACCTCGATGCAGGCCCGCTATCTGCCCGACGCGTACTACGCGCGCATGGGGGACGCCTTCGCCGCCAAGGCCGGTGGCCGGCACTGGATCCGCTACGCCTGGGACGACCTGGCCGGGCTCGGCGGGGCCTCCGGCGCCTATCTCGCCGAGCAGATCCGCGAGGCCGCCCCGCAGCAGGCCGTGAAGCTGGTACTGGCCGCCGGGGACGTGCGCCGGGTCGCGGTGGAGACGGTCCGCGGCGAGCGCACCACCCGCTACAGGGGGACGGCACGCGCCGCCGAGGTCACCGACCCCGGACTGCGCGAGCGTCTGAGGCGGGCCGGTGTCACCGAGCAGACCGTCGACGTATGGGTCGACGGCGAGGGGCTGCTGGTCAAGAAGGTCGAGCAGGACCGCACGGCGACCGGGCGGGTCACCCAGACGTGCTTCTACGGCGACTACGGCGTGCGGGTGAGCGTGGCGCCGCCCCCGCCAGGCGACACCCAGGACTTCAAGGACCTGATGACACCGGGCCCGGCCGCCTCCTGAGGCCGGGAACAATTCGGAGGCCCCGGCCGGAGCCCTCGGCTACGCTCCGACGCGGACTGTGTATCTGCCATCTTTTCCGTGGGGGGAATCCATGGCCCTTTCCGTACGTACGCGTGGCGGGACCGTGGCCGCGGGGCTCGCGGCGGTGCTGCTGGCCGGCGCGGTCGGCTGTTCCGCGGGCACCGACGAGTCGCCGGAGATGGAGCCGGCCGCGGCCGTCGCCGCGGCCGCGAGGAACGCCGACGACATCAAGACCTTCGAGTACCGCATGAAGGGCTCCGTGCCCGGCCAGGGCAAGGTCACGGGGACCGCGTCGATGAGCGTCGAGCCGCTCGCGATGAGCATGCGGATGACGGTCGACGGCGCGACGGCCGAGGAGAGCGGCGAGGTCGAGATCCGGCTCGTCGGCAAGGCGATGTACCTGGGCGGGGGAGCCGAGGCCGCCGAGGAGATGGACGGCCGGAGCTGGCTGAAGTTCGACATGTCCGCTCTGGACCAGGCGGGCGGCGCGGACTCCGCCGGGCTCGGCGCGGCCCAGGCCGAGCGGAACCCGGCCGCGGAGTCGGCGTTCATGACCGGCGCCGAGGACGTGGAGAAGGTCGGCACCGAGAGCGTCGACGGGGTGCGGACCACGCACTACCGCGGCACGGTGAGCCTCGACGACCTGCGGGCCGGGCTGAAGGACGAGGACGCCCGGACCCGGGAGCGGCGGGAGAGCAGCATCGACCGCTACGAGGACCTCGGTGTCGAGACGATGACGATGGACATGTGGGTGGACGGCGAGCACCACACCAAGCAGTTCCGCATGCGTGGTGACGCCGACCAGGGCCCGCTGGACCTGACCATCACCTTCCTCGCCGTCAACGAGCCGGTGAAGGTGACCGCCCCGCCCGCGAAGGACACCATGGACCTCGCCGAGATGATGGGTGAGCTGGGCGAGAGCTGAGCCCCCGGGACCGCGTACGACGATCCCGTACGACCGGATTTGCCTGTGGGCGATCCGGTCACGTACTCTCCTCAAGAAGCCAAAGACCGCTGGTCGTTGCCGTGCGCTCGCGAGAGGGCGCGGTGGCCGAAGGATCCGCTGTAAATGCGGGCGACCCGCGCAGGTGACTGTGGAAGAACTCCCGGAGTGCACGCGCAAGCCGTGCGCAACCGGTCGAGTCCGCCCCGTGCGCCTGCGCCGGGGCGTTTCGTTTTCCCCAGTCCTCCTTCGGGTCCGCGCGGTCCGAATCACCCGGAAGGAGGCCGAGGCTCTATGGCGAGGCCCGACAAGGCTGCCGCGGTTGCCGAGCTGACGGACAAGTTCCGTAGCTCGAACGCCGCCGTGCTGACCGAGTACCGCGGTCTCACCGTGGCGCAGCTCAAGACGCTGCGTCGTTCGCTCGGTGAGAACGCCCAGTACGCCGTGGTGAAGAACACGCTGACCAAGATTGCGGCCAACGAGGCCGGGATCACGCTGGACGACCAGCTCTTCGCTGGTCCGACGGCCGTCGCCTTCGTCACCGGTGACCCGGTGGAGTCGGCGAAGGGTCTGCGTGACTTCGCCAAGGACAACCCGAACCTCATCATCAAGGGCGGTGTCCTTGACGGTAAGGCGCTGTCCGCCGATGAGATCAAGAAGCTCGCGGACCTCGAGTCCCGCGAGGTTCTGCTCGCCAAGCTGGCGGGCGCCATGAAGGGCAAGCAGACGCAGGCTGCGCAGCTCTTCCAGGCGCTTCCGACGAAGCTCGTCCGCACCGTGGACGCCCTTCGCGCCAAGCAGGACGAGCAGGGCGGTGCCGAGTAATTCGGCTCGCATCATGATCGCCGCCTGACGGCAGCGGTCGTAGCGGGCCGAACGTACGCCCGCCATTCATGTACATCCGGCACCCGCCGAATTAGTGGAAGGAAAGCCATCATGGCTCTCACCCAGGACGAACTGCTCGCCGAGTTCGAGTCGATGACCCTGATCCAGCTCTCCGAGTTCGTGAAGGCGTTCGAGGAGAAGTTCGACGTCACCGCCGCCGCCGCGGCCGTCGTCGCCGCCCCGGGTGCCCCGGGCGCCCCGGTCGAGGTCGTCGAGGAGAAGGACGAGTTCGACGTCGTCCTCACCGGCGCCGGCGAGAAGAAGATCCAGGTCATCAAGGTCGTGCGCGAGCTCACCTCCCTGGGCCTGAAGGAGGCCAAGGACCTGGTCGACGGCACCCCGAAGCCGGTCCTGGAGAAGGTCAACAAGGAGGCCGCTGACAAGGCCGCCGAGGCCCTCAAGGGCGCCGGTGCCTCCGTCGAGGTCAAGTAAGACCTTCACGGGTCCGCCAGGGACTCATGCGAGCTGATTGCGGCCCGAGAGGGCTGTAACGCTGACGCACCGAAGAGCGATCATCCATCCGGGTGGTCGCTCTTCGGCGTTCCCGGAGGGGCGGTCGCGGTTGCCTTGCACCCGGTACGGCGGGCGGTATGGTGATCTTCGTCGTGTCTTCGAACGTCCTGGTTCCGGCCAGGGGGCCTTGACGAACCGCACGCAGCGCGCAATTCTCAGGACGCGTCGTCACAACGGTCCGAATCCGAGGCATGGATCGACGGCGAAGAGGGCAGTATCAACGTGCGTTGAGGGCGTGGCCTTGTCGCAGGGGTTGAGAACAACGAGGGTTCGCGAAAACCCGCACTGGACATCAGTGTGCCAAGTGGCTACACTGACCCTTTGCGCTGCCTGTTAGCTGTCCCCTGCCCGTCACCAGGGGTCTGCCCTCACCTCGGCATTGTTGTTCAGACTTCTCCGACCTGGCCAAAGAGCCAAATCGGGAAGAGTCTGTCTCTTTGCGTGAGTGAGGGGCCGGTACGCGCGTAGTGAGTCCGAGCCCTCGGAAGGACCCCCTCTTGGCCGCCTCGCGCACTGCCTCGACCGCGAATACGAACAATGCCGCCAGCACCGCCCCGCTGCGCATCTCCTTTGCAAAGATCAAGGAGCCTCTTGAGGTTCCCAACCTGCTCGCGCTGCAGACCGAGAGCTTTGACTGGCTGCTCGGCAACACCGCCTGGCAGAGTCGGGTCGAGGAGGCTCTGGAGAACGGACAGGACGTCCCCACCAAGTCCGGACTGGAGGAGATCTTCGAGGAGATCTCCCCGATCGAGGACTTCTCCGGGTCGATGTCGCTGACCTTCCGCGACCACCGCTTCGAGCCGCCGAAGAACTCGATCGACGAGTGCAAGGAGCGCGACTTCACGTACGCCGCGCCCCTGTTCGTGACGGCCGAGTTCACCAACAACGAGACCGGCGAGATCAAGTCCCAGACGGTCTTCATGGGCGACTTCCCGCTCATGACGAACAAGGGCACCTTCGTCATCAACGGCACCGAGCGTGTCGTGGTGTCGCAGCTGGTCCGTTCGCCGGGTGTCTACTTCGACTCCTCCATCGACAAGACGTCCGACAAGGACATCTTCTCCGCCAAGATCATCCCGTCCCGGGGTGCCTGGCTGGAGATGGAGATCGACAAGCGCGACATGGTCGGTGTCCGTATCGACCGCAAGCGCAAGCAGTCGGTCACCGTTCTGCTCAAGGCGCTCGGCTGGACGACCGAGCAGATCCTGGAGGAGTTCGGCGAGTACGAGTCCATGCGCGCCACCCTGGAGAAGGACCACACCCAGGGCCAGGACGACGCGCTGCTCGACATCTACCGCAAGCTGCGTCCGGGCGAGCCCCCCACGCGTGAGGCCGCGCAGACGCTGCTGGAGAACCTGTACTTCAACCCCAAGCGCTACGACCTGGCGAAGGTCGGCCGCTACAAGGTCAACAAGAAGCTGGGTGCGGACGCCCCGCTGGACGCGGGCATCCTGACCGTCGAGGACGTCATCTCGACGATCAAGTACCTGGTGAAGCTGCACGCCGGCGAGACCGAGACCGCCGGCGACAACGGCGACACGATCGTTGTCGAGACGGACGACATCGACCACTTCGGCAACCGTCGTCTGCGCAGCGTCGGCGAGCTCATCCAGAACCAGGTCCGCACCGGTCTGGCCCGTATGGAGCGCGTCGTCCGCGAGCGCATGACGACCCAGGACGTCGAGGCGATCACGCCGCAGACCCTGATCAACATCCGGCCGGTCGTCGCCTCCATCAAGGAGTTCTTCGGCACCAGCCAGCTGTCGCAGTTCATGGACCAGAACAACCCGCTGTCCGGGCTGACGCACAAGCGTCGTCTGTCCGCGCTCGGCCCGGGTGGTCTGTCCCGTGAGCGGGCCGGCTTCGAGGTCCGTGACGTGCACCCGTCGCACTACGGCCGCATGTGTCCGATCGAGACCCCCGAGGGCCCGAACATCGGTCTGATCGGTTCGCTGGCCTCCTACGGCCGGGTGAACGCGTTCGGTTTCGTCGAGACCCCGTACCGCAAGGTCGTCGACGGCCAGGTCACCGACGAGGTGGACTACCTGACCGCCGACGAAGAGGACCGGTTCGTCATCGCGCAGGCCAACGCCGGTCTGACGGACGAGCTGCGTTTCGCCGAGGCCCGTGTCCTCGTGCGCCGCCGTGGCGGCGAGGTCGACTACGTCAGCCCCGAGGACGTCGACTACATGGACGTCTCGCCGCGCCAGATGGTGTCGGTCGCGACCGCCATGATCCCCTTCTTGGAGCACGACGACGCCAACCGTGCCCTCATGGGCGCGAACATGATGCGCCAGGCCGTTCCGCTCATCAAGGCGGAGGCCCCGCTCGTCGGCACCGGCATGGAGTACCGCTCCGCCGTCGACGCCGGCGACGTCGTCAAGGCCGAGAAGGCCGGTGTGGTCCAGGAGGTCTCCGCGGACTACATCACCACCGCCAACGACGACGGCACGTACATCACGTACCGCCTGGCCAAGTTCGCCCGCTCCAACCAGGGCACCTCGGTCAACCAGAAGGTCATCGTCCTCGAGGGCGACCACGTCATCGAGGGCCAGGTCCTCGCCGACGGTCCCGCCACCGAGAACGGCGAGATGGCCCTGGGCAAGAACCTGCTCGTGGCGTTCATGCCGTGGGAGGGTCACAACTACGAGGACGCGATCATCCTGTCGCAGCGCCTCGTGCAGGACGACGTCCTCTCCTCGATCCACATCGAGGAGCACGAGGTCGACGCCCGTGACACCAAGCTCGGCCCCGAGGAGATCACCCGGGACATCCCGAACGTCTCCGAGGAGGTCCTCGCCGACCTCGACGAGCGCGGCATCATCCGCATCGGTGCCGAGGTCATCGCCGGTGACATCCTCGTCGGCAAGGTCACCCCGAAGGGCGAGACCGAGCTGACCCCCGAGGAGCGCCTGCTGCGCGCGATCTTCGGTGAGAAGGCCCGTGAGGTCCGTGACACCTCGCTGAAGGTGCCGCACGGCGAGACCGGCAAGGTCATCGGCGTCCGCGTCTTCGACCGCGAGGAGGGCGACGAGCTTCCCCCGGGCGTGAACCAGCTGGTCCGCGTCTACGTCGCCCAGAAGCGCAAGATCACCGACGGTGACAAGCTCGCCGGCCGTCACGGCAACAAGGGCGTCATCTCCAAGATCCTGCCGATCGAGGACATGCCGTTTCTGGAGGACGGCACCCCGGTCGACATCATCCTCAACCCCCTCGGTGTGCCGTCCCGAATGAACCCGGGACAGGTTCTGGAGATCCACCTCGGCTGGCTCGCCAGCCGCGGCTGGGACGTCTCCGGTCTCGCCGACGAGTGGGCCCAGCGCCTGCAGAACATCGGCGCCGACCAGGTCGCCCCGGGCACCAACGTCGCCACGCCGGTCTTCGACGGTGCGCGTGAGGACGAGCTGGCCGGTCTGCTCCAGCACACCATCCCGAACCGCGACGGCGAGCGCATGGTGCTCCCGACCGGCAAGGCGCGGCTGTTCGACGGCCGCTCCGGTGAGCCGTTCCCGGACCCGATCTCGGTCGGGTACATGTACATCCTCAAGCTGCACCACCTGGTCGACGACAAGCTGCACGCCCGCTCGACCGGCCCGTACTCGATGATCACCCAGCAGCCGCTGGGCGGTAAGGCCCAGTTCGGCGGCCAGCGCTTCGGTGAGATGGAGGTGTGGGCGCTGGAGGCGTACGGCGCCGCGTACGCCCTCCAGGAACTGCTGACCATCAAGTCCGACGACGTGACCGGCCGCGTGAAGGTCTACGAGGCCATCGTCAAGGGCGAGAACATCCCCGAGCCCGGCATCCCCGAGTCCTTCAAGGTGCTCATCAAGGAGATGCAGTCGCTCTGCCTGAACGTGGAGGTGCTGTCCAGCGACGGTATGTCCATCGAGATGCGTGACACCGACGAAGACGTCTTCCGCGCTGCGGAGGAGCTCGGCATCGACCTGTCCCGGCGCGAGCCGAGCAGCGTCGAAGAGGTCTGACGGGAGTCCGGTTCGGGGGACCAGTGATGGTCCCCCGGCCGGCCCCAGGACCCCCGTTTCAGACCCCAAGACTTACAACCCTGAGAGGGATTGACGCATAGTGCTCGACGTCAACTTCTTCGACGAGCTCCGGATCGGTCTGGCCACCGCTGACGACATCCGTCAGTGGAGCCACGGCGAGGTCAAGAAGCCGGAGACCATCAACTACCGCACCCTGAAGCCGGAAAAGGACGGACTCTTCTGCGAGAAGATCTTCGGTCCGACCCGGGACTGGGAGTGCTACTGCGGCAAGTACAAGCGTGTCCGCTTCAAGGGCATCATCTGTGAGCGCTGTGGCGTCGAGGTCACGCGCGCCAAGGTGCGCCGTGAGCGGATGGGCCACATCGAGCTGGCCGCCCCCGTCACGCACATCTGGTACTTCAAGGGCGTCCCGTCGCGTCTGGGCTACCTGCTCGACCTCGCCCCGAAGGACCTGGAGAAGGTCATCTACTTCGCGGCGTACATGATCACGTACGTCGACGAGGAGCGCCGCACCCGCGACCTGCCCTCGCTGGAGGCCCACGTCTCCGTCGAGCGTCAGCAGGTCGAGCAGCGCCGCGACGCCGACCTGGAAGGCCGCGCCAAGAAGCTCGAGTCCGACCTGGCCGAGCTGGAGGCCGAGGGCGCCAAGGCCGATGTGCGCCGCAAGGTGCGCGAGGGCGCCGAGCGTGAGATGAAGCAGCTGCGCGACCGCGCGCAGCGCGAGATCGACCGTCTCGACGAGGTGTGGAACCGGTTCAAGAACCTCAAGGTCCAGGACCTGGAGGGCGACGAGCTGCTCTACCGCGAGCTGCGTGACCGCTTCGGCACGTACTTCGACGGCTCGATGGGTGCCGCGGCGCTGCAGAAGCGACTGGAGTCCTTCGATCTCGACGAGGAGGCCGAGAGGCTCCGCGAGATCATCCGTACCGGCAAGGGCCAGAAGAAGACCCGTGCGCTCAAGCGCCTGAAGGTCGTCTCCGCGTTCCTGCAGACCAGCAACAGCCCCAAGGGCATGGTGCTCGACTGCGTGCCGGTCATCCCGCCGGACCTGCGTCCGATGGTGCAGCTGGACGGTGGCCGCTTCGCGACCTCCGACCTGAACGACCTGTACCGCCGTGTGATCAACCGCAACAACCGTCTGAAGCGCCTGCTGGACCTGGGTGCTCCGGAGATCATCGTCAACAACGAGAAGCGCATGCTTCAGGAGGCTGTTGACGCCCTCTTCGACAACGGTCGTCGCGGCCGCCCGGTGACGGGCCCCGGCAACCGCCCGCTGAAGTCCCTCAGCGACATGCTGAAGGGCAAGCAGGGTCGATTCCGTCAGAACCTGCTCGGTAAGCGAGTCGACTACTCGGCGCGTTCCGTCATCGTCGTCGGCCCGCAGCTGAAGCTGCACCAGTGCGGTCTGCCCAAGGCCATGGCGCTGGAGCTCTTCAAGCCGTTCGTGATGAAGCGCCTGGTCGACCTGAACCACGCGCAGAACATCAAGAGCGCCAAGCGCATGGTGGAGCGCGGCCGCACGGTCGTGTACGACGTCCTCGAAGAGGTCATCGCCGAGCACCCGGTTCTGCTGAACCGTGCTCCCACCCTGCACCGCCTCGGCATCCAGGCCTTCGAGCCGCAGCTGGTCGAGGGCAAGGCCATCCAGATCCACCCGCTCGTCTGTACCGCGTTCAACGCGGACTTCGACGGTGACCAGATGGCCGTGCACCTGCCGCTGTCCGCGGAGGCGCAGGCCGAGGCCCGCATCCTGATGCTGTCCTCGAACAACATCCTCAAGCCGGCCGACGGCCGTCCGGTGACGATGCCGACCCAGGACATGGTCCTCGGTCTGTTCTTCCTCACCACCGACGGTGAGGGCCGGGACGTCAAGGGCGAGGACCGTTCGTTCTCGTCGGTCGCCGAGGCGATCATGGCGTTCGACGCCCGTGAGCTCTCGCTCCAGTCGCGCGTGGACATCCGCTTCCCGGTGGGCACCATCCCGCCGCGTGGCTGGGAGCCGCCGGTGCGCGAGGAGGGCGAGCCGGAGTGGCAGCAGGGTGACAGCTTCACGCTGAAGACCACGCTGGGCCGTGCGCTCTTCAACGAGCTGCTGCCCGAGGACTACCCGTTCGTCGACTACGAGGTCGGCAAGAAGCAGCTCTCCCAGATCGTCAACGACCTGGCCGAGCGCTACCCGAAGGTCATCGTGGCGGCGACGCTCGACAACCTGAAGGCGGCCGGCTTCTTCTGGGCCACCCGTTCCGGCGTCACCGTCGCCATCTCCGACGTCGTCGTCCCCGAGGCGAAGAAGGAGATCGTCGCCGGGTACGAGGCCAAGGACGAGAAGGTCCAGAAGCAGTACGAGCGCGGTCTGATCACCAAGGACGAGCGCACGCAGGAGCTCATCGCGATCTGGACCAACGCGACCAACGAGGTCGCCGTGGCGATGAACGACAACTTCCCGAAGACCAACCCGGTCTCGATGATGGTGAACTCGGGCGCCCGAGGCAACATGATGCAGATGCGTCAGATCGCCGGTATGCGTGGTCTGGTGTCGAACGCGAAGAACGAGACGATCCCGCGTCCCATCAAGGCCTCGTTCCGTGAGGGTCTGTCCGTGCTGGAGTACTTCATCTCCACGCACGGTGCCCGTAAGGGTCTGGCGGACACCGCTCTGCGTACCGCCGACTCGGGTTACCTGACCCGTCGTCTGGTCGACGTCTCCCAGGACGTCATCATCCGCGAGGAGGACTGCGGCACCGACCGTGGTCTGCGTCTGCTGATCGCCGACCGTGGCGAGGACGGCTCGCTGATCAAGGCCGAGGACGTCGAGACGTCCGTGTACGCGCGCTGCCTCGCCGAGGACATCGTCGTGGACGGCCGTGTGCTGGCCCCGGCCGGTACCGACCTGGGCGACGTGCTCATCGACGAGCTCATCCTCAACGGCGTCGGTGAGGTCAAGACCCGCTCGGTCCTGACCTGTGAGTCCGCCGTCGGCACCTGCGCCATGTGCTACGGCCGCTCGCTGGCCACCGGCAAGCTGGTCGACATCGGTGAGGCCGTCGGCATCATCGCCGCCCAGTCCATCGGTGAGCCCGGTACCCAGCTGACGATGCGTACCTTCCACACCGGTGGTGTGGCCGGTGACGACATCACCCAGGGTCTGCCGCGTGTCGTCGAGCTCTTCGAGGCCCGTACCCCGAAGGGTGTCGCCCCGATCTCCGAGGCCCAGGGCCGCGTGCGGATCGAGGAGACCGAGAAGACCAAGAAGATCGTCATCACGCCGGACGACGGCAGCGACGAGACGGCGTTCCCGATCTCGAAGCGCGCCCGGCTCCTGGTCAGCGAGGGCGAGCACGTCCAGGTGGGCCAGAAGCTCACCGTGGGTGCCACCAACCCGCACGACGTGCTGCGCATCCTGGGTCAGCGCGCCGTCCAGGTCCACCTGGTCGGCGAGGTCCAGAAGGTCTACAACTCGCAGGGTGTGTCGATCCACGACAAGCACATCGAGATCATCATCCGGCAGATGCTCCGCCGCGTGACGATCATCGAGTCCGGCGACGCCGAGCTGCTGCCCGGCGAGCTGGTCGAGCGCTCGAAGTTCGAGCACGAGAACCGTCGTGTGGTCCAGGAGGGCGGTCACCCGGCCTCCGGTCGTCCGCAGCTCATGGGTATCACCAAGGCCTCGCTGGCGACCGAGTCCTGGCTGTCGGCGGCGTCCTTCCAGGAGACGACCAGGGTTCTGACGGACGCGGCGATCAACGCCAAGTCCGACTCCCTGATCGGCCTCAAGGAGAACGTCATCATCGGTAAGCTCATCCCGGCCGGTACGGGTCTGTCCCGCTACCGCAACATCCGGGTCGAGCCGACCGAGGAAGCGAAGGCCGCGATGTACTCGGCCGTCGGCTACGACGACATCGACTACTCGCCGTTCGGCACGGGCTCCGGCCAGGCCGTCCCGCTGGAGGACTACGACTACGGTCCGTACAACCAGTAAGTCCGCTTGAACTGAAGGGCGGTCACCCTGCGGGGTGGCCGCCCTTCGGCGTTGTCCGGGCCGGCCGCCGGCCAGGTCCTGTCGGCGGTGGAGGCGTTCCGTACGCGCAGGCCCGGGGTCTCGCTCAGCCGCAGATGGACGCCGCTTGTGCTGCTGGCCACCACGTTCTGCACCGACAGCCCGAGGTCCTCCGGCAGCACGCCGAGCGCCGAGGAGTACGCCTTGATGTAGAGGCTGCCGAAGTAGTAGAGCGGTGCGAAGGGACATGGCGGGCAGTCTGTGCGCCGGGGAACCGGCCCGCACCCGGTGCCGGTCCGCACGGCTGAGCGGCATGATGGGTAGGCACGGTCTCTCGGGAGGTGCTCTTCGGTGTCGTACCCCGCATGGCAGCCGTGGGGCGGGCAGCCTGCCCCCTCCATGCTCGCCTCCACCGCCGACCGCGAACGCGCGGTCGACGTCCTCCGAGCCGGTTTCGCGGAGGGACGTCTGGAGCGCGACGAGTTCGAGCAGCGGGTGGAGCGGGCGTACACCGCCCGTACCGTCGGCGAGCTGGCGCTGCTCGTCGCCGACCTGCCGCAGGGGCCCCTGGCGCAGCAGCCTGCCGTGCCCGCGACGTTCGTTGCGTCGGCCCGGCCGAGGACCAACGAGAAGGCCGTGGCGGCGGCGGTCTGCGGGGGGCTGGTGTTCTTCACCGCCGGGCTGACGGGGGTTCCGGCGGTGGTTCTCGGGCATCTGGCCCGGAGGGAAGTCAGACGCACGGGGGAGAGCGGTGACGGGCTCGCGCTGACCGGACTGATCCTCGGATGGGTGGCGATCGGGGCCTGGGCGGTCGCGCTGCTCTTCTTGTTGACCTTGATCGTCGCGGTCGGGTAGGCGTACGGCACCGAAGCGTTGTTGACGCGGCTGATCGGTGGGTGGCTGCCCTTGGCATTCCCGGCGGGCTTCTCAGCGCGCGGTCAGCCCCCAGACCGTGAGAGCGGCCGTCGCCACGGCGGCCAGCGCGCCGATGCTGGCCAGGGGCCAGCGGGAGCGCTCCAGGGCGTCCAGCCGCTCTTCGTGGTTCGCCAGCTGCCTGTCGGTCTGGTCGCTGCGCTGGACCAGCAGCGCGAGCGAGCCGTCGACCCGGGCGAAGCCGGCCTCGACGGCTCCGCGCAGCCGCTCCAGCTCCAGTGCGACGGTGGTCGGGTCGGAGAAGGAGGACGGGGAAGGGGAGGACGGCTCGTTCATGCTTTCCTCCGCTCCCTGCCTGCTTCCGCGCGCGCCTCGGCCAGGGAGAGCGGCTCGGCGTCCGTGCCGGTGGGGACGCCCGTGCGCAGCCAGGCCGGGAGCAGGGCCTGGACGGACGGTGCGGCCATCACCCGGGTCACGGCCGCGGCGACGGCCAGGGCCCCGGCGGCCCGGGGGAGCGTGGCGGGGACGCCCGCGGCGGTGACGAGGGTCGGCAGCACGACACACAGCCCGACGGCGGTTTGCAGCACGGTGCGGAGGGTGCGCTTGGCGGCCTCTGACATGGGGACCTCGCTTCTCGGGGAGATTCAGGAGCTGTACGGGACTTTCAGCGCGGCCCAGGACGAGGGGCCCGGCCAGCCGTCGGCGCCGGAGCCCTGGTAGCCGAGCTTGCGCTGCCAGGCGGCGTACGACTCACGGTCGGCCTTGCTCCAGTGGGAGCTCGGCCCCACGCGGTAACGGCCGCAGCCTTCGGCCACGAGCCGACGGCCCATCGCCGCGATGATCGGGGAGTCGGGCTCGGACTTGAAGAACGAGACGCCGGGGAACGGCTGGTAGCGGGGCGGCCGCGGCCGCCGCGGAGGCTCGGGGCGCTTCTCGCCGCCCGTCCCGGAGGCGAGCCGGGTATGGATGCCCCGGCGCATGCCGGTCATGGAGAAACCGCGGGGGTCGCTCTTCCAGTCGCTCCACTCCAGGTGCCCGATGACGGACTTGGCCCCCCATCCGTGGGCCCGGCAGAGCGCTGCCGCGACCCGCTCGACGGCGTCGAGCTGCTCGGCGGGCCAGGGGTCGTGGCCGTCCCCGAGGTTGACGCACTCGAAGCCGTAGAAGCGGGAGTTGCCGTCGACGGCTCCCGCGCTGCCGTCGTGCTCGCGCGGGGTCGGCGGGCGGTCCCCGTACGTCTCGGTGATCACGGCCTGGAGGACCGACGGATCGCCGCCGCCCGCGTGATTGGCGCGGCCGTTGCCGACGAGGTGGACCGTGCCGTCCTTGGCGATGACCCCGTGGCAGAGCGGGCCGGGGAGCGTGGAGTGGCCATTGAAGCACAGGTCGACGGTGGAGCTGGTGCCGGAGGTGACGGTGTGATGGATGATGACGCCATTGACCGGGCCCCAACGTCCCTTGTGGTTACGGCTGTTGGTGCGCCAGCCGGCGTGCTCGACGATGGTGACGCCCTCGGCCCGCAGCGCGGAGACGAGGGCTTCGGCGGAAAGGGGTGTGGCCATGGGAGGTGCCTTCCGGTGGGCTCGGCTGGGGGTGAGGTGGCCTGACTCCTGGCCGTTTCGTGGGTCGGACCCGCGGCGGGTCCGGACACGACCCGCGGTTTGTCATATGCGTGGAGTAAGATCCGTCCGTCCTTTCGTCTTTCGATGATTTGTGAACGCTTGTGATTCATAAGGAAATTGAGGGTTAGTCAAACGGCGGAGGGGCGGCGACGGGGCAACCGTCGTCGCCGCGGGGCGCGACGAGGTAGGGAAACGAGAGCAAGGCCTACGGAGTGGACGGAGACGCGAGCAGCGCGGGACACCAGCAGGTGATCGACTGGCTCGAACAGGCCCCCGATCTGCCGCATCTCATCGCCCGGGTCTCCGAACTCGTACACCGCCTCGGCTACGCACCCGAGGAGCTCGTCGTCCTGCCCCGCGCCGAGCTGGACCGGCGCGAGCTGGCCGCCTACCGCGCGGGCTGGGCCGATGTGGTGGAGGAGCGGCTTCCGCCTGTGCGACGCGCATACGAGGAGCGGATCACCGCCGCCTACCTCCAGGGACATTCCGACGCCCGCACCGGTCTCAGGCCGCGTCGGGCCCGGCGCCCCGAGGCTGAGGTCCGGCGCCCCGAGGCCGAGGAGGGCGGCGAGGTCATATCGCTGCCCTACGTCCAACTCCTCAACCCGCCATCCGAGTTGACGCGGATGGAAGAGCATGGGGAGCGCGAGCGGACCTTGATCGACGAGGCCCGCGTTCCCTCTCCCCGGGCTCCCGCGGCGAAGGACAGGCCCTTGTCGGCCGGCGCCGGAGACGCTGCCGCGCCCGACATCCTGCTGTCAGCCCGTGAGATGCGTGAGAAGAAGGCGGCGTCCGCGCGGCGGCGGTCAGTGGTCCGGCGCAAGGGGCGGGCAAGCGTGCCCCCGCTGCCACGGCCCGCCGAGAACGGGGCGGCCAGGCGGGACGAGGGCCGTTCGGGAGAGTCTGCGGGGCAGCCCCCTCCGTCCCAACAGGAGCCGCCGCCCCCCGCCCGTGCGGGAGGCGAGCAGCGGCCCCTCCTGTCGGACAAGGCCCGTGCCCTGGCCGACGATTTGGAAGGCAGGGCCTCCGGTCGCCGTCGCGACGATCACCGGCCGGGGGCACCCGGGTAAGGCTGAGGTGGTGGCCGGCCGGGCGAGACCGGTGACTCACACCTCCGGCGGCGGTGGCGGGTCGGCCGGAGGTCCGGGGGCAGTGCCGCGCGTCGGGGCACCGCCGGTGCCGGTGGGCGCGGCGATCACCTCGGGCACTTGCGGATCCGTGGGCGGCTCGGGCTCCACGACCACCGGAGGGAGAACGGTCACCTGCACCAGGGCGGGCTCGCCGGGCAGCGGCTGCGTCGTCTGAGTCGGCTCGGGTGTCGTCTCAGACATGAGCGGACTCCTTGATCTGACCCCAGGTGAACCCGGACGCGGTCAGCGCGGCGAGCGTCGGGAAGGCAGCGGTCACGGAGGAGTACGCGGACAGGGTCACGACCACCGGATCGGCCGCGGCATCGGGAGTGAGACCTGCGTCGGCGGGCGACCCGTTGGGCTGCGTACCTCGCAGGGTGAGTGTCTGCCGTACGCCGGCGTCCGCAGTCGCCGTTGTGTTGATCCCGACTACCCAGGCCAGGGTGTCCAGCCGCGTGCCCGAGGTGTCGGTCAGCCGTATGACGTCGCCGAGCTGGACGCGGGGGTCGTACAGCACCTCCACGTCGCCGATGACCGGCACCGGGTAGGCCCCGGCGTTGCAGAGCGCGCTCGCGATGGCCTGGGCGGAGGGCAGGTCCTGGATCCAGTCGGTGGTCTCACCGGTGTGCTGCTGGCGGCCGTAGAAACTCTCGCTCGCGGTCCCCGCCTCGTAGGCCGTGGCCTTGCGTTCCACGGGGTCGGCCTGGGGCTTCAGCGTCAACAGGTACACCGAAGGGGTGCCGTCCTTCTTCGCCGTGTAGAGCGGCTGGGAGGTGCGGTTGGTGAAGCGCACCACCAGGTAGCCGTCCTCGCGGCGGGTCAGCACGTCGACGGCGCCCTTGACCGCCGTCGTGCCTGCGGGGGTGGTCGCGAAGCGGACCTGTGAACCGTTCGTGGTGACCGAGTCGTCGTCCGTGAGGGGCGGCCCGATGTCGAACTCCTCCTCCGCCATGACGTACGACACGGTCAGCGTGCCGTAGGTCGGGATGGTACGCACCTCTGTGTCGGTGTAGGTGGTGCCCGCACTGGTGCCGAAGTCCTCCCAGACCTTGGCGGGCTGGACGACGTAGTTGCGGCAGGCGTCGATCTCCTCGGTGAGGGTGAGCGCGGCGATGTCGCGCACTGAGGTGAGGCTGAGGTCGGCCTGCGTGGGCACGGTGCCGAACCGGGTGTGGTTCCGCCAGCGGAAGACACCCCGCTCGTCGAACTCGGCCGTCGACATCGTCGCCTTGGCGATCTGCCCGAGAACCTCCCACTGCGACCCCGACACCCGCGGCACCGCGTGCAACGGCATGATCGCGTCGTCGAGTTCGGCGCCCTTGGTCCAGGTGCCGGTCTGCGCGAACACCGACGACGTGGGCATGGCGGTCAGCCCGCTGGTGAGCTGGACGCCTTCCACGGCCATGTCGGTGACGAGCTTCAGCTCCCGCAGCTCGGCCGCGTCCTGGCGGCCGTAGCTCTCGACGAAGGTGGCGGGCGAGCCCAGGTAGTGGGTGCCGTCCGGGCTGGTCAGCCGGGGCTGCACGGTCGGGTGCACCGATGTGTCGGTGCCGCCCGTGGTGTCGAACAGGGCGCCGATGTGCCAGGGTCCCGTCAGCGCGCCGCGCAGCCCCGTCCAGCTCCACTCGAAGTACCAGTACGCCCCGTCGACCGTGGCCGAGTACATGCGCACGGTGCCCGCGGCGAAGTTGACCTCCATGCGCAGGGAGCCGCCCGCGTTCCCGGTGCGGTCCAGGATCAGTTCCAGGGTGACCGTGTCCCCGGTCCCGACGGCCGGATTGACCCAGGCCTCCGCGAACAGACGTGATCCGGGCACGGTGATCCGGGAGCGCGGGAACCAGCTCGCGGTGAGGCCGGTCAGTCCGGGGCGCGGCAGCAGCGCCATCTCGTGCGGGGCGCCCTCCCGGGTCCAGGTGTACAGGCGGTCGCGCGGCACGGTCTCCGGCTGGCCGTACGGTGTGGCGAAGCCGCCGTGCAGGGTCGCGTGGACGAGGGTGAGCGGCTGGCCCGGGACGAACTCGGGGTAGCGGGCCGGCGGCGAGGTGAGCACTCCGCCCTGGCGCAGCAGTTCATCCACGCACCAGGTTGCGGTGGCGACCGGGTGCCCCGTGCGGAACCCGGCGTACGGCTTCGGCAGCAGCGCGGGGCCGCGCAGCCGCTCGGCCCCGTCGAGGGCGGTGATCTGCACGGTGTCGGTGCCGGCCTGCGCCGAGCGGGAGCGCACCGTGCCCCGGAAGGCGGGCAGCGTCGTCGGGCCCACGCCGCCGCGCTGCACCACGGACTGCCCAGGGCGCGTCATGTCGCCGGTGGTCCGGTCGGCCCACGGGGCGTACAGCTCGGGCGCCGACACCCCGCCCGTACCGGACAGTTGGAGCTGCAGCTGAGCGGAGGACGAGCCGGAGAACGCGCGCATCGCGGCCGGCAGGTCGGTCGCGTACGACCGTTCCACCGACCAGGACTGCACCTGCGCGGAGACGTCCTTGCCGCCGACCCGAGTGGTGTTCTTGGCGGTGCGCTCTCCGGTGGCGAGCGCCGCGGTGGTGGCGTCGTCAGCCTGCTGCACTGGACACCTCCACGAGGTCGAGGCTGAAGTTGCGGAACGGCAGCGGGCGGCCGGGGGTGTCGCTGTAGCCGGTCACCGCCATCGGGGGCAGTCCGTCGCCGGGGATTCCGTCCTCCGCCGTACCGCCGTAGGTGAGGCAGGCGCCGGCGAGGGAGTGGGTACCGGCGGTGCCCGGCTTGGCCGTGGGCGTAACGTAGGCGGCGAGCGCCGGGACGGTCCCGGACACGAGGGCGCCGGTCGCCGTGGACGAGCTGAGGTAGCTGCCGTCGGCCTTCTTGTAGTCGAGGCCGACGCTCACCGTGCCGAGTGCCGCGAGCGCGGTCGGGGCGCGGAAGGAGACCTTCAGTCCGGGCGAGACGGGGAAGCCTTTGTCCGTGAAGGGGCACCTCCAGGCGACCGCGCTGGTGGTGTCGGCGGCGGTGAAGACGAAGGTGCCGGGGGCGGTCGTGCTCTCGGCAACGGCTCCGGTGGTCCCCGTACGGAACCACTGGGCGAGCCCGGTGATGTCGGTCGCACCGGTCACACCGAGCCCGGCGGCATGGCCCGCGCCGAGGACGTTGCCGGCGGCGGGGTCGACCACGAACACCGGCGAGGAGCCGCCGACCCGGCGGGCGAGACGGTCCAGGGCGCGGGCGTGGACGGGGGCGAGCAGGTCCCAGGACAGCTTGAGACGGCGGACGGGGGCCAGGTTGCGGGTGACGGTGACCCGGCCGCCGAGTGACTTGAACTCGCTCACGCCGAGGTCGGCGCTGCGGTCGAAGGACTTGGCGGCCTGGTCGATCTCGGTCATGGAGCCGGGCGGGCCGATCCAGAGGTTTCCCATGAGGACTCCTGAAGGCATGAAAAAAGCCGACGGGTGACCGTCGACCGGGGAAGTGCGGGGGATTCGGTTATCGCCGGGCGAGCTGCCGTCCGCCCAGGAACACGGCGCGGGCGATCTGCTGCGAGTCGACCTGGACGATGATCGGGCGGTCGGCCAGCCTCTCCACCGCGGAGGTGAGGGTGCGCAGTCCGCCGCCGTGCCCGAGCATGCGCTCCAGCTTGGACAGCGGGATGACGGCCTCGTGCTCGCCGGCCTCGCCGAGGAGCGCGAGGGTGCCGCCGGAGCGGGCCTGGACGACACCGCCGGCGGCGAGGTGCGGGACCGGCACGTGCAGGCTGGGGAAGCCGAAGGAACGGCCGCCGTACTTGGGTACCCAGTCGGGGATGCTGATGTGGATGCCGGCCAGCGCGCCGAGCAGTCCGTTCACCGCGACGGCGAGACCGGTGATCGGGGCGAGCATGGCGTTGCCGAGGCCCCTGAGTATCGGGCCGGCGTTGCCGGCGAGTCCGCCCACCGCCGTCCCGATGGTCTTCATGGCGTACGAGACACCCTGCCGGAGCAGCGCGGTGACCTTGTCCATGTTGACGAACTGGGCGATGAGCGGGGTCAGCAGGGTCATCACCAGCCCGAAGGGGCTGGCGGCCATCGCCAGGTTCAGCCCCTTCTGCGCCAGCGAGGCCCCCTTGAGCCCCTTGCCGAGGCTGCCCATGGACGTTCCGCCCTTGTCGGCGTTCTTCGCGGCCCTGCCGACGGACTTCTCGACGGCCCCGGCCTGGGTCTTGACGTTCTTCAGCTCACTCTGGGCGCCCTTGGCGGAGGACTTGAGCTTGTCGAGGGAGGACTTGAGCTTGTCGGCGCCGGCACGGGCTTTGCCGAAGCTGGTGTTGGTGTTATTGGAGGTCGTCTTGACCTTGTCGAGACCGGTGCCGCTCTGGGTGGCGGCGGTCTTGAGCTTGTTCAGGGAGGTGTTGAGCTGGTCGGAGCCGGTCTTGACCTTGGTCAGCGATGGAGCTGCCTGACCTGCGCTGGTCCGTATCTTGGTGACGGCGGTCGTGGTGCTGCCCGCCGCCTGTCGCAGCGCGCCCAGACTGCTCGATGCGTTGCCGAGGGCGGTCCGAAACCTGTTCACGCCGGCTGTCGTCTGGTTGAGAGATTCTCTCAAACCCATTTCTCTGGCTCCGATTCGTTGTGAAGCGGGGTGTGATCACGCCTGGTTTGCGGCGTTCTTCAGTGACCCCTCGAATGCATCCGGGCATTGTTGGCTGGGGCACCTCATGCGAGCAGATCGCGGTCGTCAGGCCGGGGAGGCGGAGCCGCCGGTGAGGGAATTGGCGGCGCCGGTGGTGGCGGAGGCCAGGCGCTGGAACGCGCCCCGGAGGGTGTCAACATTGTTGTTGAGTTCCTTGGCCGCGTTGGTGATGTCTCGGAAGGTCTGGGGCTTGGGCAGATTTTCGGGCTTGTAGTTCTGCATCTTCGTGTTGAGCTCGCCTATGGCCCCGGCAACCTCCCTGACGGACTCGGCGGGGTTGGTGGGGGTGAGGACGTCCTTGAGTTTTCCGATCGCCGCGGCAATCTTTTTGATCGTCGAGGGGGACTCCATGTTCCGGGTGGCACTGTTGAACAACCGGATCTCCGGAGTGAGGCCATTGAGTGCGCTGGTGAGTTCGGTGAGCAGCTGGGGCGTGAGCCCGTGCGGGTTGATGGCGACGGAATTCATGGCGTCCATCTCGACGCGGGTCATGAATTTTGGGAATCCGGTCTCGTTGACGGCCGGAAGTCGACCCGCCAGCCGTGGATCGCCAGCGGGGGTATTCCGGTTCCGGTAGGCCGCCGAGAGCCTTTCGAACGCTGTACCGAAGAGTCTTCCGAAGTCCAGCAGCTTCCCGAGTAGGAGCGCGGCGAAGGCGCCGAAGGCGAGCACCAGCTTGCTGCCCCAGTTCTCGCCGTCCTTGATAGCGCCGAAGAGGTCCTTCAAGCCGAGCGCTTCGAACAGTGATTCAAAAATGTTCTTGCTGGTTTCCGGTCCCGCCTTGATGGCCTTCAGAACGGATTCGGTCTTGTCGTCCAGCTGCTTCTTGGTGGCCGCCTGGTTCGGCGGGGAGATGAGATCCTTGACGGTCGTGACGTCCTTCTGGACTTCCCCGACCTTTTTCAGGATTTCGTCTTCCTTGGCCTCGGACATCAGTGTCTCCAGATGGAAGTGAGTGTTGACGAAGGGAGACGCCCGCTGATATTCTGCGCGCGCGCATATTTCAGGCGAAGGGGTGGGAATGAGTAATATCGCAGGTGTGGGATTGGTCCTGATGGGTCTGGGTGCGCTGATTTGGTTCCTCGACCTCGGCGGACTTCTTGAGTTCCTGAAGCTGCGGAAACTGAAACGGCGCGGCGTGCAGGGCGAAGCCGTCTCCACGCTTCACGACTGGATCGAAGGCCGACAGCGCGTCTACTACGACGTCCTTCTGCCGGGGGCGTCGCCCCAGAGCCGGCCGCCCAGGTTTGTCGAGATCGGTGTGGAGCCGCGAGGGCCGGTGGGCACCGTCGTGCCGGTGGTCTACGACCGGAGGAGGGCGAGCCGGGCCCGGACGGGGACGCTCGCGGACATCGCCGACATGGACATGTCCGGGGAGGGGGACAGGGTGGTGATCTTCTGGGTTCCCGGACTGGCCTGCGTGGTCGTCGGCGCGGTACTCCTGGGTCTCGGGGTTCTCTTCTACTGACCCGGCGGTGATGTCGAGCTGACGCTCGGCTGGGGCGGCCCGGCCGCAGCGGTGAGCTGGATCTTCGGCTACGTCCGTTCGTGGTGAAGGCAGAATTGTAACGTCTAGATTCCGGGTCTCAGTGGGTGAACTCATCCATTTCGAAGAACACCTGGAATATGCGGTTCCCGGCAAAAGCAAGGACCGGCGGGGAGTTTTCCGGGGGAAGGTTTGGGAGTAGCCGGCCTCCCGGAATTCGCCGCTCGTGCCGGTTGCGAGAGCGCGTACGGGGCGTTGCCGGTGGTCGTGCCGAAAGGGCGCGTCCCAGCAAATCTGCGACGCCAGTAGACCTTTTCCCTTTTGCGGTGCCGCCCGTTCCCGGATTCCAGGCCGTCAAGACCGTTCGTCCTCCGGGTGCGGGCGGGCCGCGGGTGTGCCGGACGGGTGGGGTAAGGGGAGAATCTCCGCCGCGGCGGGCTGGTGGGGCTGGGGTCGCGCCTGTGCGGGTAACCCCGCCCCGGCTTCAGCCCAGCGGCGTTCATCGTGTTCGCCGCGGTCCTGCCAGCCGTGTGCGTACGCGGTGAACTCCCGCTTCTCGATCTCCGACCTGGTGGTGATCACCAGGTCGGGCGGCAGGGGCCGGCCCTTGAAGCGCGCGGCCAGGGCGTGCTGAAGTTCCTGGGCCGCCGCCATGGCCTCGGCCTCGCCCCACAACGTCCCGTCTTCCCTCGTCACGACCCCCACCCTCCCGTGTCGCTCAGTATTCGAACACGCGAGCGATAACTGCTCGGCACAGTACCTCACACACACGCCTGGGACCGGAGTCGGCGTAGTGGTTTCAGGCCACCTCGTACGTGCCGCCGATCCGCATCACGCTGCCGCTGGCCCAGGACGCGCCGAGCAGTCCCGAGCCGCCGATCTGGTCGAGGTCGGGCGAGGAGGTCGACGTCGGGCCCCAGACCGTGTACGACGTGGCACCCGTGCTCGCCGTCGGCTGGCAGGAGAGCATCGCCCGGAGGGAGCCGATGCTCGCCACGCCCTGGAACTGCGGCAGGCCGCCGAGCGCGCCGGCCGTGACCGGCAGGCTGAAGGTGTAGTTGGGGCCGCCGAAGGTCGTCGTCGACCCGAAGGTCACCAGGGTGGTGAAGTGGCAGACCTTGCCGACCACCGCGTACTTGCCGGTCATCGTGCCGTTGCCGATCGAGGGAGCGGAGGGGTCGGCGGACCAGGTGGGGGTGTACGTGTTCCAGGCGCCCAGCGCGATCCATGCGGAGCCGGTGTAGTAGGTGAGCGTCCCCGGTGTGGACAACCAGGCAACCATCCCGGCCACCGGGGTGGTGACCGCCGAGTCCCGGTCGGTGGCCGTCGCGTAGCGCAGGATCGTACGGCTGTCGATGCCCTCCGCGAGCGACTGGAGGTGGAGGGGCAGGTTCGCGGTGTCGGTGGGCTGCGGGTACGGCAGGCCGCTGAGCGGGGTGTAAAGGGTCATGGGTGCATCACTCCTGCGAGGGGATGGGATCGAAAGCCGGATCGATCTCGGTGTCCCCGGCTCTCAGCTGAAGAACCGGACCAGTTCGGCGGGGCTGGGGTTGCGGACCTCGGCGGGGTCCTCGGCCTGCGGCGCGGGCGTCTGCTCCGCTCCCGGTCGCGGCACCGGCTGGGGGTACTCCAGTGGCTCCGCGTCCTCGTCGCGGTTGACGGTCGCGAACATCCAGTTCGCCTCGGCGAGTTGGTCGACGGCGGCCGCGAGCAGGTAGTCCGTGACCGCCCAGTCGGTCGCCTCGCCGTGCGTCTCGCGCAGGGTCGCGCTGTCGCGTGGCAGATGCCTGACCAGCACCGCGAGCCGACGTGAGGAGAGCCGGCCGCGGTGCCAGTCCAGCAGGTCCACGCCGTAGTGGCGGAGCAGGTCCGCCTCAAGGGCCTCGGCGTGCTCGTCGACGAACTCGCCGAGGCTCAGCCTTCCCCCAGGCCGAGCCCGGTCTCCTTGCCGTACGCCTCAAGGATCGCGGCGATGTCCTGCAGGGTGACGTCGTGCCGGTCGAAGCGCTCGAACTGGGCCTCGCCCAGCAGCACGCGGAGCAGGCCGTCCACGTCGTTGTCGTCGAGGTCGCGCAGCGCGCGGGCGGTCTTGCGGGTCAGCTCGGTGGGGAGCGTGAAGGTGTCGCCGTCGAGGGCGAAGGACCAGGCGCGGCCGAGGGCCTCCTGGCGCTGTGCCCGGGCGGCACTGACGTCGAATGCCGGCATGTTCAACTCCTGGGTGTGTAGCAGGGGTTCGTCTGGTGGGCAGGGGGAGAGGGTGCGGGCGGGCCGGGCCCGGGGCCGGAAAACCCCGGTCCCGGCCCGCCCGCGGGGGAGGGGTTACGCGTACGCCGGGTCCTTCATCAGGAAGGTGGCCAGCGGCGTGACGTCGTCGACCGCCATGGCGGTGAAGGTGACGCCGAGCTTGATGGGGGCGGTGCGGGTCAGCGACAGTTCCTCGGACTCTGTGACCTGGCCGCGCGGGATGATGAAGCGGTAGGTGATGGCGCTGCCGTCGGTGAACTCGATGCCCAGCGCCTTCTCGTTGTTCTTCGGGTTGGACGCCAGGTTGTACTTGTAGATGCCGGAGCCGGCCGACGTCTCGGTGATGGGGTCACCGCCCATGAAGAAGGGCAGCGTGTCCTCGTTCAGCTGGAGCAGCTGGAACTTCGCGGTCAGGTCGCGGTCCGAGTAGATGAACCGGGCCGGAGAGACCGACTGCCAGGTGTCGACGGGGTCCAGCTTGTCCTTCTTGGCCAGCTTGATGCCGTCGGTCGAGGTGTAGCCGAGGTCCTTCCACGCGGCTGCCCAGGCGGCGGTGGTGTCGGTCGGCGCGGCCGTGCCGACCGGGGCGACCAGGATGCGGCCGGTGCCGGCGACGCGGATCTCGTTGGTGTTGTTGCCTGCCATGTGTGACTCCTTGAGAAGAGAAGGTGTGTGGTGGGTGGAGAGGTGCCTGGATATGGCGAAGGCCCTGCCGTGCCTCGGGAGGCGGACAGGGCCTGATCGGGGGAGGGCGCCGGGTGCGGCGAGCTCAGGCTGGTCGGATGACCAGCCGGACCGTGGAGTAGTAGCGGTTCGCCGACGAGCGGTTCCAGTCGGGCGCCCAGCGCGGGCCGTCGGCCTCGACGACGTCGGACACGAGAGTGGTGCCCTGCGTCGTTCCGCGCAGGGTGAGCACCGCGGAACGGACCTTCAGGGCCAGGGTGTGCGCCGCGGTCTTGTCGGGGCCGTAGACCTCGAAGTCGACCAGCGGCTGGTCCAGGTGCTGGTCGTCGATCCATGCCCCGCCGGCGCGGGAGACCAGGACGACCGGCTGGGTGCCGGTGAAGCCGCTCGGTGGAACGTTGCTCACGGTGGCGGTGGAGAGTTCGGTGCGGTCGGTCAGGTAGTCGACGACGAGGTCCTCGACGTCGGGGAAGATGACCGCGGGATCGGCCACGAGGTGGCCTCCCTTCTGTCAGACCGGCTGTCAGACCGGCGGGACCGGCTGGTGCGGACGGGCCGGTGAAAGCGGGCCCATGCGAAACGGCGGGCCGTCACCCGTCGTGGGCACAGCTCCGCCGCTGCACCAACTGTGACATGTTGCGAGCGCGAGCGCAACTTCCGGATCGCGGCCGGTCCGGCTGCCCTCGGCCGGTGCCACCATCGGGCCGGCCGTGGCCGCCCGCCCTTGCCGTGTTCCGCGTCGCGGGCCCCGAGAAGCGGAAAGCCCCGCCGCATCGGTGGGATACGGCAGGGCAAGGGGGACGAGGAGGGTGAGGTGGGCCAGTTGTCAGTCGACGCTTGCGGATGCTCCGGCTCCAGGTCTCGCCTTCGCCTCGCCGGGCAGGAACTGTTCCACGACCCTGACGAACATCTCGCGTCGGTCCGCGGGTACGCCCAGTAGATCGGCGACCTCCTCCAGCGTCGGCCGACGGCCGAGCGCGGCGCTGGGTGTCGGGGGGGCCGGTCGGTCGTGGGGGTCGGCCAGCTCATCAGCGCTCAGCCGGCGGGAACGGATGAGCATCTCGCGCACCGGGACGCCGAGTGCCCTGGCCAGTCGGCGGGTGGTTTCGAGGTCCGGCATGCTCTGCCGCTGCAACAGGCGGGTGACGGCGGCGCGATGCACCCCCGCCTCGTCGGCGATCCTCGACTTCCCGCCACCCCGCGGGCTGTCGATGTCGTAGCCGCGTTCGCGCATCAGGTCTTCGACCCAGGCCGCGAATGCCTCCAGGTCCTGACTGGTCATGTGTTGTTCGCCTCCCTCCGGGAGCACGAGTTTAGCTTGCTTGCGCGCGCGGTATTACGTGCCTCCTGTCGCTGGTGTGAAAATCCAGCGGAGTTTGGGAGGTCCTTGGAGGAATGTGCGTGTTTGGCGGGGCTGGAGGGATCTTCGCTTTCAAATACGTTGCGAGCGCGCGCGCAATCTGTGAGGCTGGTGAGGCATGTCCGACACCCGCCCTCACCAGGGAGAGGTCCCATGTCCGTCGCCGGTCCGTGCCCACCGCACCCCCTGAGCGCGCCCCAGCCCACCCGCTTTTTCACACCTGCCGAACCCGCGGGGTGGCGGTCCGCCGCCGCCTGCGCCGGGCTGCCGCCCGACGTCGTCTTCTCCAAGAAGGTCGAGGAAGCCGCTCCCGCACTACGCGCCTGCGCCGACTGCACAGTGCGTCGTCAGTGCGAGGACGCGGTCATCCCGGCCGACAACTGGTTCGACGGCGTCTGCGGCGGCCGCCTATGGCGCTCCGGCCGAGCGGTGGCAGCCCCCGGAGGTCGCGTTGTCTGAGGCACGCCAACCCTCCGGCCGGACCGACGCCCACCCCGGGTCCGCCGTGTCCGAGGCCCGTCCGTCGTGCGCCGGGTCCGCCGGGTCCGCCGGGTCCGCTGGTTCCGAGGTCCGCCCGACGCCCGCTGAGTCCGGCAGCGCCCCGCCCCCTGACAACCGCCCCGTCGCCCACGCCGCCCTCTGGATCGGCATGCTCCTTCAGCAGTTACCGGAGCTGTCCGCCGAGCTGGTTCCGGGCCGCACCTCGCCGGCCGGCCGTCCCGGCAACATGCCCTCACCGCCGGCGGACCTCGCCGAACGTTTGCGCGAGGAACGTGCCGAGGCCTTGCTTCTCCAGCAGCGGCACGGGCAGGTCGCCCCCGGATACAGCGCGGCTCCGCTGCGCCTGCACGTTTCCGACGCCCTGCGCGACATCACCGACGGGGTGATCGAGCTGGAGGAGGCCGTCCGGGACCGGCTCGGTCTGCCGCGGGCCCGCCGGGCCCCGGTGCCAGAGCGGCTGCACCGGATCGCCGCCCTGCTCGACGGTGTGGCGGCCGACCCCGTCCTGGCCGCCCATGTGCGGGACGAGACGCGCCGCATGGCCCGGCGCTGCGCCCGGGCCCTGGGCGACACCGAGACCGTCGTCCGCATGTCCGGCCGCTGCCCCTGGTGCGACTCGGTCTCCCTGCGCGCCTTTCCCGACCGCGGCGCCGTGCTGTGCGTCAACCCCGCGTGCCGCTGCACGGACGCCCTGTGCGGTTGCCACGACGACCCCGCCTACCGGCACAGCTGGGACGAGGGGGAGTGGCGGCGTGCGGCCACGGAGCGGGAGCACGCCCGATGAGCAGCTGCCCGGACCTGCCGGCCCTGATCCCCGGCCCCCTCGCGGCCCAGGAGGCCGGCGTCGCGCCCGCGACCATCCGCAAGTGGGTCCAGCTGGGCCGCCTCGCCCCGGTCGCCAAGGCCGGGCGGGCCCAGCTCTTCCGCCTGGAGGACGTCTTCGCCGCGGAGCGGGCGGCCCGTGGCGCGACGCACCGGGCCCGCCGAGCGGCCGTACCGGCCGAGGACCCCGGCTCGCCCCACGGCCTCCACGGGATCACCGGGGTCCCCGGGATCAGAGGTCCGAAGATCACGCAGTGAGCGCATGTCGTTCACCTCGGCCTCCACCACAGAGTCGGTGCGTCGTACCCGAAGCCGTCGGCCGCCCCGAGTCGCGGGGCGGCCCCTCCTGTGGTAGAGAGGGGTGACCCGGGTGAAATCCCAGGTCATGGTCGTCCGAGGCTGCCATCCTCCTGCCTCGTTCCATTTGTTTTGACCGGAGTCTGTGCGGTAGGTACGCTCAGACCTTGTGCCTGGGGTGTGCCCTGGCTCTCGTGCGTGCCTTCAACCGCATAGCGAGCTGTGAGCGGCCACCGCAATCTGTGCTCCTTTCGCCTCACGGCGGGAGCCCGCCGGATTCGACACACCCGACCGCGTGGGTCGGCGACGTTCCAGGTTAGCTTCACCTATCGGCACACAGAAACCGGAGAAGTAGTGCCTACGATCCAGCAGCTGGTCCGTAAGGGCCGGCAGGACAAGGTCGAGAAGAACAAGACGCCCGCACTCGAGGGTTCCCCTCAGCGTCGTGGCGTCTGCACGCGTGTGTTCACGACCACCCCGAAGAAGCCGAACTCGGCCCTGCGTAAGGTCGCGCGTGTGCGTCTGACCAGCGGGATCGAGGTCACCGCTTACATTCCGGGTGAGGGACACAACCTGCAGGAGCACTCCATCGTGCTCGTGCGCGGCGGCCGTGTGAAGGACCTGCCGGGTGTTCGCTACAAGATCATCCGCGGCTCGCTCGACACCCAGGGTGTCAAGAACCGCAAGCAGGCCCGCAGCCGCTACGGCGCCAAGAAGGAGAAGTAAGAATGCCTCGTAAGGGCCCCGCCCCGAAGCGCCCGGTCATCATCGACCCGGTCTACGGCTCTCCTCTGGTGACCTCCCTGATCAACAAGGTGCTGCTGAACGGCAAGCGCTCCACCGCCGAGCGCATCGTCTACGGCGCCATGGAGGGTCTGCGTGAGAAGACGGGCAACGACCCGATCATCACGCTGAAGCGCGCGCTGGAGAACATCAAGCCGACCCTTGAGGTCAAGTCCCGCCGTGTCGGTGGTGCGACGTACCAGGTTCCGATCGAGGTCAAGCCCGGTCGTGCCAACACCCTCGCGCTGCGCTGGCTCGTCGGCTACTCCCGCGCCCGTCGCGAGAAGACCATGACCGAGCGTCTGCTCAACGAGCTTCTCGACGCTTCGAACGGCCTCGGTGCGGCCGTCAAGAAGCGCGAGGACACGCACAAGATGGCCGAGTCCAACAAGGCCTTCGCGCACTACCGCTGGTAGTCGCAGTCCACATCGAGACCGAGAGAAGACTGAAGCCTTATGGCTACCACTTCGCTTGACCTGGCCAAGGTGCGCAACATCGGCATCATGGCCCACATCGACGCGGGCAAGACGACCACCACCGAGCGGATCCTGTTCTACACCGGCGTTTCGTACAAGATCGGTGAGGTCCACGACGGCGCCGCCACCATGGACTGGATGGAGCAGGAGCAGGAGCGTGGCATCACGATCACCTCTGCTGCCACCACCTGTCACTGGCCGCTTGAGGACGTCGACCACACCATCAACATCATCGACACCCCGGGGCACGTCGACTTCACCGTCGAGGTGGAGCGCTCCCTGCGCGTGCTCGACGGTGCCGTGACGGTGTTCGACGGTGTCGCCGGTGTCGAGCCGCAGTCCGAGACCGTGTGGCGTCAGGCGGACCGTTACGGCGTTCCGCGTATCTGCTTCGTCAACAAGCTCGACCGCACCGGTGCCGAGTTCCACCGCTGTGTCGACATGATCTCTGACCGCCTGGGCGCTCAGGCGATCGTGATGCAGCTGCCGATCGGCGCCGAGGCCGACTTCAAGGGCGTCGTCGACCTGGTGACGATGAAGGCCCTGGTCTGGTCCGCCGAGGCCACCAAGGGCGAGATGTACGACGTCGTCGACATCCCGGACACGCATACCGAGGCTGCCGAGGAGTACCGCGGCAAGCTGCTCGAGGCCGTGGCCGAGAACGACGAAGAGATCATGGAGCTGTACCTGGAGGGCGCCGAGCCTTCCGTGGAGCAGCTGTACGCCGCGATCCGTCGCATCACCATCGCGTCCGGCAAGTCCAAGGACACCACGGTCACCCCGGTGTTCTGCGGTACCGCGTTCAAGAACAAGGGTGTTCAGCCCCTGCTCGACGCGGTCGTGCGCTACCTCCCCTCCCCCCTGGACGTCGAGGCCATCGAGGGCCACGACGTCAAGGACGCGGAGACGGTCGTCAAGCGCAAGCCGTCCGACGACGAGCCGCTGTCCGCGCTGGCGTTCAAGATCATGAGCGACCCGCACCTCGGCAAGCTCACCTTCGTCCGGGTCTACTCGGGCCGCCTGGAGTCCGGCACCGCCGTGCTGAACTCCGTCAAGGGCAAGAAGGAGCGCATCGGCAAGATCTACCGCATGCACGCGAACAAGCGTGAGGAGATCGAGTCGGTGGGCGCCGGCGACATCATCGCCGTCATGGGTCTGAAGCAGACCACGACCGGTGAGACGCTGTGCGACGACAAGGCCCCGGTCATCCTGGAGTCCATGGACTTCCCGGCGCCGGTCATCCAGGTCGCCATCGAGCCCAAGTCGAAGGGTGACCAGGAGAAGCTGGGCGTCGCGATCCAGCGCCTGGCCGAGGAGGACCCGTCCTTCCAGGTCCACTCGGACGAGGAGACCGGCCAGACCATCATCGGTGGTATGGGCGAGCTGCACCTCGAGGTGCTGGTCGACCGCATGCGCCGTGAGTTCAAGGTCGAGGCCAACGTCGGCAAGCCGCAGGTCGCGTACCGCGAGACGATCCGCAAGGCCGTCGAGCGCGTCGACTACACGCACAAGAAGCAGACTGGTGGTACCGGCCAGTTCGCCAAGGTGCAGATCGCGATCGAGCCCATCGAGGGCGGCGACGCCTCGTACGAGTTCGTGAACAAGGTGACCGGTGGCCGTATCCCGAAGGAGTACATCCCTTCGGTGGACGCCGGTGCTCAGGAGGCCATGCAGTTCGGCATCCTCGCGGGCTACGAGATGACCGGCGTGCGCGTCACGCTGATCGACGGTGGCTACCACGAGGTCGACTCCTCCGAGCTCGCCTTCAAGATCGCCGGTTCGCAGGCCTTCAAGGAGGCCGCGCGCAAGGCTTCGCCCGTGCTCCTCGAGCCGATGATGGCCGTCGAGGTCACCACGCCCGAGGACTACATGGGTGAGGTCATCGGCGACATCAACTCCCGCCGTGGCCAGATCCAGGCCATGGAGGAGCGGGCCGGTGCCCGCGTCGTGAAGGGCCTCGTGCCCCTCTCGGAGATGTTCGGTTACGTCGGCGACCTGCGCAGCAAGACGTCCGGCCGTGCCAGCTACTCCATGCAGTTCGACTCCTACGCCGAGGTTCCGCGGAACGTCGCCGAGGAGATCATCGCGAAGGCCAAGGGCGAGTAACGCACCGCGTTCACACGCCGTAGGCTTGACTCCGGAGCCTCTCGGGGCGAAACACCCGCGAACGTGGATGTTTCCCCCTGGGCCCGGGACTTGACAGCAAAGATCACCTGGCGCCGTCGAAGCAAGGCGTACAGAACCACTCCACAGGAGGATCCCAGTGGCGAAGGCGAAGTTCGAGCGGACTAAGCCGCACGTCAACATCGGCACCATCGGTCACATCGACCACGGTAAGACGACCCTCACGGCCGCCATTACCAAGGTGCTGCACGACGCGTACCCGGACCTGAACGAGGCCACCGCGTTCGACAACATCGACAAGGCTCCTGAGGAGCGCCAGCGCGGTATCACCATCTCCATCGCGCACGTCGAGTACCAGACGGAGACCCGTCACTACGCCCACGTCGACTGCCCGGGTCACGCGGACTACATCAAGAACATGATCACCGGTGCCGCGCAGATGGACGGCGCCATCCTGGTGGTCGCCGCCACCGACGGCCCGATGCCGCAGACCAAGGAGCACGTGCTCCTGGCCCGCCAGGTCGGCGTTCCGTACATCGTGGTCGCCCTGAACAAGGCCGACATGGTGGACGACGAGGAGATCCTGGAGCTCGTCGAGCTCGAGGTCCGTGAGCTGCTCTCCGAGTACGAGTTCCCGGGCGACGACCTGCCGGTCGTCAAGGTCTCCGCGCTCAAGGCCCTCGAGGGTGACCCCGAGTACGTCCAGACCGTCCTCGACCTGATGAAGGCCGTCGACGAGTCCATCCCGGAGCCCGAGCGTGACGTCGACAAGCCGTTCCTGATGCCGATCGAGGACGTCTTCACGATCACCGGTCGTGGCACCGTCGTCACCGGTCGTATCGAGCGTGGTGTCCTCAAGGTCAACGAGACCGTCGACATCATCGGCATCAAGACCGAGAAGACCACCACCACGGTCACCGGCATCGAGATGTTCCGCAAGCTGCTCGACGAGGGCCAGGCCGGTGAGAACGTCGGTCTGCTGCTCCGCGGCATCAAGCGCGAGGACGTCGAGCGCGGCCAGGTCATCATCAAGCCCGGCTCGGTCACCCCGCACACGGACTTCGAGGCCACGGCGTACATCCTGTCCAAGGACGAGGGTGGCCGTCACACGCCGTTCTTCAACAACTACCGCCCGCAGTTCTACTTCCGTACCACGGACGTGACCGGCGTCGTGCACCTCCCCGAGGGCACCGAGATGGTCATGCCGGGCGACAACACCGACATGCGCGTTGAGCTGATCCAGCCCATCGCCATGGAGGAGGGCCTGAAGTTCGCCATCCGTGAGGGTGGCCGGACCGTCGGCGCCGGCCAGGTCACCAAGATCCTCAAGTAAGCTCCGTTTGCCTGAGGGTCGGTTGACCCGGTAGCTCCATCGAGCTCCAGAAGGGGCCCGCACGACTTCGGTCGTGCGGGCCCCTTCGCCGTACCCGGGACCCGGCGAAGGCCGCGCGGGGGCGGCGGGGGTTGCGCGGGGGGCGGGTGAAGTCTTGGGGAACGCTGTGGGGCGCCTGGGCGAGAGGTGGGGCAACATAGGCCCCACGCCCGGGTGAAATGGCCGCTTGTGTCCGCAAGGCGCGGAAGGAGCCCCCGTAGCGTGCTGGTGTGCCCAGACCGTCGATAGCCATGAGCGGTGTCGCCGTCGCCGAGCGGCTCAGGCAGACCCCGAAGGCCCGCACGTCCGATGCCCCCGCCGCGGCCCGTAGGCGCCCCCGGCTGTATCTCGTCGACGGGATCCGGCTCGCCGCCGCCCTGCTGGTGGTGATGCACCACTTCGCGGGCACCAAGCGGGCCAACCAGCCGGGCAACGTGTTCTGGGACCGGCCGGTGCAGGACATCATGCCGACGGTGTTCCGGGTGGCCTCCTTCGGCTGGATCGGCGTCGAGATCTTCTTCGTGATCAGCGGCTTCGTGATCTGCATGTCCTGCTGGGGCCGCACACCCCGGCAGTTCTTCGTCTCGCGGGTGATCCGCCTCTACCCGGCGTACTGGTTCGCCGTCCTGTTCACCACCGGGGTGCTGATAGCCGTCCCCGGCGTCTGGGACCGGCTCGCCGCCCGTGACGTGCTGATGAACCTGACCATGCTCCAGACCGGCTCGCGGGTCCCGCACGTCGACGCCGTCTACTGGACGCTCTGGTCGGAGCTGCGCTTCTATCTGCTGTTCCTGGCCGTCGTCGCCATGGGTCTGACGTACCGCAGAGTCGTCGCCTTCTGCTGCGTGTGGGGCGCCGCCGCGATGCTGGCGCCCATCGCGAAACTCCCGCTCCTGACGCTCGTCGCCCAGCCCGACGGGGCCTGGTACTTCATCGCCGGCCTCGCCCTGTATCTGATGTACCGCTTCGGCCAGGACCTGCTGCTGTGGGGCATCCTCGGCATGAGCTGGCTGATGGCCCAGCACGAGCTGGCCGAGCGCGTCGTGTACGAGGGAGTCTCCAGCTGGCGCGGCGCGGTCGGCATCTACACCGTCTTCCTGCTGGCCATGGTCGCCATAGCCCTGGGCCGGGCGGACCGCTTCCAGTGGCGGTGGCTCGCGACCGCGGGCTGTCTGACGTACCCGCTGTACCTGCTGCACTACGTCGTCGGTACGACGCTGATCAACCGTCTGCGTGACACCATGGACGCGCGTCTGCTGGTCCTCACCCTCACCGCGGGCTTCCTGCTGCTGAGCTGGCTGGTCCACCGGTTCGTGGAGCGGCCGGTGTCGCGGGCGATGAAGCGGGGGCTCGACACCTCGTTCGCACGGCTGAGGCCGGGCAGGACCTGACTCAGGACCTGCGGCGAGCCCGCACAGCAGTGCCGCGGCCGGGGCGGCCCTGACGAGGATGCGGTGCCGGGGCCGCGGCGGCTCCGTCGGCCTGGCGACCGGGCTCCGCGGGGAGTCGCCGTCGGCAGCCGGGTCGAAGCCGGGCCCGCCGCCGCAACCTCCGTCGCCCACCGCCCACCGGACGGCCCGATGACCCTGAACCCGTTGTCCGTGTACCGCCTGCTGCCCGGCTTCGGAGACGTCCGGACGCTGCTGTTCGGCCCGTCGCTCAGCAGCGTCATCCGCCGGCAGATCCGCGGCTCCGCGGGAGAGCCTCCCGCGTCGCTGACGGCCGGGTGGGGCGGCGATCCCCGGCTGCCGCGGGCGGAGTTCCCGTCCGGGTATCCGGGCGTGCCCGTGCTGAGCGCGCGGCTCGCCGAGGCGCTGGGCGACGACCCGCGGAAGGCCGGCACGCTGACACCGGTCGGGATCGAGGGGGCCGCGAAGGACGGGTACCTCTTCTACGCCGTGGAGGCGGTCGTCGACCGCGTGGACGCGAGGAGATCCGCCAAGCCCAAGAAGTCCACGGGCCGGATGAAGCACACGGTCTTCCGTCCGGACGCACTCCCCGCCGGCCTCCCCGCCTTCCGGGTCCCCGGGTTCCCCACCGGCGTCCACTGGAACGGCTGGGCCGTCGAACGCCTCACCGAGTTGCTGGACGAGAGGCTGGAGCCCGTCTGAGCTGGTCCGACGACCCCACCCGCACCCCTGACGCACGGCGGTGCGCTCCCCTGACCTCGCCCGGCACCGGATTACGGCGCGCCACCGCCCGTGACCCCGGTTTGACCTGCGTCACTCCAGGGGTATTCTCTCCGGCTCGATTGGCGTCCGACGTGCCCCGTATGGCAGACTGTCGGAGTTGCTCGGTCGAGTGTTGATGCTGCGCGCCTCCCGCCGGGAGGACCGGAAGCGAGTCCCACAGTACTCGTCGCCCTAACTGCCTGACGGCAGCACTGGGGCGGACGTACGGGAATCTTTCGGGAAGTGCTGTGCGGCACCGGCCAGGCGCCCGGTGGGCCTTCCGCCCTCGGCTTGCGGTTCCGGCAGGGCCGTGTGCATTCCCGCAGGGATGTTCGAACAAGGGACATCTTTGTCAGCGGGAGCGCGACACGCCCGACCGCGTGGGTCGGAGGAGCGGGACCAGGAATGCCGGGTTCCGGAGCGTACGAGACAAAGGACTACTGAGTAGCCATGGCGGGACAGAAGATCCGCATCCGGCTCAAGGCCTACGACCACGAGGTCATCGACTCCTCGGCGAAGAAGATCGTCGAGACGGTGACCCGCACTGGTGCGTCGGTCGCGGGCCCGGTGCCGCTGCCCACTGAGAAGAACGTGTACTGCGTCATCAAGTCGCCGCACAAGTACAAGGACTCGCGCGAGCACTTCGAGATGCGCACGCACAAGCGCCTGATCGACATTCTCGACCCCACCCCCAAGACCGTTGACTCTCTGATGCGACTCGACCTCCCGGCCGGTGTCGACATCGAGATCAAGCTCTGAGGGTCGGTGAGCTGAGAATGGCTAAGCAGATCAAGGGCATCCTGGGCGAGAAGCTCGGCATGACGCAGGTGTGGGACGAGAACAACCGTGTTGTTCCGGTCACCGTCGTCAAGGCCGGCCCCAACGTCGTCACCCAGGTCCGTACGAACGATGTCGACGGCTACGAGTCCGTCCAGATCGCTTTCGGCGAGATCGACCCGCGCAAGGTGAACAAGCCCCTCAAGGGCCACTTCGCCAAGGCCGACGTCACTCCCCGCCGCCACCTCGTCGAGATCCGTACCGCTGACGCCAGCGAGTACACCCTCGGCCAGGAGATCACCGCCGAGGTGTTCGAGGCCGGCATCAAGGTCGACGTGACCGGCAAGAGCAAGGGCAAGGGCTTCGCCGGTGTCATGAAGCGTCACAACTTCAAGGGCCTCGGCGCCGGACACGGCACCCAGCGCAAGCACCGCTCGCCCGGTTCCATCGGTGGCTGCGCCACCCCGGGCCGCGTGTTCAAGGGCCTCCGCATGGCGGGTCGCATGGGCAACGAGCGGGTCACCACCCAGAACCTGACCGTCCACGCCGTTGACGCGGAGAAGGGTCTGCTGCTCATCAAGGGCGCGGTTCCCGGTCCGAACGGCGGCCTCGTCCTGGTCCGCACCGCGGCCAAGGGGGCCTGAGGTAACCGATGAGCACTGTTGACATCCTTTCGCCCGCGGGCGAGAAGACCGGTAGCGTCGAGCTCCCCGCGGAGTTCTTCGGCGTGGAGAAGATCAGCATCCCGCTGATCCACCAGGTCGTCGTCGCGCAGAACGCGGCTGCCCGCCAGGGCACGCACAAGACCAAGACCCGCGGTGAAGTCCGTGGTGGCGGTAGGAAGCCCTACCGTCAGAAGGGCACCGGCCGTGCGCGCCAGGGCTCGACCCGCGCGCCGCAGTTCGCCGGCGGTGGCGTCGTCCACGGCCCGCAGCCGCGTGACTACTCGCAGCGGACCCCGAAGAAGATGAAGGCCGCGGCCCTGCGCCACGCCCTCACCGACCGGGCCCGCCACAACCGCATCCACGTCGTCACCGGCGTGATCGAGGGCGAGACCCCCTCCACGAAGGCCGCTCGCGCGCTGTTCGGCAAGATCTCGGAGCGCAAGAACGTGCTCCTGGTCGTCGAGCGCGCCGACGAG
Organism: Streptomyces sp. NPDC006458; assembly: GCF_040612135.1. Classification (NCBI taxonomy): domain Bacteria; kingdom Bacillati; phylum Actinomycetota; class Actinomycetes; order Kitasatosporales; family Streptomycetaceae; genus Streptomyces; species Streptomyces sp. NPDC006458. The sequence goes on along the minus strand of NZ_JBEXPR010000019.1, from coordinate 41,175 downwards.
GCCGCGTGGCTGTCCGCCCGCAACCTGCCCCAGGTCCACATCCTGGAGCCGGGCCAGCTGAACACGTACGACGTGATCGTCTCGGACGACGTGGTCTTCACCCAGGCCGCTCTGGAGTCCTTCGTGTCCGGCCCGAACAAGGCCAACGACACCGAAGGGAGTGACGCCTGATGGCTACGCGTCACCCGAGCATCGCCTCCAAGGCCGCCAAGGCCGCCAAGGCCGCGCGCGTCGCCAAGGCGCGTCGTCACGCCGCCGAGGGCAAGAACACGGTCGTCACCCCGGTCAGCAAGTCGTACACGGACCCCCGTGACGTGCTGGTCCGCCCGGTGGTCTCCGAGAAGAGCTACGCGCTCCTGGACGAGAACAAGTACACGTTCATCGTCGACCCGCGCTCCAACAAGACCCAGATCAAGCAGGCCGTCGAGGCGGTCTTCGAGGTCAAGGTCACCGGGGTCAACACGATCAACCGCATCGGCAAGCGGAAGCGCACCAAGACCGGTTTCGGTCAGCGCGCCGCCACCAAGCGCGCGATCGTGACCCTCGCCGAGGGCGACCGTATCGACATCTTCGGCGGTCCGACCGCCTGAGGGCGGTCCGGATCGTCCGATATCGGACGAGGACTGAGAAATGGGAATCCGCAAGTACAAGCCGACTACGCCGGGCCGTCGTGGCGCCAGCGTCGCCGACTTCGTCGAGGTCACGCGGTCCACGCCGGAGAAGTCGCTGGTTCGCCCCCTGCACAGCAAGGGTGGCCGTAACAACTCCGGTCGCGTGACCGTCCGCCACCAGGGTGGTGGCCACAAGCGCGCCTACCGTGTGATCGACTTCCGTCGTCACGACAAGGACGGCGTGCCGGCGAAGGTCGCTCACATCGAGTACGACCCCAACCGCACCGCGCGCATCGCGCTCCTGCACTACGCGGACGGCGAGAAGCGCTACATCCTGGCCCCCAAGGGCCTGAACCAGGGCGACCGGATCGAGAACGGCCCCACGGCCGACATCAAGCCCGGTAACAACCTGGCGCTGCGCAACATCCCGGTCGGTACGACGATCCACTCCGTGGAGCTTCGTCCCGGTGGCGGCGCGAAGTTCGCCCGCTCCGCCGGTGCCTCCGTGCAGCTGCTCGCGAAGGAGGGCTCGATGGCCCACCTGCGCATGCCCTCCGGTGAGATCCGCCTGGTCGACGTGCGCTGCCGCGCCACCGTCGGCGAGGTCGGCAACGCCGAGCAGAGCAACATCAACTGGGGTAAGGCCGGCCGTAAGCGGTGGCTGGGCGTTCGCCCGACCGTCCGTGGTGTGGTCATGAACCCGGTCGACCACCCGCACGGTGGTGGTGAGGGCAAGACCTCCGGTGGTCGCCACCCGGTCAGCCCGTGGGGCAAGAAGGAAGGCCGTACTCGTTCGCCCAAGAAGGCGTCGAACAAGTACATCGTCCGCCGCCGCAAGACGAACAAGAAGCGCTAGGAGCGGGTTTAGATGCCGCGCAGTCTCAAGAAGGGGCCCTTCGTCGACGACCACCTCCTCAAGAAGGTGGACGCCCAGAACGAAGCCGGCACCAAGAACGTCATCAAGACCTGGTCCCGTCGCTCCATGATCGTGCCGGCCATGCTCGGCCACACGCTCGCGGTGCACAACGGCAAGACCCACATCCCGGTGTTCGTCACCGAGTCGATGGTCGGCCACAAGCTCGGCGAGTTCTCGCCGACGCGCACCTTCCGGGGTCACGTCAAGGACGACCGCAAGTCGAAGCGCCGCTAGTAGCGGATCGCACTCAGACACGTAAGTAACTGAAGGGACAACCATGGAAGCCAGGGCCCAGGCGCGGTACATCCGCGTCACGCCCATGAAGGCCCGCCGCGTGGTGGACCTCATCCGTGGCATGGACGCCACGGAGGCCCAGGCTGTTCTGCGATTCGCTCCGCAGGCAGCCTCCGTGCCGGTCGGCAAGGTGCTCGACAGCGCCATCGCCAACGCCGCGCACAACTACGACCACACGGACGCCTCCTCGCTGTTCATCACCGAGGCGTACGTCGACGAGGGCCCGACCCTGAAGCGGTTCCGGCCGCGCGCCCAGGGCCGTGCCTACCGGATCCGCAAGCGGACCAGCCACATCACCGTGGTCGTCGCCAGCAAGGAAGGAACCCGGTAATGGGCCAGAAGGTAAACCCGCATGGGTTCCGGCTCGGTGTCACGACCGACTTCAAGTCGCGTTGGTACGCCGACAAGCTGTACAAGGACTACGTCAAGGAAGACGTCGCCATCCGTCGGATGCTGACGTCCGGCATGGAGCGCGCCGGTATCTCGAAGGTTGAGATCGAGCGCACCCGTGACCGTGTCCGCGTGGACATCCACACCGCGCGTCCCGGCATCGTCATCGGCCGCCGCGGTGCGGAGGCCGACAAGATCCGCGGTCAGCTGGAGAAGCTGACGGGCAAGCAGGTCCAGCTGAACATCCTCGAGGTCAAGAACCCCGAGACGGACGCTCAGCTGGTTGCTCAGGCCGTCGCCGAGCAGCTGTCCTCCCGTGTCTCCTTCCGCCGCGCCATGCGTAAGAGCATGCAGTCGGCCATGAAGGCGGGCGCCAAGGGCATCAAGATCCAGTGCGGTGGCCGCCTCGGCGGCGCCGAGATGTCCCGCTCGGAGTTCTACCGCGAGGGCCGTGTGCCCCTGCACACGCTCCGCGCGAACGTGGACTACGGCTTCTTCGAGGCCAAGACGACCTTCGGCCGTATCGGTGTGAAGGTCTGGATCTACAAGGGCGATGTCAAGAACATCGCCGAGGTCCGCGCCGAGAACGCTGCCGCCCGTGCGGGTAACCGCCCGGCCCGCGGTGGCGCCGACCGCCCGGCCCGTGGTGGCCGTGGTGGCGAGCGACGCGGTCGCAAGCCGCAGCAGGCTCCTGCTGCCGAGGCCCCCCAGGCCGAGGCCGCTGCCGCTCCGGCTGCTGAGAGCACCGGAACGGAGGCCTGACCGTCATGCTGATCCCCCGTAGGGTCAAGCACCGCAAGCAGCACCACCCGAAGCGCAACGGTATGTCCAAGGGTGGAACGCAGGTTGCGTTCGGCGAGTACGGCATCCAGGCGCTGACCCCGGCCTACGTGACGAACCGCCAGATCGAGGCGGCTCGTATCGCGATGACCCGCCACATCAAGCGTGGCGGCAAGGTCTGGATCAACATCTACCCCGACCGTCCCCTCACCAAGAAGCCGGCCGAGACCCGCATGGGTTCCGGTAAGGGTTCCCCGGAGTGGTGGATCGCCAACGTCAAGCCCGGACGTGTGATGTTCGAGCTGTCGTACCCCAACGAGAAGATCGCCCGTGAGGCGCTGACTCGTGCGGCCCACAAGCTGCCGATGAAGTGCCGGATCGTCAAGCGCGAGGCAGGTGAAGCGTGATGTCGGCCGGTACCAAGGCGTCCGAGCTGCGCGAGCTGGGCAACGAGGAGCTTCTGGAGAAGCTCCGCGAGGCCAAGGAAGAGCTGTTCAACCTCCGCTTCCAGGCGGCCACGGGTCAGCTCGAGAACCATGGCCGTCTGAAGGCGGTCCGCAAGGACATCGCGCGGATCTACACCCTGATGCGCGAGCGTGAGCTGGGCATCGAAACGGTGGAGAACGCCTGATGAGCGAGAAGAACGTGACTGAGAACACCGAGGCGCGCGGCTACCGCAAGACCCGTGAGGGTCTCGTCGTCAGCGACAAGATGGACAAGACCGTCGTCGTCGCTGTCGAGGACCGCGTCAAGCACGCGCTGTACGGCAAGGTCATCCGCCGTACCAACAAGCTCAAGGCGCACGACGAGCAGAACGCCGCGGGCGTCGGCGACCGTGTCCTCCTCATGGAGACCCGGCCGCTGTCCGCGACGAAGCGCTGGCGCGTCGTCGAGATCCTCGAGAAGGCCAAGTAGTTCCCGCGAGGGAATTCCTCAAGCAAGGTATTCCTGCGGACATCCCCGCAGGACAGTTCCGCCAGGCTCCGGGGGCCACTTTCTGAGTGGCCCCCGGGGAACCGGCAGACGATCAGGAGATAGACGTGATCCAGCAGGAGTCGCGACTGCGTGTCGCCGACAACACTGGTGCGAAGGAAATCCTTTGCATCCGTGTGCTCGGTGGCTCCGGTCGCCGCTACGCGGGCATCGGTGACGTCATCGTCGCCACCGTCAAGGACGCGATCCCCGGTGGCAACGTGAAGAAGGGCGACGTCGTCAAGGCTGTCGTCGTGCGCACCGTCAAGGAGCGCCGTCGTCCGGACGGCTCGTACATCCGCTTCGACGAGAACGCCGCCGTCATTCTCAAGAACGACGGCGACCCTCGCGGCACCCGCATCTTCGGCCCGGTCGGCCGTGAGCTGCGCGAGAAGAAGTTCATGAAGATCATCTCGCTCGCGCCGGAGGTGCTGTAAGCATGAAGATCAAGAAGGGCGACCTGGTCCAGGTCATCACCGGCAAGGACAAGGGCAAGCAGGGCAAGGTCATTGCCTCTTACCCGCGCGACGAGCGTGTCCTGGTCGAGGGTGTCAACCGGGTCAAGAAGCACACGAAGGCCGGTCCGACCGCCAAGGGCTCCCAGGCCGGCGGCATCGTGACCACCGAGGCGCCGATCCACGTCTCCAACGTCCAGCTGGTCGTGGAGAAGGACGGCAAGAAGGTCGTCACGCGTGTCGGCTACCGCTTCGACGAAGAGGGCAACAAGATCCGCGTTGCCAAGCGGACGGGTGAGGACATCTGATGGCTACCACCACCACTCCGCGTCTGAAGACGAAGTACCGCGAGGAGATCGCGGGCAAGCTGCGTGACGAGTTCAAGTACGAGAACGTCATGCAGATCCCCGGCCTCGTCAAGATCGTGGTCAACATGGGTGTGGGCGACGCCGCCCGCGACTCCAAGCTGATCGAGGGCGCCATCCGCGACCTCACCACGATCACCGGCCAGAAGCCTCAGGTCACCAAGGCCCGCAAGTCCATCGCGCAGTTCAAGCTGCGTGAGGGCCAGCCGATCGGTGCCCACGTCACGCTCCGTGGCGACCGCATGTGGGAGTTCCTGGACCGCACCCTGTCGCTCGCGCTGCCGCGCATCCGCGACTTCCGCGGCCTGTCCCCCAAGCAGTTCGACGGCCGTGGCAACTACACCTTCGGTCTCACGGAGCAGGTCATGTTCCACGAGATCGACCAGGACAAGATCGACCGCGTCCGGGGTATGGACATCACCGTGGTCACCACGGCGACCAACGACGCTGAGGGCCGCGCGCTCCTTCGTCACCTCGGCTTCCCCTTCAAGGAGGCGTGAGCGAGATGGCGAAGAAGGCTCTGATCGCTAAGGCTGCTCGCAAGCCCAAGTTCGGGGTGCGTGGCTACACGCGCTGCCAGCGCTGCGGCCGTCCGCACTCCGTGTACCGCAAGTTCGGCCTGTGCCGCGTGTGCCTTCGTGAGATGGCTCACCGTGGCGAGCTGCCGGGCGTGACCAAGAGCTCCTGGTAATCCCCGCCCACCCGTCGCCCGACCACCGCCTCTCAGGGGCGGACCTTCGGGCCGACTGGTTGGATTGGGATTCCTGGACCTCTCGGTAAGCAACCGGGACGGCGGAGGCTCCTCCTCGCATGGCTTAGGCTAGGGGGGTTGGGCCTCTGCCGCCCTGAACGACTTACTACGCCGTAGGTCCCCGCGCCGCACCCGTCCTGTCCAGGTATGGGGAGAGGGATGGCGCATATAGGAAACCCCGGCGAGAAAGGCCACAGGCCAATTCATGACCATGACTGATCCGATCGCAGACATGCTGACCCGTCTGCGTAACGCGAACTCGGCTTACCACGACTCCGTGGCTATGCCGCACTCGAAGATCAAGTCTCACATCGCGGAGATCCTCCAGCAGGAGGGCTTCATCACGGGCTGGAAGGTCGAGGACGCCGAGGTCGGCAAGAACCTCGTCCTGGAGCTGAAGTTCGGCCCCAACCGTGAGCGCTCCATCGCGGGCATCAAGCGGATCTCCAAGCCCGGTCTCCGGGTTTACGCGAAGTCCACCAACCTGCCGAAGGTGCTCGGCGGCCTGGGCGTGGCGATCATCTCCACGTCCCACGGGCTCCTCACCGACAAGCAGGCCGGCAAGAAGGGCGTGGGTGGGGAAGTCCTCGCCTACGTCTGGTAGCAGAAGGGAACGGAGGAAACAGCTATGTCGCGTATCGGCAAGCTCCCCATCGCGGTTCCCGCCGGCGTGGACGTCACCATCGACGGCCGTACGGTCAAGGTCAAGGGCCCCAAGGGCGAACTGACCCACACCGTCGTGGCGCCGATCGAGATCGCCAAGGGCGAAGACGGCACCCTTCAGGTGTCCCGCCCCAACGACGAGCGTCAGAGCAAGGCCCTGCACGGCCTCTCCCGCACGCTGGTGGCGAACATGATCACCGGCGTGACCCAGGGTTACGTGAAGAAGCTCGAGATCAGCGGTGTCGGTTACCGCGTGACCGCCAAGGGCTCGAACCTCGAGTTCGCGCTCGGTTACAGCCACCCGATCCTCATCGAGGCCCCCGAGGGCATCTCCTTCAAGGTCGAGGCTCCGACCCGTTTCTCGGTCGAGGGCATCGACAAGCAGAAGGTCGGCGAGGTAGCGGCCAACATCCGCAAGCTGCGCAAGCCCGACCCGTACAAGGCCAAGGGCGTCAAGTACGAGGGCGAAGTCATCCGCCGCAAGGTCGGAAAGGCGGGTAAGTAAGCCATGGCATACGGGCAGAAGATCCTGAAGGGCGACGCCTACAAGCGCGCCTCGATCAAGCGCCGCCACCTGCGGATCCGCAAGCGGATCAACGGTACGGAGGAGCGTCCCCGTCTGGTCGTGACCCGCTCCAACCGCCACATCGTGGCGCAGGTGATCGACGACCTCAAGGGCCACACCGTGGCGTCGGCGTCCACCCTGGACGCGTCGATCCGTGGGGCGGAGGGCGACAAGTCCGCGCAGGCCAAGCAGGTCGGCGCCCTGGTCGCCGAGCGTGCCAAGGCCGTCGGCGTCGAGGCTGTCGTGTTCGACCGTGGTGGCAACCAGTACGCCGGGCGCATCGCCGCCCTGGCGGACGCCGCCCGCGAGGCCGGGCTCAAGTTCTGAGCCGCTTCCGTAGCTAGCGGAAACAGAGAGAGGTAATTCCAATGGCTGGACCCCAGCGCCGCGGTGGCGGTGCCGGTGGCGGCGAGCGGCGGGACCGGAAGGGCCGTGACGGCGGCGCAGCTGCCGCCGAGAAGACCGCTTACGTTGAGCGCGTTGTCGCGATCAACCGTGTCGCCAAGGTTGTGAAGGGTGGTCGTCGCTTCAGCTTCACCGCGCTGGTCGTGGTGGGCGACGGTGACGGCACCGTGGGTGTCGGTTACGGCAAGGCCAAGGAGGTGCCGGCCGCCATCGCCAAGGGCGTTGAGGAGGCCAAGAAGCACTTCTTCAAGGTCCCCCGCATCCAGGGCACCATCCCCCACCCCATCCAGGGTGAGAAGGCTGCCGGCGTCGTGCTGCTCAAGCCCGCGTCCCCGGGTACCGGCGTTATCGCCGGTGGTCCGGTGCGTGCCGTGCTCGAGTGCGCCGGTATCCACGACGTGCTGTCGAAGTCGCTCGGCTCCGACAACGCGATCAACATCGTGCACGCGACCGTGGAGGCCCTGAAGGGCCTGCAGCGTCCCGAGGAGATCGCGGCCCGCCGTGGTCTGCCGCTCGAGGACGTCGCCCCCGCGGCTCTTCTCCGTGCGCGTGCCGGGGCTGGTGCGTAATGGCGCAGCTCAAGATCACGCAGGTGAAGTCGTACATCGGCAGCAAGCAGAACCACCGTGACACTCTGCGGTCCCTTGGTCTCAAGGGCATCAACACGCAGGTCGTCAAGGAGGACCGCCCCGAGTTCCGCGGCATGGTGCACACCGTCCGCCACCTCGTGACGGTCGAGGAGGTCGACTGATCATGGCGGAGAACAACCCGCTCAAGATCCACAACCTCCGTCCTGCCCCGGGCGCCAAGACCGCCAAGACCCGTGTCGGTCGTGGTGAGGCGTCGAAGGGTAAGACGGCCGGTCGTGGTACCAAGGGCACCAAGGCCCGTTACCAGGTTCCGGAGCGCTTCGAGGGTGGCCAGATGCCGCTCCACATGCGCCTACCGAAGCTGAAGGGCTTCAAGAACCCGTTCAAGACGGAGTTCCAGGTCGTGAACCTCGACAAGCTGGCCGCGCTCTACCCCGAGGGTGGCGAGGTCACGGTCGAGGGTCTCGTGGCCAAGGGTGCCGTGCGCAAGAACAGCCTCGTCAAGGTCCTCGGCCAGGGCGAGATCTCCGTGGCGCTGCAGGTGACGGTCGACGCCGTCTCCGGCTCCGCCAAGGAGAAGATCACCGCCGCCGGCGGTACCGTCACCGAGCTCGTCTGATTCCGTCAGGCGCCTCGATGACTTGAGCGATCCCGACCGGGGATACCCCTACAAATGGGGTATCCCCGGTTGGTCGTTCCTAGGGTGGCAGTCTCGCCGGTAAGGTGACCTGCACTGCCTACTTGCACGAGGTTCCCCACCCGGGGCACCTTGGGCGGCAGCTGACCGTTAAGTATTCGTCGAACCTCAAGACCATCACCCTTGACGCACTGGCGCGGGGGTCGCAGGAGGCACCGTGCTCACCGCGTTCGCCCGGGCGTTCAAGACGCCCGACCTGCGCAAGAAGCTGCTCTTCACGCTCGGCATCATCGTGGTGTACCGGGTCGGTACCCACATTCCGATCCCGGGTGTGGACTACCGCGCCGTGCAGGCGTGTGTGGACCAGGCATCCGCCAACCAGGGCCTGTTCGGTCTGGTCAACATGTTCAGCGGTGGTGCCCTGCTCCAGATCACGGTCTTCGCGCTGGGAATCATGCCGTACATCACGGCGAGCATCATTCTGCAGCTGCTGACCGTGGTGATCCCGCGCCTGGAAGCCCTCAAGAAGGAGGGCCAGGCCGGTACCGCGAAGATCACGCAGTACACCCGTTACCTGACGGTGGCGCTGGCCATCCTCCAGGGCACCGGTCTGGTCGCCACCGCCCGCAGCGGCGCGCTGTTCAGCGGCTGCCCGCAGGCCAGCTCGATCGTGCCGGACCAGTCGATCTTCATCACCATCACGATGGTCATCACCATGACCGCCGGTACGGCCGTCGTCATGTGGCTCGGTGAGCTTGTCACCGACCGCGGCATCGGCAACGGCATGTCCATCCTGATGTTCATCTCGATCGCCGCGACCTTCCCCTCGGCCCTGTGGGCCATCAAGGAGCAGGGCGACCTCGCGGACGGCTGGATCGAGTTCGGCACCGTCATTCTCGTCGGCCTGGTCATGGTCGGCCTGGTGGTCTTCGTGGAGCAGGCACAGCGCCGGATCCCGGTGCAGTACGCGAAGCGCATGATCGGTCGCCGCGCCTACGGCGGTACGTCCACGTACATCCCGTTGAAGGTGAACCAGGCGGGTGTGATTCCCGTCATCTTCGCTTCTTCGCTGCTCTACATCCCGGCCTTGATCGCGCAGTTCTCGAACAGCACGTCGGGCTGGAAGACCTGGATCGAGTCCAACCTCGTCAATGGTGACCACCCGATCTACATCACGATGTACTTCTTGCTCATCGTGTTCTTCGCCTTCTTCTACGTCGCCATCTCCTTCAACCCCGAGGAAGTTGCCGACAACATGAAGAAGTATGGTGGCTTCATCCCGGGCATCCGGGCTGGCCGACCGACCGCTGAGTATCTTTCGTACGTGCTCAACCGGATCACCTGGCCGGGCTCGCTGTACTTGGGTCTGATTGCTCTCGTGCCGACGATGGCGTTGGTTGGTTTTGGGGCGAACCAGAACTTCCCCTTCGGCGGGACCAGCATCCTGATCATCGTGGGTGTCGGTCTTGAGACGGTGAAGCAGATCGAGAGCCAGCTCCAGCAGCGCAATTACGAAGGGTTCCTCCGCTGATGCGAATCGTCCTCGTCGGGCCGCCGGGCGCGGGTAAGGGTACGCAGGCCACTCGCCTGGCCGAGAAGCTGCGCGTGCCGCACATCTCCACGGGCGACCTGTTCCGCGCCAACATCAGCCAGCAGACCGAGCTCGGCAAGCTCGCGAAGTCCTACATGGACGCCGGCAATCTCGTCCCCGACGAGGTCACCATCGCCATGGCCAAGGACCGCATGGAGCAGCCCGACGCCGAGAACGGTTTCCTGCTCGACGGCTTCCCGCGCAACGTCTCGCAGGCCGAGGCACTGGACGAGCTGCTGCAGACCGAGGGCATCAAGCTGGACGCGGTGCTGGACCTGGAGGCCCCCGAGGAGGAGGTCGTCAAGCGGATCGCCGGTCGGCGCATCTGCCGCAACGACTCCGCGCACGTCTTCCACGTGACGTACAAGAAGCCTGCCGAGGACGGCGTCTGTGACGTCTGCGGCGGCGAGCTGTACCAGCGCGACGACGACTCCGAGGAGACGGTCCGCACGCGGCTGGAGGTCTACCACACGCAGACCGAGCCGATCATCGACTACTACAAGTCGCAGGGCCTGGTCGTCACGATCGAGGCCATGGGCCCGGTCGACGAGGTCACCGAGCGCGCGCTGAGCGCGCTCAAGCGCGAAGACGCGTAGAGGTTCGTCTCTGCCGCAGCCGCGGTCCCCTTCGACGGGGCCGCGGCTGCGGCGCGCTCAAGGGGCGCGAGAACGGCGCGAGCGCCCCGGCGCCTCCCGCGGTCCGAATTCAGCCCCGGCCACCCGCCACGTATCGTGGACAACGCCCCTCCCCGGTCCCAGAAAGGCCACGCCGACATGGTGCAGATCAAGTCCCCCGAGCAGATCGCCAAGATGCGCGCGGCGGGCCTGGTCGTCGCGGCCATCCACGCGGCGACGCGTGAGGCGGCCGTGCCGGGAGCCACCACCAAGGACCTGGACGAGGTCGCCCGCAAGGTCCTCGCCGAGCACGGCGCGAAGTCGAACTTCCTGGGCTACGGCGGCTTCCCCGCGACGATCTGCACCTCGGCCAACGAGGTCGTCGTCCACGGCATCCCCTCCGACGAGGTCGTCCTCAAGGACGGCGACATCATCAGCATCGACTGCGGTGCGGTCGTCGACGGCTGGCACGGTGACGCCGCCTACACGGCCTTCGTGGGCTCCGGTCACGCTCCGGAGCTGATCGAGCTCTCCCGGGTGACCGAGGAGTCGATGTGGGCCGGTATCGCCGCGATGAAGCAGGGCAACCGCCTGGTGGACATCTCCAAGGCGATCGAGACGTACATCCGCCGCCAGCCGAAGGCCGGCGGCGGCCGCTACGGGATCATCGAGGACTACGGCGGCCACGGCATCGGCACCGAGATGCACATGGACCCGCATCTGCTGAACTACGTCGACCGGCGCCGCGGCAAGGGCCCGCGTCTGGTCCCCGGTTTCTGCCTGGCCATCGAGCCGATGGTGTCCCTGGGCACCCCGCGCACCGAGGTGCTGGAGGACGACTGGACGGTCATCACGACCGACGGCACCTGGTCCTCGCACTGGGAGCACTCCGTCGCCCTGACCGAGCAGGGTCCGCTGGTGCTGACCGCCCCCGACGGCGGCCGGGCCAAGCTGGCCGAGTACGGGATCACGGCCGCGCCGGACCCGCTTGCGTAATGATCTCCTTCATGGGGCAGACTTCCCCGATTCGTCTTTCCGGGTGCGCTGACGTAGACTGACTCGTCGGCTCTTGTGTACCCGCATGTCTGCATGCCTTCTGGCGAAAGATGTCGCGAGTCCTCGCACAAGAGTCGATCAAGGTAGTCGATTCGAAGGGCGAAGCGTGGCCAAGAAGCAAGGTGCCATCGAGATCGAGGGCACTGTCGTCGAGTCTCTGCCGAACGCCATGTTCAAGGTCGAGCTCCAGAACGGCCACCAGGTCCTGGCACACATCAGCGGCAAGATGCGTATGCACTACATCCGCATCCTCCCTGACGACCGGGTCGTGGTGGAGCTGTCTCCGTACGACCTGACGCGTGGCCGGATCGTCTACCGGTACAAGTAGATCTTGCCCAGGTCCTGCGCGAGCGGGGCTGCCGGCAACTGACCCGGAGAACCTCACCCAATGAAGGTCAAGCCGAGCGTCAAGAAGATCTGCGACAAGTGCAGGGTGATCCGCCGTCACGGCCGGGTCATGATCATCTGCGACAACCCGCGCCACAAGCAGCGCCAGGGCTGATCGCACACAGATCTCACCCTCTGCATCTCTATCGCAGAGTTTCGCGCGACGCGAGCTGAGTTTTGTTCATAGGCAGAACCCAGACCCTGTGCGGTCTGACACCCCCGGTTCGGAGGCCGGGGACCCAGTTCGTACCTGGTACGGCGGCTGGGAGTCGGTTCTGCGGAAGACCTCCGAAGATCACCAGGAGCCATTGAATGGCACGCGTTTCCGGTGTTGACATCCCGCGCGAAAAGCGCGTGGAGGTCGCCCTCACCTACGTGTTCGGCATCGGCCGGACCCTTTCGCAGGAGACGCTGGCTGCGACCGGCGTCGACCCGAACACCCGCGTTCGCGACCTCTCCGAGGAGCAGCTCGTCGCGATCCGCGAGTACGTGGACAGCAACATCAAGACCGAGGGTGACCTCCGTCGCGAGATCCAGGCCGACATCCGCCGCAAGGTCGAGATCGGCTGCTACCAGGGTCTGCGTCACCGCCGTGGCCTGCCCGTCCGCGGTCAGCGCACCAGCACCAACGCCCGCACCCGCAAGGGCCCGCGTCGCGCCATCGCCGGTAAGAAGAAGCCGGGCAAGAAGTAGTCCGCAGCGGACTCGCCGTCCAGCGGTCTTCGCTGTAGGACCGACCACCTCCCGTAGGAGTAATAGATGCCCCCCAAGGGTCGTCAGGGCGCTGCCAAGAAGGTGCGCCGCAAGGAAAAGAAGAACGTCGCTCACGGCCACGCGCACATCAAGAGCACGTTCAACAACACGATCGTCTCCATCACGGACCCGTCCGGCAACGTGATCTCCTGGGCCTCCGCCGGCCACGTCGGCTTCAAGGGCTCCCGGAAGTCCACGCCGTTCGCCGCGCAGATGGCCGCCGAGTCGGCTGCCCGCCGCGCCCAGGAGCACGGCATGCGCAAGGTCGACGTGTTCGTGAAGGGCCCGGGTTCCGGTCGCGAGACCGCGATCCGCTCCCTGCAGGCCACGGGCCTCGAGGTCGGCTCCATCCAGGACGTCACCCCGACCCCGCACAACGGCTGCCGCCCTCCGAAGCGCCGTCGCGTCTGACGACCGCGCTTCAGGGCTTGCTGCGTTCCGGCCTCTCGGCCGGGGGTGTGGGGGTTGTCCCCCACATGTGACAGCCGGGCGGTACGTCCCTTTGGGGCCGTGCCGCCCGTACCCTTGCAGTACCCGTATCCGTCATGGGTGCGGTTTCCGTCGGGCGTCAAATAGCGGGCGTCCACGAAAGAAGGATCTGATCCACACATGCTGATCGCTCAGCGTCCCTCGTTGACCGAAGAGGTCGTCGACGAGTTCCGCTCCCGGTTCGTGATCGAGCCGCTGGAGCCGGGCTTCGGTTACACCCTCGGCAACTCCCTCCGCCGTACCCTCCTGTCCTCGATCCCGGGTGCCGCCGTCACCTCGATCCGGATCGACGGCGTGCTGCACGAGTTCACCACCGTGCCGGGCGTCAAGGAGGACGTCACCGACCTGATCCTCAACATCAAGCAGCTGGTCGTCTCCTCGGAGCACGACGAGCCGGTCGTGATGTACCTGCGCAAGCAGGGCCCGGGTCTGGTCACCGCCGCCGACATCGCGCCCCCGGCGGGTGTCGAGGTGCACAACCCCGACCTCGTCCTCGCCACGCTCAACGGCAAGGGCAAGCTGGAGATGGAGCTGACCGTCGAGCGCGGTCGCGGCTACGTCTCCGCCGTGCAGAACAAGCAGGTGGGCCAGGAGATCGGCCGTATCCCGGTCGACTCCATCTACTCGCCGGTGCTCAAGGTCACGTACAAGGTCGAGGCGACCCGTGTCGAGCAGCGCACCGACTTCGACAAGCTGATCGTCGACGTCGAGACCAAGCAGGCGATGCGTCCGCGTGACGCCATGGCCTCCGCCGGTAAGACCCTGGTCGAGCTGTTCGGTCTCGCCCGCGAGCTGAACATCGACGCCGAGGGCATCGACATGGGCCCGTCCCCCACGGACGCCGCCCTTGCCGCCGACCTGGCGCTGCCGATCGAGGAGCTGGAGCTCACGGTCCGCTCCTACAACTGCCTCAAGCGCGAGGGCATCCACTCCGTGGGTGAGCTCGTGGCTCGTTCCGAGGCCGACCTGCTGGACATCCGCAACTTCGGTGCGAAGTCCATCGACGAGGTCAAGGCGAAGCTGGCCGGCATGGGCCTGGCCCTCAAGGACAGCCCGCCCGGATTCGACCCGACCGCTGCGGCTGACGCCTTCGGCGCGGATGACGACGCGGACGCCGGGTTCGTCGAGACCGAGCAGTACTAAGCACTTCGCGGGGAGGCCGTACCGCGTCTGCGGGCCGGTTTCGGCCGGTCGCGCCCACGCGGCGGAGCCGCACATCGACAGGTGCCCCGCGCCCCTTCCGGGAGCGCCCTTCGGGGCGACTCCCGGATCTCTGACGGACAACCGTCCGCTCAGATACTGACCCCGGTACCTCGTACGGCCGGGGCAGACACACAGGAGAAGAACCATGCCGAAGCCCACCAAGGGTGCCCGTCTGGGCGGCAGCGCCGCGCACGAGAAGCTGCTCCTCGCGAACCTGGCGAAGAGCCTCTTCGAGCACGGCCGCATCACCACCACCGAGGCGAAGGCCCGCCGCCTGCGCCCGTACGCCGAGCGTCTGGTCACCAAGGCGAAGAAGGGCGACCTTCACAACCGCCGTCAGGTGCTCCAGGTCATCACGGACAAGAGCATCGTCCACACGCTCTTCACCGAGATCGGCCCGCGGTACGAGAACCGTCCCGGTGGCTACACCCGCATCACCAAGATCGGTAACCGTCGTGGCGACAACGCGCCCATGGCTGTCATCGAGCTGGTCGAGGCGCTGACGGTTGCCCAGCAGGCGACCGGTGAGGCCGAGGCCGCCACGAAGCGTGCGGTCAAGGAGGCGGAGGAGACCAAGGTCGAGGAGACCAAGGCCGACGACGCCGTTGAGGCTTCCGCCGAGGAGTCGAAGGACGCGTAAGCGTTCTGCGGGGTGGCTGCGCGGTTTGCGGCTGCGGCTTTGGTCGTGGCTTGTCGCGCAGCTCTCCGCGCCCCTTCCAAACGGGGCGTTCGCGGGCCTGCTCCTTTCGAGGAGCGGGCCCGCTTCTGTGTTCCTGAGAGGATCTCCACGTGAGTGATGAAGCAGCGCCCGGTTACGTCCGTGTCCGTCTCGACCTGTCCTATGACGGCTCCGAGTTCTCCGGGTGGGCCAAGCAGGCCGGTGGGCGGCGTACCGTGCAGGGGGAGATCGAGGACGCCCTGCGGACGGTGACCCGGTCGCGGGAGACCTATGAGCTGACGGTCGCCGGGCGGACCGATGCCGGGGTGCACGCGCGGGGGCAGGTCGCGCATGTGGACCTGCCGGAGGCGGTGTGGCGCGAGCATCACGAGAAGCTGCTCAAGCGGATGGCCGGGCGGCTGAGCCGGGACGTACGGGTGTGGGCGCTGCGGGAGGCCCCCAGCGGGTTCAACGCGCGTTTCTCGGCGGTCTGGCGGCGCTACGCCTACCGGGTCACCGACAACCCGGGCGGGGTCGACCCGCTGCTGCGGGGGCATGTGCTGTGGCACGACTGGCCGCTCGACGTCGACGCGATGAACGAGGCGGCCCGGGGGCTGCTGGGGGAGCACGACTTCGCGGCGTACTGCAAGAAGCGTGAGGGTGCCACGACGATCCGGACGCTGCAGGAACTGAGCCTGGTCCGGGGCGAGGACGGGATCGTCACCGCCACGGTCCGCGCCGACGCCTTCTGCCACAACATGGTCCGCTCCCTGATCGGCGCCCTGCTCTTCGTCGGCGACGGCCACCGCCCGGCCGACTGGCCGGCCAAGGTGCTCGCCGCGGGTGTGCGGGACTCCGCGGTCCATGTCGTACGGCCGCACGGGCTGACGCTGGAGGAAGTCGGTTACCCGGCCGACGAGTTGCTCGCGGCGCGGAGCAAGGAGGCCCGGAATCGACGTTCTCTGTCTGGTTCATCCGGGTGTGAAACCTGTTAGTTACCTCCTCTTCACCGATAAATATCGGGCCATATGGCGACTTACCTGACGTAACCATTCACTTTTCCCTTACGGCATTCACACCTCTCGTATAGCCTTGCCGTGCTCGGCCATAGGTTCGAATGGGGAGGCCGGGCGAGGGGTGGGGGTCGATGGGTCGGTTAGACCCGGGGTGGGTTGCTTCGCCATGAGTTCAGTGGGTCCCGTACGGGCCGAAGGGCGTCGTGCCGTGCGCCAGAACGGCGGCCGCCGCAGGGCGGGTCGCGCGGGGACGGGCTCGCTGGGCCTGCTGCCGCTGCCGCCGTCGGACCGTGAGAAGTACTCGTACGCGCGCCGGTATCTGTGGATTCTGACCATCAGTTCGCTGGTCAGTTTCTGCTGTCTGACGATGAGCCAGTTCAAGCTCGCGCAGTCCACGCCGCTGCTGTGGATCTACACGCCGCTGCTGGTGTTCACGGTCCTCTACTACCTGGTGTCGCTGCGGGTGAACGGCTTCACCCGCGACTTCGACATCGGCCACCACAAGCGCCTGGTGCACAACTGGCGGCCCCAGGTGTATCCGACGGTGGACGTGTTCCTGCCGGTGTGCGGCGAGCCCATCGAGGTGCTGCACAACACCTGGCGGCATGTGCGGGAGATGGCCGACCACTACCCGGGCCTCTGCGTCCCGTTCGTGCTCGACGACTCCGCCAGCCCCGAGCTGGAGGCCATGGCCCGCGACTTCGGGTTCCGCTACGGCACCCGGGACAACCGCGGCTGGTTCAAGAAGGCCGGCAATCTGCACTACGGCTTCGCCCGGTCCACCGGTGAGTTCATCCTCATCCTGGACGCGGACTTCACCCCGCGCGCCGACCTGCTGGAGGAACTGCTGCCGTACATGGCGGAGGACCCGCGCATCGGCATCGTCCAGTCGCCGCAGTACTTCCGCGTGCTGGACTCGCAGAACTGGATCGAGCGCGGCGCCGGAGCCGTGCAGGAACTCTTCTACCGCTCCGTGCAGGTCTCCCGGCAGGGCAGCGACGGCGCGATCTGCGTCGGCAGCTGTGCGATCTACCGGCGTGCCGCGCTGGAGACCAACGGCGGTACGACGCTGATCGAGCACTCCGAGGACGTGCACACCGGCTTCGACCTGCGCAACCTCGGCTGGGACCTGCGTTATGTGCCGATCGCGGTGTCGACGGGCGTGTGCCCCGACAGCGCGGGCGCCTTCTTCAACCAGCAGTACCGCTGGTGCTCCGGCTCCATGAGCCTGCTCGGCAGCGAAAAGTTCTGGCGGGCGAAGATCAGGCTGTCCAGCCGGCTCTGCTACATGTCCGGCTTCTTCTACTACATCCACACGGCGCTGTTCACCTTCGCCGCCCCGGTGATCCCGATCGTGCTGCTGCTGGCCATGCCGGAGAAGCTGATGGTGGAGCATCTGCTCCTGGTGGCGCCCAGCATCGTCTACACCACGATCGTCTTCCCCATGTGGCACAAGGCGCCCTACCGGCTGGAGGCATGGGCCGCCCGCATGATGTACGGCTGGGCGCACGTCTTCGCCATCTGGGACATCCTGCGGAGGAACCGCATGGGATGGCAGCCCACCGGCTCCTCGGGGGCCAAGAAGAACAAGACCCGGCGGTTCTGGATCGGCATGTGGGTCTGGAGCGGCGGCACGGCCCTGATCTGGGTCCTCGCTGCGGTGTACCGCACCTTCACCATGGACGCCCCCGACTTCGCGCTGATCCTGTCCTCCGGGCTGTTCTACGCGCTGGTCGTGGGACGCGTCCTGGTCCAGCCCCGCGCGGAGGCGACGGCCTGATGCCCTTCCCCACCCGTACCCGTACGGCAGCCGTCTCGGCCTGTCTGACCCTGCTGCTCGCGCTCAGCGGCTGCTCGCTGCTCGGCGAGGACGACGACGGCCCGGCCGGCGGCGGCGACAAGTCCGGCGGCCAGGTCTCCGAGGGCGCCGAGGAGAGCGTCCCCTACGACGTCATGCCCCTGCTCAGGCCGGAGAAGAAATACTTCGGCGCCGCCGTCGAGGGCGCGCCGAACTCCATGGACGGCTACCGGGCCTACTCCGACATGGTCGGCAAGAAGCCGAACCTGATCGAGTACTACGCCGCCTGGGGCGACGGCTTCGACGCCACAGGTGTGCGCAACGCCTGGGGCCAGGACGCCCTGACGCTGGTGTCCTGGGAGCCGTTCGACGTCTCCCTCAAGGACATCGCCGCCGGCCGCTCGGACGCGTACCTCAAGGAGTACGCCACCGCCGTCCGCAAACTGAACCTGCCCGTCGTGATCTCCTTCGCCGACGAGTTCAACGGCCACTGGGAGAAGTGGGGCACCAAGTACACGACCCCCGAGGACTTCGTGGCCGCCTGGCGGCACATCCACGAGGCGTTCATCGAGGTCGGCGCCACCAACGTGATCTGGGCCTGGTCGCCCAACATCGTCAACCCGGTCGCGAGCGTCCGTCTGAAGCCTTACTACCCGGGCGACGGCTATGTCGACTGGGTCGGGCTGATCGGCTACTGGACCATCGAGCAGCCCAACGCGTTCGACAGCGTCTTCGGGCCGACCCGTGACCAGGTGCGCACCTTCACCAAGAAGCCGATGATCCTTCTGGAGACCGCCGCCATGCCCGGTGAGCGGCGCCGCGCGGACATCCAGATCCTGTTCGAGAGCGTGGCGGCGGACGAGGACCTGCTCGGCTTCATCTGGTTCAACCACAACAAGCGTGCCGACTGGCGGCTGGAGGCGAGCCCGCTGGCGCTGGAGGAGTTCAAGCGCCTGGCCGCCGACGACCGGTTCGGCTTCGACGTACGGAAGCCGTGATGACCTCCCGACACGAGCACTACACGCCGCAGCCGTACGACCCCTACGCGGAGGACGAGCAGACCGGCGTCTGGTTCAACTCCGACGGGTACATCCCCCAGCAGCCGCAGAGCCGGCCGCCGCACGAGCAGGATTACGGGCAGCGGTACGAGCAGGCCTATCAGGACACGGAGCAGCAGCCGTACGAGCCGGCCTATCAGGACACGCAACACCAGCCGTACGAGCAGTCGTATCAGCGGCCGCCAGGCCCTGATGCCCACCAACAGCCCTACCTCGACCCGACCCAGCAGCCATACGTGCAGGCGTACCACCAGCAGGACACCGCCCACGTCACCCAGCTCCACCCGTACCAGCAGCAGCCGCACGAGGGCGGTGTCCCCGAGCAGCCGGACGGCCACGACGACCCCGGCGCGCACCTGCCGCAGGCCGCCATCGCGCAGGAGGAGCCGCCGCAGGCCGCGTACCACGTGCCCGAGACGCCCGAGGCGGGCTGGGACGACAAGCCCAGCCGGCGCCGCGACTGGGTCAGCCGGGGCATCCTGCTCGTCGTCCTGGCGATCCAGGCGGTGCTCTCGCTCCGGCTGTCCAACACGGCCTTCCAGGACGAGGCCCTCTACCTGAGCGCCGGCCACAACATCATCGATCACTGGACCAACGGCACACCGCTGAACAACGGCTACGAGAAGTACTTCTCCGGCGCCCCGACGCTGTACCCGGTGGCTGCCGCCTTCGTGGACGGCTTGTTGGGCCTGACCGGCGCCCGCCTGCTCAGCCTGGCCTGCATGCTCGGGTCGACCGCCCTGCTGTACTCCTTCACCCGGCGCCTGTTCAACGAGCGGGTCGCGCTGGCGGCCGCGGCGCTGTTCGCGGTCACCCAGCCCAGCATCGTGCTCGGCTTCTTCGCCACCTACGACGCCCCCGCTATCTTCCTGCTGGCGCTGTCGGCGTGGATCATCGTGCGCACCGGCCGGGCTCCCGTGGTGGCGGTGCTGCTCGCCGCGCCGGTGATGGTGCTCGCGGTCGCCGTGAAGTACGCCTCCGCGCTCTATCTGCCCACGCTGGTGGTGCTCGCCGCGCTGACCGCCTGGCACCACCGGGGCTGGGCCTGTGTGGTGCGGGCCTTCGTGCTGGGCCTGGGCACGGCCGCCCTGGTCGGCGTCGGTCTGCTGTACACGGACGTGCTCGCCGGTGTGCGGCAGACCACCACCAACCGCCAGCACGGCACGGACTCGACGTGGTCGCTGATCGAGAAGTCCGCCGAGTGGGGCGGGCTGATGTTCGCGACCGCCGTCGCGGGTTCGATCGCGTATGTGCTGCGCGGCCGGATGAACGAGTCCCCGCGCTCCTACGGTCTGATGGGCCCCGGCTGGCGCTGGCGCGCGGTGCTCGGCCTGGTGCTGACCTGCACCGCGCTGTTGGCACCGGCGTACCAGATCCGGCTGCATACGGCGGTCTCGCTCTACAAGCACCTGGACTTCGGTCTGCTCTTCGCCGCGCCGATGGCCGGGGTCGGGGTGATCCGGCTGGTCGGCAAGCACTTCCGCTATCCGCAGCTGGGCATCCTGATCTGGGTGTCGGCGCTGTGCCTGGGCGTCTCCCAGTCCGAGTGGCGCTTCGGGTTGTGGCCCGACTCCAGCTTGATGGCCCGGGCGATCGAGCCGTACATGAAACCGAACGGCCACTACCTCGGTGCGACCTACGAGGTGCCGACCTACTACCTGAGGGACAAGACCAGCCACTCGCAGTGGTCGTCGACGTACGGCTTCGGCTACTCCGACAAGAAGGGCAGGCCCCACGAGGGCAGGGAGGCGTACAGCCTGGCCATCAAGGACGGGTATTTCGACCTCATCCTGCTGGACGGCATCGCCACCCCGGACCTGGAGAAGTTCCTCGCGCGGGAGATCACCGACAGCGGCAACTACCGCCTGATCGGCAGGGTTCCCTACCAGGTTTCGGGCGGGACCGGTTTCTACCAGATCTGGGCCAAGTCCTCCTGACCGGCGAGGGGGCCGACGGGGGGACGACCAGTGGCCGCAGTACCGGGCGCAGGGCTGGCCTGCGCCCACAGGGGAGGGAAGAGAATGACGTACGACCCGGAGGGCATCCGCGTCACCATAGTGATGCCCACCTACAACGAGGCGGGCAATCTGCCGCGCATGGCCGAGGCGGTGCTGTCGCTGCCTCTGCCCGGACTGCATCTGAAGATCGTCGACGACTCCAGCCCGGACGGCACGGGTCGCATCGCCGAGGAGCTCGCCGAGAAGTACAACGCGGACGGCCCGCGCATGAGCGTGCTGCACCGCACCGAGAAGGACGGGCTCGGCCGCGCCTACGTGGCCGGGATGAGCGCCGCGCTCGCCGAGGGCGCCGCGTACGTGGTCCAGATGGACGCCGACGGCTCCCACCCGGTGGAGGCCGTCCCGCGCATGCTGGAGCGGGCGGTGACCGAGGGGGTCGGCCTGGTGATCGGCAGCCGGTACGTCGAGGGCGGCGCCCTGGACGAGGACTGGGGCCGGCACCGGGTGCTGCTCTCCCGGTTCGCCAACCGCTACGCCCGCACGGTGCTCGGCACCGACATCCGCGACATCACCGCCGGCTTCAACCTGTGGGCGGCCGCCACGCTGCACGACGTGGACCTGTCCGCCCTGGACAGCGCGGGCTACAGCTTCCAGGTGGAGCTGAAGTACAAGGCCGTGCGCGCCGGGCACCGGGCCGTGGAGATCCCGATCCGCTTCGAGGAGCGGATGGAGGGCACGTCGAAGATGACGCTGCGGACGCAGCTGGAGTCGGCGGTCGTGCCGATCCGGCTGCGCCTGAAACACCGCTGAGCGGCACGGTGCCCGGGTCCGGGGGCCCGGGGCCCGGCCACCGTCCCGGCTACTGCTGGGCGGCCGCCGAGGCCTGCGCCTCGCCGCGGCGGCGGATCTGGCGGAAGGTGAACTCCGCCAGATCGTCACCCTGCGCGAACACCTGGGTGTCCTTGGTGGTGACGTCCTTGCCGTTGGTGAAGCCGGCCACCGTGAAGTACGCGTAGCGGCCGTAGCTGTTGGTGGTGGAGCGGCAGACGGCGCCGTCGCAGAAGTTCTTGACACCGTTGCCGGACAGGGCGCGCACGAGGCTCTTGGAGTCGGCCTGGCCCTTGGCCGCGGTGGCCTGGTCCTCGGTGTCGAAGACGGCCACGCCGACGGTCACCGCGACGTCGCCCTTGACGTACGTCACCCGCAGCAGGCGCCGGCAGTCGTTGGCCTTGAGGACCTTGGGGAGCGTGCCCTGGGTGCCCGTGGCGCAGTTCTTGCCGTCCGCGGTCGGGCCCTTGCGGTAGACGGTCTCGCCCATGGTCAGCTGGGTGCCCGGGAAGAGGATGTCCGGGCTGAGCGGGGCCGTGTCCTTGTTCTTGGACGCGATGAAGTCCTTCGGGTCCAGCGGCGGCGGGGCCGTGGTGGGCTCGAAGGAGGGCGCGGGGCCGGTGGAGCTCGGGATGTCCGCCGTCGAGGGCAGCCGTGAGGCCGGCTGGCCCGCCTCCGCGCCGCCGTCGTTCGCCGAGACCACGGCGACCGCGACCGCCGTGCCCACCGCCACGGTGGCCAGCGCGCCCCCGACGATGAACAGCAGCCGCCGCCGCTTGTTGCGTGCCTCCGACGCCTCCGCCAGTGCCGCCCAGTCCGGGGTTCCGTCGCCGCCGCTGCTCCAGGTCTGCTGTTGCGAATGCGGTTTCCAGGGATCCCACTGGGACTGGGGTCCCCCCTGCCCATAGCTCATGGGGCGCATCTTAGAGGGGACGGCGCGCCGCCAGACCAGTAGAGTGGGTGTCTTGCGCAGTCGGCACCGGCGGCGTCCCACCTCGTTTTGACCCGGGCGTGGCGTCGTAGGTATCCTGCGTGTTCGTTGTGTATTGGCTTGCTCATTCTCACGGGACGGGCCCTTACACCGGTCCACCGGGCCGATGACCAGCGACCAGCACGCGGTTTGCGTCACCGCAGTGCGGTCTCGGCTGTCGTGATCGTCTTCGGTGACCTGTCAGGACCATTCACTGAAGAAGCGAAGGCTACGAACCGTGCGTACGTACAGCCCCAAGCCCGGCGATGTGACGCGCCAGTGGCACGTCATCGACGCCCAGGACGTTGTCCTCGGCCGTCTCGCCAGCACCGCCGCCTCCATCCTGCGCGGCAAGCACAAGCCGATCTACGCCCCTCACGTCGACACCGGTGACTTCGTCATCATCATCAACGCCGACAAGGTGCACCTGTCCGGCAACAAGCGGACCCAGAAGATGGCGTACCGCCACTCCGGCTACCCGGGTGGTCTGCGCTCCGTCCGCTACGACGAGCTGCTGGCGAAGAACCCCGAGAAGGCCATCGAGAAGGCCGTCAAGGGCATGCTCCCCAAGAACACCCTGGGCCGTCAGATGCTCTCGAAGCTGAAGGTCTACTCGGGCGACCAGCACCCGCACGCTGCCCAGCAGCCGGTGCCGTTCGAGATCACCCAGGTCGCGCAGTAAGTCCGGCCACCCCCTAAGACCGAAGAGAATCTGAGGAGCATCGTGGCCGAGACCACTGCCGAGCAGCCGCTCGAAGAGCTTGACATCGACAGCTACACCACCGAGTCCGAGGTTCCGGTGGAGGGTGAGTACACCTCCGAGTCCCTCGCCTCGCGCTTCGGTGAGCCCCAGCCGGCCGCCGGCCTGGGCCGCCGCAAGAACGCCATCGCCCGTGTCCGGATCGTCCCGGGCACCGGCAAGTGGAAGATCAACGGTCGCACCCTCGAGGACTACTTCCCGAACAAGGTGCACCAGCAGGAAGTCAACGAGCCGTTCAAGGTTCTCGAGCTCGAGGGCCGCTACGACGTCATCGCCCGCATCGCGGGTGGCGGCGTCTCCGGTCAGGCCGGTGCGCTCCGTCTCGGTGTCGCCCGCGCGCTGAACGAGGCCGACGTCGACAACAACCGCGGCCCGCTGAAGAAGGCCGGCTTCCTCAAGCGCGACGACCGTGCGGTCGAGCGCAAGAAGGCCGGTCTGAAGAAGGCCCGCAAGGCTCCGCAGTACAGCAAGCGTTAAGCTTCGCTGCCTGCTCGTACGACTGCGGGGCCCTTGCCCCGCCTGCGTACTTCGAACGCCCCGGCGGCACGCCACAGTGCCGTCGGGGCGTTCGTTTATCCCAGCGATGGGCGTATAACGACACAAGACGTTCTGCGGCTTGTGTGATGTGACGCCCCGGGCATCGAGGGCCCGGGGAAGGGCAGCCGTGCGGGCCGCACCGGCACGGTTTCCCGAACGGACGCTTTTCTCAGGAGGACAAGTGGGACGACTCTTCGGCACGGACGGCGTGCGCGGTGTCGCCAACGCGGATCTGACGGCCGAGCTGGCCCTCGGTCTCTCCGTCGCGGCGGCTCATGTGCTGGCCGAGGCGGGGACCTTCGAGGGCCACCGGCCGACCGCGGTGGTCGGACGGGACCCGCGCGCGTCCGGGGAGTTCCTGGAGGCCGCCGTCGTGGCGGGTCTGGCCAGTGCCGGTGTGGACGTGCTGCGGGTCGGCGTGCTGCCGACGCCCGCCGTCGCCTACCTGACCGGCGTGCTCGGTGCCGACCTGGGCGTCATGCTCTCCGCCAGCCACAACGCCATGCCCGACAACGGCATCAAGTTCTTCGCCCGCGGCGGCCACAAGCTCGCCGACGAGCTGGAGGACCGGATCGAGTCCGTCTACGAGGAGCACCGCACCGGCGCGCCGTGGGACCGGCCGACCGGATCGGGCGTCGGACGGGTGCGCAGCTACGACGAGGGCTTCGACAAGTACGTCGCCCACCTCCTCGGCGTGCTCCCGAACCGGCTCGACGGGCTGAAGATCGTCCTCGACGAGGCGCACGGCGCGGCCGCGCGGGTCTCGCCCGAGGCGTTCTCCCGGGCCGGCGCCGAGATCGTCACCATCGGGGCCGAGCCGGACGGGCTCAACATCAACGACGGCTGCGGTTCCACCCACCTCGGCAAGCTCAAGGCCGCGGTCGTCGAGCACGGGGCCGCCCTCGGCATCGCGCACGACGGTGACGCGGACCGCTGCCTCGCCGTGGACCACACCGGTGAGGAGATCGACGGCGACCAGATCCTCGCCGTCCTCGCCCTCGCCATGCGCGAGCGAGGGGTGCTGCGGGCGGACACGGTTGTCGCGACCGTCATGTCCAACCTCGGCTTCAAGCTGGCGCTGGAGCGGGAGGGCATCCAGCTGCTGCAGACGGCGGTCGGTGACCGCTATGTGCTGGAGGAGATGAAGGCCCACGGGTACGCGCTCGGCGGTGAGCAGTCCGGTCACGTGATCATCCTCGACCACGCGACGACCGGTGACGGCACGCTGACCGGGCTGATGCTGGCCGCGCGGGTCGCCGAGACGGGGCGTTCGCTGCGGGAGCTGGCGGGGGTCATGGAGCGGTTGCCGCAGGTGCTCGTCAACGTGCCCGATGTGGACAGGTCCCGGGTGTCGACCTCCGTGGAGCTGGCCGCGGCCGTTTCCGAGGCGGAGCGGGAGTTGGGGGCGACCGGGCGCGTGCTGCTGCGGCCGTCCGGGACGGAGCCGTTGGTCCGGGTCATGGTGGAGGCGGCCGACATCGATCAGGCGCGGTCTGTGGCGGGGCGGCTGGCCGATGCGGTGAAGTCCGCGCTGGGCTGATTCGGGGGCCGGGCCGGGGGTGCCGGGTTCTGTGCGTGGCGGGCTGATCGTTCGTCGGGGTTGATCGCGCAGTTCCCCGCGCCCCTTGAGGGCTTCGCCCTCGGTCGCGCGGTTCCGCGCGCTCCTGGGTTGAGTGGGGTTCTGTGCGTTGTGGGCTGCGGGTCGTCGTGGTCTGCTGCGCCCGCGCGGCGGAGCCGCATGTCGAGCAGAGCCCCGCTCCCCTGGGTGGGGCGGGGTTCTGGGGGTTCTGCGGGGCTGAGCCGCGTATGGAGCGGAGCCCCGCGTCCCCGGGCGGGCGTTTGCCCTCAGGCTCGGTGTGTGGTGCTGCGTTGTCTGGCCCAGAACCATTTCTGGGTCAGGAGGGTCAGGGTGCCCGCGGTGATGATTCCGCCGAGGTTGGCCAGGAGCTGGGCCGTGGAGCCCCAGGTCTGGGAGTAGTCGGCGTAGGTGAAGGCCATCGCGGCGTTGGCGGCCGCCGGAACGGTGGTGACCGAGATGGCCACGCCGATCAGGGCACCCGACTTGGCCGAGGTCAGGGACAGGGTCCCGGCGATGCCGGCGAGGAACGCCACCACGAAGGACATCATGTCGGGCTGCCAGATGAAGGCGGTGTTGGGACGGTCCGCCTCGATCATGTCCTTCTCGAACAGGCCGAGGGCGTCCATCAGCCAGCCGAAGCCGGCGGTCAGCAGCATGGCGACGGCGAACCCGGCGAGCAGCGCCCACAGCGAGCGCCACACGAGCCGCGGGGTGCGCTGCACCAGGGCCGTGCAGATGCCGGCCAGCGGCCCGAACTCCGGGCCGACGGCCATGGCCCCCACGATCAGGATGGCGTTGTCGAGCATGACACCGCAGGCCGCGAGCATCGTGGCCACGGTCAGGAAGCTGACGTACGTGAAGCTGAGGGTCGACTCCTCATGGGTCACATCC
Organism: Streptomyces sp. NPDC006458; assembly: GCF_040612135.1. NCBI lineage: Bacteria > Bacillati > Actinomycetota > Actinomycetes > Kitasatosporales > Streptomycetaceae > Streptomyces > Streptomyces sp. NPDC006458. The sequence continues at coordinate 14,635 of NZ_JBEXPR010000019.1, read as the reverse complement.
GTCAGGTGCTCCCACAGGACCGCGTCGGCCGCCTCGCCTGGTGCCTCCTTCTCGGCCTTGTCCGCCCGCTTGGACAGCGACAGGTCGATGTTCTCGACGGCGATCGAACCCGTCGCGTCGAGCCGCAACTCCTGAAGACTGCCGATGAGTTCGTCGGCGGCCTCGCGGGCCACGTCGCACATGACGACATCCCCGGCGGGGTTGCGGGCGGCGCCCGGCACCACGACCAAATGCGTGGTGCCGACCGTCTTCTCGATCAGCCGGACCACGACCTCGGTCTTCTCGGCCGGTGTGATCAGGCGCAGATGCAGCATGCGCCCTTTCTAGCAGGCGCCCCTCAGAGCTTTCGCAGGGACAGCTTCTGCACCTTGTGGTCCGGGCCCTTGCGGAGGACCAGGGCGGCGCGGCCCCGGGTGGGGGCGATGTTCTCGACCAGGTTGGGCTTGTTGATGGTGCGCCACATCGCGCGCGCGTAGTCCATCGCCTCGTCCTCGGAGACCTGGGTGTACTTGCGGAAGTACGAGGACGGGTTCTGGAACGCCGTCTCGCGCAGCCGCTTGAAGCGGTTGAGGTACCAGCGCTCGATGTCCTCGACCCGGGCGTCGACGTACACGCTGAAGTCGAAGTAGTCGGCGAGGCCGACCCGGGTGCGGCCGTCCTTGCCGGGCAGGGCGGGCTGCAGGACGTTCAGGCCCTCCACGATCAGGATGTCCGGGCGGCGCACGGTGAGCTTCTCGCCGGGGACGATGTCGTAGATCAGGTGGGAGTAGACCGGCGCGGTCACCTCGGCCTTGCCGGCCTTGATGTCGGCGACGAACCGGGTCAGCGCCCGGCGGTCGTAGGACTCCGGGAAGCCCTTGCGCGACATCAGGCCGCGCGCCTGGAGCTCATGGGTGGGCAGCAGGAAGCCGTCGGTGGTGACCAGCTCCACGCGCGGGTGCTCGGGCCAGCGGGACAGCAGCGCCTGCAGGAGGCGGGCCACGGTCGACTTGCCGACCGCGACCGAACCGGCGACCCCTATGACGAAGGGCGTGCCGGACTGCGAGCCCTGTTCGCCGAGGAAGGTGTTCAGCGCGCCGCGCAGTCCGTCGGTGGCGCCGACGTAGAGATTGAGCAGCCGGGACAGCGGCAGGTAGATGTCACGCACCTCGTCGAGGTCGATGACATCGCCGAGGCCGCGCAGCTTCTCGACCTCTTCGGCGCTGAGCGGAAGCGGCGTCTTGTCACGCAGCGCGCTCCACTCGGCGCGGGTGAGGTCGACGTAGGGAGTCGCCTCCGGCCTGGGCCGGTGGGCGCTCCGGGGCATCGAGGAGACCGGAGAGATCACAGTCCATTGTTAACGGAGTTTGAACGGCGTGGTGGGTGTGCTCCGTCACCTTGGATCCGGGCTCCATCGGGGGTGGACGGGGCGGAAGCGGCGCCGCGAGGGGCGGAACCGGGCTGATTATTTCCGAAATCGGGCACGCGGCACCGTGTTCGGGCACCTCTTCGATCGTAGGCTGCGGAACATGTGCGGAATCGTGGGATACGTAGGGCCGCAGTCGGCGCTGGACGTCGTGATGGCCGGGCTGAAGCGTCTGGAGTACCGGGGCTACGACTCGGGGGGTGTCGCCGTGCTCGCGGACGGCGGACTGGCCGCCGCGAAGAAGGCCGGAAAGCTGGTCAACCTGGAGAAGGAGCTGGCCGAGCACCCGCTGCCGGCCGGTTCCACCGGTATCGGGCACACCCGCTGGGCCACCCACGGCGGCCCGACCGACGCCAACGCCCACCCTCACCTGGACAACGCCGGCCGGGTGGCCGTCGTGCACAACGGGATCATCGAGAACTTCGCGCTGCTGCGGGCCGAACTCGCCGAGCGCGGCCACCGGCTGGCGTCGGAGACGGACACCGAGGTGGTGGCGCACCTGCTGGCGGAGGAGTTCTCCGCGACCGCCGATCTGGCGGCGGCGATGCGGCTGGTGTGCCGTCGGCTGGAAGGCGCGTTCACGCTGGTCGCGGTGCACGCCGACGAGCCGGACGTGGTGGTGGGGGCGCGGCGGAACTCGCCGCTGGTGGTGGGTGTCGGCGAGGGCGAGGCCTTCCTGGCCTCGGACGTCGCCGCCTTCATCGCCCACACCCGCTCGGCGATCGAGCTGGGCCAGGACCAGGTGGTGGAGCTGCGCCGGGACGGCGTCACGGTGACCGGCTTCGACGGCAGCCCGGCCGAGGTGCGCTCCTACCACGTCGACTGGGACGCGTCGGCCGCGGAGAAGGGGGGCTACGACTACTTCATGCTCAAGGAGATCGCCGAGCAGCCCAAGGCGGTCGCCGACACCCTGCTGGGCCGCATCGACGCGGCCGGTTCGCTCACCCTCGACGAGGTCCGCATCGGCGCCGCCGAGCTGCGCGAGGTGGACAAGGTCGTCATCGTCGCGTGCGGCACGGCGTACCACGCGGGGCTGATCGCCAAGTACGCCATCGAGCACTGGACGCGCATTCCCTGCGAGGTGGAGCTGGCCAGCGAGTTCCGCTACCGGGACCCGATCCTGGACTCCCGCTCGCTGGTGATCGCGATCTCCCAGTCCGGCGAGACCATGGACACGCTGATGGCCCTGCGGCACGCCCGTGAGCAGGGCTCCAAGGTGCTGGCCATCTGCAACACCAACGGCTCGACGATCCCGCGCGAGTCCGACGCCGTGCTCTACACGCACGCCGGGCCGGAGGTGGCGGTCGCCTCGACGAAGGCGTTCCTGACGCAGCTGGTCGCCTGCTATCTGGTCGCCCTGTATCTGGGCCAGGTACGCGGCACCAAGTGGGGCGACGAGATCCGGGCCGTCGTGCGGGACCTGGCGAAGATCTCCTCGGAGGTGGAGGAGGTCCTGCGGACCATGGAGCCGGTCCGGGCGCTGGCCCGCTCCCTGGCCGACCGTGACACCGTCCTGTTCCTCGGCCGGCACGTGGGCTATCCGGTGGCCCTGGAGGGTGCGCTCAAGCTGAAGGAACTCGCCTATATGCACGCCGAGGGCTTCGCGGCGGGCGAGCTCAAGCACGGCCCGATCGCGCTGATCGAGGAGGGCGTGCCGGTCGTGGTGGTCGTACCGTCGCCGCGCGGCCGTTCCGTGCTGCACGACAAGATCGTGTCCAACATCCAGGAGATCCGGGCGCGGGGTGCCCGCACGATCGTGATCGCCGAGGAGGGGGACGAGGCGGTCGTGCCGTACGCCGACCATCTGATCCGTGTCCCCGCGACCCCGACGCTCCTTCAGCCCCTGGTGGCCACGGTCCCGCTCCAGGTCTTCGCCTGCGAGCTGGCCACGGCCCGGGGCAACGAGGTGGACCAGCCGCGGAACCTGGCGAAGTCGGTGACGGTGGAGTAGGGCCCGGCGGGGCCGACGGCGGGCTTCCGGCTCAGCTCCGGGTGTCCCGCCAGGCCTCCGTGAGGGCGTCCGCCACGTCGTGGGCCCCCACGGGGGCGCCGTCGGCCGCGTACCGGCCCGCCAGACCGTGCAGGTACGCGGCCACGCTTCCGGCGTCACGGGGCGGGAGCCCTGCCGCCAGCAGGGAGCCGGCCAGGCCCGAGAGGACGTCGCCGCTGCCCGCCGTGGCCAGCCAGGGGGTGCCGGTGGGGTTCACCCGGACCGGGCCCGCTGCCTCGGCGACCAGCGTGGTCGAGCCCTTCAGCAGGATGGTCGCCCCGTACCGGCGCGCCAGTTCGCGGGCCGACCTCAGGCGGGCGCTCTCGACCTCTTCGCGGGTCACCCCGAGGAGCGCGGCCGCCTCTCCGGCGTGCGGGGTCATCAGGGTCGGGGCCTCGCGGGAGGCCACCGTCGCCCGGTCCGCCAGGCGCAGGCCGTCCGCGTCGATCAGCACGGGCACGTCCGAGGCCAGCACCTCGGCGACCGTGTCCGTGTCGTCGGCGATGCCGGGGCCGACGACCCAGGCCTGGACGCGCCCGGCCATCGCGGGGCCGCGCTCCGACACCAGCGTCTCGGGGAACCGCGCGAGCACCGACGCGCCGGCCGGGCCGACATAGCGGACCGCGCCCGCGCCGCCCCGCAGGGCGCCCGCGACGGCGAGGACGGCCGCCCCCGGGTAGCGGGCGGAACCCGCCGCGATGCCGACCACGCCCCGCCGGTACTTGTCGCTCTCGGGGGAGGGCAGCGGCAGCAGCCGGGCCACGTCCTCGTGCTGCAGGGCCTCCAGCTCGGCGTCCTGCGGCAGTTCGAGCCCGATGTCGACGAGCCGCACCGAACCGGCGTGGTCGCGCGCCGGGTCGATCAGCAGGCCCGGCTTGTGGGTGCCGAAGGTGACCGTCAGATCGGCGCGGACCGCGGCGCCGTGCACCTCGCCCGTGTCGGCGTCCACCCCGCTCGGCAGGTCGACGGCGACGACGGCGGCCCGCGCACGGCCGGCGGCCTCGGTGAGGCGCTCGGCCTCCGGCCGCAGCCCGCCCTTGCCGCCGATGCCCACGATGCCGTCGAGCACCAGGTCGGCCCGCTCGATCGGCGCGTGGGCCGCGGCCGGGTCCGTCACCGTGCCGCCCGCCCGGCGCAGGGCCGCCAGCCCTTGCGCATGGGCCCGTTCGGGGGAGAGCAGCACCGCCGTGACACCCGCGCCCCTGCGGGCCAGCCGGGCACCGGCGTAGAGGGCGTCACCCCCGTTGTCGCCGGAGCCGACCAGGAGGACGACCCGGCTGCCGTAGACCCGGCCGAGCAGTCCGGCACAGGCGGCGGCCAGTCCGGCGGCGGCCCGCTGCATCAGCGCGCCCTCCGGAAGACGTGCCATCAGGCTCCGCTCGGCGGCCCTCACCGACTCCACGCTGTACGCAGTACGCATGACGACGAGTCTGCCGTGAGCTCACGACGATCACCACCGCCACGGGACAGACGGGGCGTCAGCCCTTCGCGTTTACTGCCGCCGCCCGGCACGTCGGCCGTGAGCCTGCGGCGGCCACCACCGCCGTCGGACAGACAGGCCGTCAGCCCTCGGCGGTCACTACCGCCGCCCGGCACGTCGGCCGTGAGCCCTCAGTGTTCACCACCGCCGTCGGGCACGTCGGCTGTGAGTCTGCGGCGGGCCGGTATCGCCATCGGGCAGACAGGGCGTCAGCGCTCGGCGTTCGCCGCAGCCGCCCGGCGTGTCGGCTGTGAGCGCGCGGCGGTCACTACCGCCGCCCGGCACGTCGGCCGTGAGCCCTCGGCGTTCACCACCGCCGTCGGGCACGTCGGCCGTGAGCCTGCGGCGGGCCGGTATCGCGGGCAGACAGGGCGTCAGCGCTCGGCGTTCGCCGCAGCCGCCCGGCACGTCGGCCGTGAGCCCTCAGTGTTCACCACCGCCGTCGGGCACGTCGGCTGTGAGCCTGCGGCGGGCCGGTATCGCGGGCAGACAGGGCGTCAGCGCTCGGCGTTCGCCGCAACCGGCTGGCACGCCAGCCGTGAGCCCTCGGCGTTCACCACCGCCACCGGGCACGTCGGCCGTGCGCCATCGGCGGCCGCCATCGCTCCCGGGCAGACGGACCGTCAGCCCTCCGCGATTACCACCGCCGAGGCTACGCCCGCGTCGTGGCTGAGCGACACGTGCCAGGTGCCGACGCCCAGTTCGGCCGCGCGGGCGGCGACCGTGCCGGCCACCCGCAGCCGCGGCCGGCCGCTGTCCTCGACATAGACCTCCGCGTCCGTCCACAGCAGTCCGGGCGGGGCACCCAGGGCCTTGGCCAGGGCCTCCTTCGCCGCGAACCGGGCGGCCAGCGAGGCGATGCCCCGGCGCTCCCCGCTGGGCAGCAGCAACTCGCTGTCGTTGAAGAGGCGTTGGGCGAGTCCGGGCGTGCGTTCCATGGCCGCGGCGAACCGGTCGATCTCCGCCACGTCGATACCGACCCCGATGATGCTCATGCCGAGCACCTTAGGGGCTGTCCCCCGGATCACGCGGGCGTCGCGGGTGCCGCGTACGTCCGGGTGACCCCGCCGCGCGGCGGCCCCGGCCCGTCATGGGCGGCGGTTTTCCTGATCGTGTGATCAGTCGTGTGCATCGCACCAACCGTGGGGACCGTGGATCGCTCGTGTGCCGGAGCGTCGCCGTCCTCCTCGCCGCTACGGCCCTGCTCCCCGCCGCCGCGGCCGCCGCGGCCGAGCACCCGCCGCCCGCCCCCGCCCCCGAGGCCCGGATCGCACTCGTGCCCGGTGCCGCGCGGGCCCGGCCACCGGACACGCCCGACCAGGCCCTGCCGCCCCGCGTCCACACCCCCTCCGCCCGCGAGGACGCCGTGGAGCCCAGGGCGGCGGCCGCCGGGGCCTACGACCTCGTCGAGTACGTCCCCCTCGGCGAGGCCCTCGCCCGGGCGACGTGCAGCAAGCAGACCGGGCCCTATCAGCGTCAGGTCGAGAAGTGGCTGAAGCTGAAGGTGGACGGCAGACAGTCGGCGGCCGACTGCAAGGCCATCCGGGCGTTCCAGCTGAAGTACCGGATCACACCGGCGATCGGCTTCGCCGGGCCGGTCACCTGGGCGCGGATGCAGCTCGTCGGCGCGCGCGGGAACCCCAACGCGGCCGGGAAGTGCCCGGTGCGGACCCACCGGGTCGCCTGTGTCGACCTCAGCCGCGAGCTGACGTGGGTGCAGAAGGGGAGGAAGGTCGTCTACGGGCCGGTGTCGATCCGCAGCGGCCGGACCGGCTACCGGACGCGGACCGGCTGGCACACCGTCTACTGGCGGCACAAGAACCATGTGTCGACGCTCTACGGCCAGCCCATGCCCTACTCCCAGTTCTTCAGCGGGGGCCAGGCCTTCCACGCCGTGTACGGGACGATCTTCACCACCGTCGGGTCGATGGGCTGCGTCAACCTGCGGCTCGGGGACGCCAAGAAGCTGTGGCGCGTGCTGAAGAAGGGGGACCGGGTGTATGTGTGGGGGCGGCGGCCGGGCACGTGAGCGGGGGCCCGCCCGGGAGCTCTGAGACACTGGGCGGGATGACTGAGACTGCAAGCCTGCCCTCCGCACCGCTGCGTGCCCGCGCCGAGATCGACCTGGCCGCGCTGCGGTCCAATGTGCGTACCCTGCGCGCGAAGGCGTCCGGCGCGGCCGTGATGGCCGTGGTGAAGTCCGACGCCTACGGCCACGGCGCGCTGCCCTGCGCCCGCGCGGCCCTGGCGGCGGGGGCGACCTGGCTGGGCACGGCCACGCCGGAGGAGGCACTGGCGCTGCGCGCGGCCGGGCTGCGCGACGTCAGGATCATGTGCTGGCTGTGGGTGCCCGGCGGCCCCTGGCGCGAGGCGATCGAGGCCGACCTCGATGTGTCCGTCGGCGCTCTGTGGGCCCTGCGCGAGGTCGTCGCGGCCGCCCGTGCGGCGGGCCGCCCCGCGCGGGTTCAGCTCAAGGCCGACACCGGGCTCGGGCGCGGCGGCTGCCAGCCGGGCGACTGGGCCGAGCTGGTCGCCGAGGCCCTGCGCGCCGAGCGCGAGGGGCTGATCCGGATCACCGGGCTGTGGTCGCACTTCGCCTGCGCCGACGAGCCCGGCCATCCCTCCATCGCCGCCCAGCTCACCGGTTTCCGCGAGATGCTGGCCCACGCCGAGGGCCAGGGGGTGCGCCCCGAGGTGCGGCACATCGCCAACTCGCCCGCCGCGCTCACCCTGCCCGAGTCCCACTTCGACCTGGTCCGCGCGGGCATCGCGCTCTACGGCGTCTCGCCCAGCCCCGAACTGGGCACCCCCGCCGAGCTGGGCCTGCGCCCGGTGATGACGGTGTCGGCGTCCCTGGCCCTGGTCAAGCACGTGCCCGCCGGCCACGGCGTGAGCTACGGCCACCACTACACCACCACCGGAGACACGACCCTCGCCCTGATCCCGGTCGGCTACGCGGACGGCATCCCGCGCCACGCCTCCGGCGCCGGACCCGTCCTCGTCGGCGGCAAGTGGCGTACGGCGGCGGGGCGTATCGCGATGGACCAGTTCGTCGTCGACCTCGGCGGGGACGAGCCGGAGGCGGGCGCCGAGGCGGTCCTGTTCGGCCCCGGCGACCGCGGCGAGCCCACCGCGCAGGACTGGGCGAACGCAGCGGGCACCATCGCCTACGAGATCGTCACCCGGATCGGCGGCCGCGTCCCGCGTGTCTACGTCGACGGGGAAGCGGACGCGTAACCCGCGCGGCGCACAGCACCACGGCAACACCACGGCAACAGCTCGTCGGTAGAACGGCAGCAGCACCCCGGCACGGACAGCGGCACACCGAGTGAGGAGCGGTACGTGAGCGAGAGCAGCGCGGAGGCCGTCGTGGCCGCCGCCTCCGCCGCGGGAGCGGCCGGGAACTGGCGCCGGGCCACCGGGATCGCGGGCGTCGCGATAGGCGTCGTCGCGGCGGGCGCGGCGGCCGGTGTCGCCCTGGAGCGGATGACCGTGGGACGCGGCATGCGCCAGAAGGCACGCCTCGCCCTGGACTCGGCGGGGCCGTACGGGGCGCTGCGCGGCACTCCCGGCAAGGCGTACGCCGACGACGGCACCGAGCTGTACTACGAGGTCGACGACATCGACCCGCAGGGCGAAACCGCACCGCGCCGGCGGCGGCTGTTCGGCCGCAAGGCACCCGCGCCCGTCACGGTCGTCTTCAGCCACGGCTACTGCCTCAACCAGGACTCCTGGCACTTCCAGCGGGCCGCCCTGCGGGGTGTCGTACGGACCGTGCACTGGGACCAGCGCAGCCACGGCCGGTCCGGGCGCGGGCACGCGCAGATCGAGCGGGACGAGCCGGTGACCATCGACCGGCTCGGGCAGGATCTGAAGACGGTGATCGACGCGGCCGTGCCGGAGGGGCCGATCGTGCTGGTCGGGCACTCCATGGGCGGGATGACGGTGATGGCGCTGGCCGCGCAGTTCCCGGAGCTGGTGCGGGAGCGGGTGGTGGCCGTGGCGCTGGTCGGTACGTCGTCGGGGCGGCTCGGTGAGGTGAACTTCGGGCTGCCGGTCGCCGGGGTGAACGCGGTGCGCAGGGTGCTGCCCGGTGTGCTGAAGGCGCTCGGGCAGCAGGCCGAGCTGGTGGAGAAGGGCCGGCGGGCGACGGCCGACCTGTTCGCCGGGGTCATCAAGCGGTACTCCTTCGCGACCCGGGACGTCGACCCGGCCGTCGTCCGGTTCGCCGAGCGGATGATCGAGGGCACCCCGATCGACGTGGTCGCGGAGTTCTACCCGGCCTTCACCGAGCACGACAAGACCGAGGCGCTCGCCCACTTCCGGGACCTGCCGGTGCTGGTGCTGGCGGGCGTGCGGGACCTGGTCACGCCGAGCGAGCACAGCGAGGCGATCGCCGACCTGCTGCCGGACGCGGAGCTGGTGCTCGTCCCGGACGCCGGGCACCTGGTGATGCTGGAGCACCCGGAAGTGGTCACCGACCGGCTCGCCGACCTGCTCACCCGTGCGGGGGCCGTCCCGGCAGGGGCTACGGTGGGTGGCTATGGAAGCAGCAGCACCGCACAGCCCGGCTGAGGCCCGGCTGACCGTCACTTCCCCCGATCAGATGCGTGAGCTCGGGCGGCGCCTGGCCAAGGTGCTGCGCGCGGGTGACCTCGTCATGCTCAGCGGGGAGCTCGGGGCGGGCAAGACCACCCTGACCCGCGGGCTCGGGGAAGGGCTCGGCGTGCGGGGGGCTGTCACCTCGCCGACGTTCGTCATCGCCCGGGTGCATCCCGCGCTCGGGGACGGGCCTCCGCTCGTGCACGTGGACGCGTACCGCCTCGGCGGCGGCCTGGACGAGATGGAGGACCTCGATCTCGACGTCTCGCTGCCGGAGTCCGTGGTCATCGTGGAGTGGGGCGAGGGGAAGGTCGAGGAGCTGACCGACGACCGTCTCCAGGTGGTCATCCACCGGGCCGTGGGGGAGACGACCGACGAGGTGCGGCAGGTGACGCTGACCGGCCTCGGTGAGCGGTGGGCCTCGGTGGATCTCACCGTTCTGGCCGCCTGAGATCCGAGCGGTCCGGCGCGCCCCCGGAGAGTTCACCCGGGCTTTCCGACAAAGCGTCGGGAAGATATTGCGTCCTCGGTCGTCGGCGTGGTCACATGGTAGCCAGCCCGTGGTTAGGTCTGCCTAACCACGCCCGCCCCCAGTTCCAGGAGGCGTCCGTGCAGGCCATCGAACGTGACGAGAACACGCCCCGCGTGATGCCCGCGGTGTCCATGCGCGACCTGCTCGCGGCCTGTGCCGCCGCGGAAGCGGTCTCCACACCGCCCCGCGAGCCCGCGCCGCTGCCCGTGGAACGTCCCGAGGCGGCCTAGCCTCCCTGGTTGCCGGACCCCGGACCCCGGACCCCATGCCCGATGCCCGACGCCCGACGCCGACGTCTAGCGGATGACGACGACCTTGTGGCCGATCGTCGCGAAGGACCACATCGCGTCGCCGTCCGCGCGGGACCCGCGGATGCCGCCCGTCCTCACCCGCGGGTCGGGCGGCGGGGTGGAGCCGTCCACGGCCGCGCTGAAGCCGACCGCCACGCCGCCCACGTTCGCGAAACGCACGACGTGCTCGATGGGCGTGCCGTCCGTTCCGGTGACCCGGTTGGACCGGGAGGTGACGCGGTAGGTGCCGGGCGCGGGATCGACGCTGCCGGGGGCGACGGCGAAGGTGCGGCGGACCTTGTTGCCGGTGCCGACCAGCCAGATCCGGTTGTCGTCCAGCGAGTACACGACGCGTACCCCCGCGCCGGAGCCGGACGGCAGGGCGACGGGATGCCTCCTGTCCCGGGGGGCCTTGGTGAACGAGACGTCGCTGGGGGAGGCGGGGTGCGCGTGGTCCAGCTCCGGGGGGACGTTCGCGGAGGCCTGGTAGGCGAGGAAGCCGACCGTCACCAGGGCCGCCGCGGTGAGGCCGAGCACGAACCCCGGGCTAGAGCTTGTCACGGTCGTCCACCTCTGCGTCGTACGTCCTGATTTGTGGTGACGTTAGCAGCCGCCGTCCGGCCCATCGGGACGGCCGTGTCCGCAGCGTGGTGGCCGTAGGCTGTTTGCGTGCTCTTGCTCGCTCTGGATACCGCCACCCCCGCCGTGACCGTCGCCCTGCACGACGGCGCGGATGTCATCGCCTCGTCGAGTCAGGTCGACGCGCGCCGGCACGGCGAGCTGCTGCTGCCCGCCGTCGACCGCGTCCTGGCCGGGGCCGGGCTGCGGCTCGACGCCGTCACCGGCATCGTCGTCGGCATCGGCCCCGGCCCCTACACGGGACTGCGCGTCGGGCTGATGACCGCCGACACCTTCGGGCTCGCGCTCGGCGTGCCCGTGCACGGTGTGTGCACGCTCGACGGCCTCGCCTACGCCGCGGACCTGGAGGGCCCCTTCGTCGTGGCGACCGACGCCCGGCGCAAGGAGGTCTACTGGGCCCGGTACGCCGACTCGCGGACCCGGGTCACCGATCCGGCCGTCGACCGGCCCGCCGACATCGCCGAGCAGGTCGCGGACCTGCCCGCGGTCGGCGCGGGCGCGCTGCTCTACCCGGACACCTTCCCCCGCGCCCACGCGCCCGAGCACGTGTCCGCCGCCGCCCTGGCCGGCCTGGCCGCGGAGCGGCTCGCGGCCGGTGCCGAGCTGTCCGAGCCGCGCCCGCTGTATCTGCGCCGCCCGGACGCCCAGGTGCCCAAGAACTACAAGGTGGTCACCCCGAAGTGACCGCACCCGTGACGACCCTGCGCGAGATGCGCTGGTGGGACATCGATCCCGTGCTGGCCCTGGAGAAGGAGCTCTTCCCGGAGGACGCCTGGTCCCGCGGGATGTTCTGGTCCGAGCTGGCCCATGCGCGCGGGCCCGGGTCGACCCGTCGCTATGTGGTCGCCGAGGAGGGGGGCCGGCTCGTCGGCTACGCGGGCCTGGCCGCCTCCGGCGGGCTCGGGGACGTGCAGACCATCGCCGTGGCCCGCGCCCACTGGGGCACCGGCCTCGGCGCGCGGCTGCTGACCGAGCTGCTGAGGGCGGCGACCGCCTTCGAGTGCGCCGAGGTCATGCTCGAGTGCCGGGTGGACAACGTCCGCGCGCAGCGGCTCTACGAGCGCTTCGGCTTCGAACCCATCGGGTTCAGGCGCGGGTACTACCAGCCGGGGAACGTGGACGCCCTGGTGATGCGCCTGACCACCGCTTCCGACAGCGGCCCCGCCGCGGGCGCGGCCACCGTACAAGGAACCGAGAATCATGACTGACGAACCCCTCGTGCTGGGGATCGAGACCTCCTGCGACGAGACCGGTGTCGGTGTCGTGCGCGGCACCACCCTGCTGGCCGACGCGATCGCCTCCAGCGTCGACGAGCACGCCCGGTTCGGCGGCGTTGTTCCCGAGGTGGCCTCGCGCGCCCATCTTGAGGCGATGGTGCCGACCATCGAACGCGCCCTGAAGGAGGCCGGGGTCGGCGCCCGGGACCTCGACGGCATCGCGGTCACCGCGGGTCCGGGTCTCGCGGGCGCGCTGCTGGTCGGCGTCTCGGCCGCCAAGGCCTACGCCTACGCCCTGGGCAAGCCGCTCTACGGCGTCAACCACCTCGCCTCGCACATCTGCGTCGACCAGCTGGAGCACGGCCCGCTGCCCGAGCCGACGATGGCCCTGCTGGTCAGCGGAGGTCACTCCTCGCTGCTGCTGTCCTCGGACATCACCTCCGACGTCCGCCCGATGGGCGCCACCATCGACGACGCGGCCGGCGAGGCCTTCGACAAGATCGCCCGGGTGCTGAACCTGGGCTTCCCGGGCGGCCCGGTCATCGACCGGTACGCCACGGAGGGCGACCCGCGGGCCATCGCGTTCCCGCGCGGTCTGACCGGGCCGCGCGACCCGGCGTACGACTTCTCCTTCTCCGGCCTGAAGACGTCCGTGGCGCGCTGGATCGAGGCCAAGCGGGCCGCCGGCGAGGAGGTGCCGGTGCGCGACGTGGCGGCGTCCTTCCAGGAGGCGGTCGTGGACGTGCTGACCCGCAAGGCCGTACGGGCCTGCAAGGACGAGGGCGTCGACCACCTGATGATCGGCGGTGGCGTGGCCGCCAACTCCCGGCTGCGCGCCCTCGCCCAGGAGCGCTGCGAGCGCGCCGGGATCCGGCTGCGGGTGCCGCGGCCCAAGCTGTGCACCGACAACGGCGCGATGGTGGCCGCCCTCGGCGCCGAGATGGTCGCCCGCAACCGGGCCGCCTCCAGCTGGGACCTCTCGGCGGACTCCTCCCTGCCGGTGACCGACACACACGTCCCCGGGCACGACCACGACCATGTGCACGAGGTCGGCGAGGAGAACCTGTACCCGTGACGGTCGCCCTGATGTGGGAGGCGCGGGCCGTGCCCGGCCGGGGCCCGGAGCTGCTCGCCTGGGCCCGCGCCCAGGCGCTCCCGGTCGAACCCCTGCGCCGGGAGACCCTGCGCGCACCCCAGGACCGGGTGCTGGTGATCACCTGGTGGGAGGCCGCGTACGACGCCGAGCTGCCCGAGCTGGCGGAGCCCGCCCCGGAGCTGGTGACCCGGGCGGTGCACCGGTGGCGCTTCGAGTCGGTCGACAGCCCCTAGGCCCGACGCGCTGTCGTGGCGCGTGCCCGGACCGTCACCGTACAGGCGGGGCGCGACAGTTGAGTTGAACAGGCAACTAAGCGCGAAGTGTGGCATTTCGGTCCTATATGTGAATAGCGTGGGACCACACTGCCGAGATCCGCATGAGGTTCAGGACCGCCACCCCGAATCCATGTCCCTTCGACCTGGAGGAGGCTCATCGGTCATGCTTCGACGCCGTGGCATCATCGCCCTTCTCGCCGTGCTGCTCGTCAGCGTCTTCGGTGGCCTCGCGCTGGCGCAGAGCGCCCACTTCGTGCGTGCGAGTGCCAGTGGTCCGAGCGGCAGCGGCACGCTCTCGGTCAACTTCAAGATGGCGGGGCTCGGTGAGGCCGTGACGACGACCGTCACGGCCTCGGCCAACGCGACCGCCGTCTACGCCTGCCAGAACAACGGGGGCAATTTCCCCAGCGATCCCAGGAAACAGCAGGCGAGTGGACCCGTCGGCGCCAGTGGTGACTTCACCTCGGGCAAGAACGGTCAGGTCACCGGTTCCCTGACGCTGTCCCCGCCGGCCAGTACCCTCGACTGCCCGGGCGGGCAGCGCGTGGTCCTCGCCGCCGTCGGCTTCACCAACGTGTCGGTTTCCGCCGAGGACGCCGGCCAGAGCATCCCCGGCACGTTCTCCCGGGTCTTCTTCCGGATCTGACCCGCACAGCGCTCAGGAGGACACCCTGCCCGGCCGGAAGGCTCCGGCCGGGCAGCTGTGCGCGGGTCAGGACCGTTCCGACACCCGCGTCTCGCACAGCAGTTGACGGTCCGGGCCCAACTGCCGCTCGGGGCCGGTCAGCCGCAGACGGGCGCGGTGGGCGACGTCCGCGCTCGACGGGCCCAGCCGCAGGTCCAGTTCGCCGGGTTCGACGATCCGCCGCCCCCGGGCGTCCGTGAAGGACGACAGGTCGGCGTGGAAGCGGAAGGTCACCCCGGCCGCCGCGCCCGGCTCCAGCTCCAGCCGCTGATAGCCGGTCAGCCGGACGTCCGGGCGGGTGACCGAGGCCACCGGGTCGTGCAGCTAGAGCCAACGCCGTTCAGTTAAGGGCGGGGGCTGTTCGTCAAGGCCCGTGAACGAGGCAGCGGAGCTGCTGTAGAAGAGGGTTGTCCTCCAAGACATC